>JBKEAD010000222.1:0-8132 GCA_047971915.1 Chthoniobacterales bacterium
GAAATGTAACGAGTGCCGAGGGTGTAGATTTTCTAGCAGAAGCCGGAGCCAACTGTATAAAAATCGGCCAAGGCCCGGGCTCCATCTGCACGACACGCGTTGTCGCCGGAGTCGGCATTCCACAAATGACCGCCCTCTACGTCGCCTCCCGTGCTGCCGAGAAACACGGAGTCAGCATCCTCGCCGACGGCGGTATTTCAAAATCCGGCGACATGGTAAAAGCCCTCACCCTAGCAAATGGAGTCATCTGCGGCGGACTCCTAGCCGGCTGCGACGAAGCACCCGGACGCATCATGGAAATCAACGGAAAAGTTTACAAAGAATACCGAGGCATGGGCAGCCGAGAAGCCATGAAGGAAGGCTCCGCTGCCCGCTACGGACATGATAAAAAAGACGCCGTATCAAAAGCGGCACCGGAAGGGATCGAAGCTCTCAAAGAATCCGTAGGTCCGCTCGACAGCGTTCTACGCGAACTCATCGGCGGCATCCAATCCGGTATGGGCTACCTCGGAGCCGGAAATCTACAAGCTCTACGCGAAAAAGCACACTACATCCGCGTAAGCCCAGCCGGGCAAAAAGAGGCCGCCCCACACGACATCATCACCGTAAAAGCCTCGGCAAGTGCAGGGAATAATTAGAGCCCGTCTTCTCCGCCATCTCTTTTTATTTTTTTAAATCACCGACGCTTGATTGCTTTTTAAAGATAACATAAAATCCCGTCCGTCAGCTTGGTCGAGCCCCTGTGAAACACACACGGGGCTCGTTTTTTTGCAATGACAAACGCACACATGGATCACTCCACTCCAAAACTAAAAATCGCATTGGGATACTTCGTTTTTCTACTTGCGGCACTATCCATGCTGCCGGCCATTTCTGTAGATGTTTATCTCCCCTCCTTTAATTCACTGGCATCCGACTTTGGAACAAATATCCGTGCGATCCAGCAAACGCTGACCATTTACCTCTGCGCAATGGCCGTAATGACGCTCTTTCACGGCACACTCTCCGACTCCTTCGGACGTCGCCCCGTCATTCTCCTCGCACTCGCACTTTACACCTTGGCATCACTCGCCGCCGCCTTCGCAAACTCCCTACTCTTTCTAATGCTTTGCCGTCTTCTACAAGGTCTCTCAGCCGGAACGGGAATGGTCGTGGGTCGTGCCATGATTCGCGATATTTTTTCAGGTTCAAAAGCCACGCAAGTCCTCTCCTACGTCACCGTTATTTTCGGCATTGGCCCGGTATTTGCACCCATCATCGGAGGCTGGCTAGAGCATTACTTGGGTTGGCACTCCATCTTTTTCTTTATGGCGGGTTTCGCTATTTTTCTCCTCATCACCTGCGGTCTCCATCTACCGGAAAGCCTACCGCCGGAAAGCCGCCACCCCCTACACCTCAGCACCACCGTGCGTGACTACCTAAAAGCACTCGCAAACCGTGCGCTTATTTTGCGCTCCATCGCTATCAGTCTGGCCACAAGCCTCATTTACATTTACGTCACCTCGGCTCCTGTATTCATCATGGAGCTTCTCAAACTTCCCGAGACAGCCTTTGGCTGGCTTTTTATCCCGATGGTTCTCGGCATGATGTCCGGTGCCTTCCTTTCCGGGCGGGTCGCCCATACTTGGCGGGCAAAGTCTATTTTAGTCTTTGGCTTCACGATCATCGCCATCGCGGGTGTTTGGAATATCTCACAAGCCGCCTTATTTCCGCCAAGTATTCCTTGGTCTATTCTGCCAATTGCTTTGCAGAGCTTCGGCATCTCCTTTGTCACCCCACAAATGACACTGCATGCGCTGGATGCGCTTCCGGAACGTCGAGGTCTCGCCTCCTCCCTCATGGCAGCTTTCAACCTCACCTGCTTCAGTCTTTGCTCGGGAGTCTTAGCTCCCCTACTCTTTCAAAATACGCTCCGCCTAGCACTTGCCGCAGCCATCTGCTCTCTCCTCAGTATCTTTCTCACCATCTACGATGCAAAGACAGGGTAATATCTCGACACCGAAAAAAAACGCGGGACTTTTTTGTCCCGCGCCTTTGCTTATTTAATTTTTTTCGATTGGCTTACTTGCCAAGCCGAGCATTCCATTCGCTGATTCGGTCAGCTTCTTTTTCAAAAAGAGCATCCGTCGAATCCAAAACTTCGATGGAGACGATCTTATCGCCGCCAGCGATTTTATTTACCACATCCTGCCCCTCGGTCACTTCACCAAAGACAGTATGCTTTCCATCCAGCCAAGGAGTCGCCACGTGCGTGATAAAAAACTGACTACCATTGGTCCCCGGACCGGCATTCGCCATCGAGAGGATGCCCGGTTTATCATGTTTCAAATTCGGACGAATTTCATCCTCAAATTTATAGCCCGGACCGCCGGCACCCGTTCCAGTCGGATCGCCACCTTGAATCATAAAATCAGGAATCACACGATGAAAAGTCAGACCATCGTAATATCCTTTTTTAGCAAGGTTTAGAAAATTTGCTGCGGTCACAGGAGTTTCCGAGGCAAACACTGTCACCTTGATGTCACCCTTGTCCGTTTTGAAAATAACGCGAATATCTTTATTTGAATCACTCATGTCGGCACCATGGCTGAACGTTTGGAAGCAAAAAGTCAAACCGACTACGATAAAATTTACGAAAAGTTGCTTTTTTGTCATAGTCGAAAAGACTAGCACAACTTCATGAGTAATCAATACAGACAATGCACACTCGGCCTCGTTCAGCATGCCTGCTGCGAAGATCCGGAAGAGAATTTTCAACGTGCCATCGCAGGCATCCACGACGCGGCTGCACGTGGCGCAAATATTATTTGCCTACAAGAACTCTTTCGCTCGCTCTATTTTTGCCAAGCCGAAGACCATAAATACTTCGATCTCGCCGAGACAATTCCCGGCCCAAGCACCGAGCGACTCGGCCTCATCGCAAAGGAACTCAACGTTGTAATCGTAGCCTCTCTCTTTGAAAAACGCGCCCTCGGAGTTTATCACAACACCGCTGCCATCATCGATGCCGACGGCTCTCTGCTAGGAAAATATCGTAAAATGCACATTCCCGACGACCCCCTATTTTACGAAAAATTTTACTTCACCCCCGGCGATCTTGGCTTTCTCTCTTGGAACACAGCACACGGAAAAATCGGTGTCTGCGTCTGCTGGGACCAATGGTATCCCGAGTCCGCACGCCTCACCGCCCTCAGCGGAGCCGAGATATTATTTTTCCCGACCGCCATCGGCTGGCACCCCTCCGAAAAAGAAAAATACGGAAAACGCCAACACGACTCTTGGGAAACCATCCAGCGCAGCCACGCAATCGCCAACGGCTGCTACGTTGCCGCCGCCAACCGCATCGGCCTCGAAACTCCAGAGGGCGGAGACGGCATCGAATTCTGGGGACAAAGCTTCGTCGCCGATCCCGCCGGACAAATTCTAGCCAAAGCCTCAACTGAGCAAGCCGAAGTCCTCGTCGTCCCAATCGAAAGCAAAGCGGTCGAAACCCAACGCACACATTGGCCCTTTTTTCGCGACCGCCGCATCGATGCCTACGACAACATCAATCGCCGCTTGATTGATTAAGCCTCTTTTGTAAATTGTCCGCCTCTGCAAAAATGGCCGCAAAAAAAATAAGCCCACATTCTAAACATCCCCTACGACGCATCGCCTCCAAATTTAAAGCGGCACACGATTACACCGACTTGGTAAAACGCTGGCGGCAAATCGCCAAGCAAAGCAATCTCCAAATGCACCGCTTTGCCCAAGCCGGAAAACAAGAGATTTTCTATCTGGAATCCTCCACTCCCCAAAAAGCGGCACTCCATTCTCAAGAAAAAAAAACATCCATCTACCTATCCGCTGGCATTCATGGAGACGAGCCAGCCGGCCCCGCCGCGCTCCTCCACTGGGCCGAAACGAATAAAAAACGCCTCTCCTCCCTGCACTGTTTAATCTTTCCCTGCCTCAATCCCTGGGGACTCATCAACAACCGCCGCACCGACTCCCAAGGACGCGACCTCAACCGCTCCTACCACGACAACTCCATCCGCCAAACCGCTGCCCACAAAAGCCTGCTCCTCAACCGCCGCTTTGACCTCGCAATCGCCCTCCACGAAGACTACGACGCTCCGGGATATTACATTTATGCAACCAATCACACGAAGCGGGACCTTGCAAAAAAAATCATAAATACCGCCGCCGCCCATATTCCGATTGACAACAGAAGTGAAATTGAAGGAATAAAAGCTACGAAAGGGCTACTTTTGCCGAAAATACTCCCAAAATTCAAAAAACAACTTCCCGAAGCACTCCTGCTTTTTCCCGAAAATACAGACTGCACCTTTACCTTAGAAGCTCCCTCCGAATACTTTCTCGACGACAGAATTCTTGCCCATAGTGCCGTTTTAGATTTAGTCACTTCATCTCCATTTCTAAACTTGTTAAAAAATACAAAGTAAATACAATTTCACCGACCTCTTACTCATGAAAATAAATAAAACCCCCGCTACCTTCTTACTCACCATCCTCGTAATCAGTTGCGCCTTCTCTCTAGGTCAACTCCGTGCGGATAAAGTAACCCTAAAGTCAGGGGAAACGCTCAAAGGCAAAGTGCTCAACGAAACTTCGGACCAAGTCCTGATGAGCGTTATTTTTTCACGAGGTGTCCGCGAAGAGCGAAATATCCCACGCGCCTCGATTCTCTCTATCGAAAAAACTGACCCGGCCGTGGCCGAATACCGATCCATAACCGAAATTCCCATTCCCGAAAACTTGGTTGAATCCGACGATCTCCTCTCCCTCATCACACGCTACAAACGCTTCATACGACGCAACCCAGATTTTGAATCTCTCTCCGAAGCCCAAAAAACTCTAGAAGCCCTAGAAGCCGATACCGAACGACTCAAAGCCGGCGACATCAAAATCAACCACTACTGGATAAAAAGCGAAGCCGCCGCCTCGCAAAACTACCAAGTCAGAGCCATTGAACAATGGCGGCGCATGAACACGCTCTACAAAAACGCCGAAATCATCCCCAGCTTAAACGCCTTTGCAAAACTCGAAAAAAACTACCCGGGTTCCACCATCTACCCACAAGCCGTAACCGAAGTTCAGGACGTTTTATCCAAACTAGAAGCGACCATGAATCACCAAATACGCGCCTTCGACTACCGCGAAGCCGAACGCGAAAAAATTATAAAAATCGAAAGCGACAGCATGGCCAAATCCATCAGGGAAGCTCGCGAAAAAGAAATCGCCGCCGCCGAAGCCCGTATCGAACGCAGCATCGGCCCCGAGGACCGTTTTGCCTCATACAGCCCCATCTCCAAAAAATCCATGGAAGCCGTTCGCGACCTCTGCCAACAAGAAATTGCACGCCTGAGCCAGCTCGACCTAGCCGGTATGCAAAGCAGCCTAAACGCTACCCGGAAGGCCGCTGAATTTCTCGATACCGACGTCCTCGAAGACGCCCTCAGCTCCGTTCAACAAGCTCTCATCGACTGGCCCGAAAACGAAGCAGCTAAATATTTACAAAGCCAAATCGAAGCCAAACTTGCAGCAAAAGCAAAAGCCGCTGCGGCTGCCGAAGCCCAAAAAACTGACAGCGACCAACCAACAGAAAAAGAAACACTCCCTCCCGCTACACCCTCAGAAAAAGCAAACTAAAAATACAAAACACCTCGACTCCGCATGCCCGGCAAATACCCTTCCAGCCCCTACAAAAAAACAGGCAACATCGTTTACTTTGCTCGCATGGTGGACAAAGTCCGCCTCCACCAAGCAAACGAACTCCACGAAGACCTCATCGCCAATATCGGCAAAGCCTTCGACGCCTACTGCTGCGAATTTTTAGGAATCCGCCACGAAGATCTCTCCAAAAAAATCTCCGAGGGGCTCTCCTACGAAGCTCTCCTCGACTGGTCTTTTCAAAACGGCAACCAACCCACCGAATTTCAAGTCATGCTCTGGAACGGCTTCATGACCAAGCGTGGCTGGCAGGACTCCCTAAACACCATTTTACAAAAACGCATCGCCGAGAGCGGACTCGATTCGCGCAGCGATGTCCTCTCCATGTTCGACTACCTCGATGCCGACGAGGGCCGCGACCCCCTCTCCCCAAAAACCCTGCGAGAATAGAAAAGTATATCAAACTTCCCCACCCGTCTTAAAATCACGCCCCTCTCGCTCATCCAGATTTTGATGATCCACTACCATGCCATCATCAAGCGGATTGCTTGTTTCCTCCCGCAAACGCCGAAAGAGCCGCCGCATATCGCGAACCCCTCCCCACGTGAACCAAACCCCGGTCACAAGAGCAAACAGGATCGGCAAACCAACACCTACAGTATGCCAATAGATCACCCACACCGCATTTGGCCACGGTGCGAGAAAATTCCAGAGGCTTCCAAAAATCGCCACTGCACACCAAAAAATTCCCCACCAAAACAAGACACCCGCAGTCCACTTGTCCCCTCTCGTAAAGTCTTTATTGAAACCAAGCATCCGCTGAATCAATGAAAGTTTTTTCCCGTGCTGCTCCGCTTTTTTCTCCCCGGTAACATCCGGCAACGCGTATTTTCCGCGATGGAGCATTCGGTCCATATTGAAATCCTCCCGGCAAGTCAGCAAGGAGACAATCACGTAAACCGAGATCGCAATCAAGGTCGCCGCAAAGGCAATCTGAATGCCATTCAACGGAAAATCCTGCGCGTAAATTTGCCTAATAATAATGCCTCCCCCTGCCAGAATCGACCCCGTCAACATGGCCGCCCACGCCGCCGCCGTGGTGCCTTTTTTCCAATACAAACCACCAATAATCACCGACCCCGCACCACCCACAAATATCGCCGTCGTCACACTCCACCACATCATGATATACTCCGTCTGCTGAAAAAACGTTCCAAACAAAAAGGCAAAAATAGCCACCCCCGTAATCGACAACCTCAGCAAACGAATATGCTGCTTCGGCGTGAAAGGTTTCTTCCGCAAAGGCAACACCACATCCTGCACAAAAATACTCCCCCACGAGTGCAGATGCGTCGAGTCCCCACCAAAAATCCCCATCACCAAAATCGCGCACAGCACGCCCTTTATTCCAATCGGCAACAAATAAGAAACCGCGATTGGAATACGCATTTGCTCCTGAATCCTCGGATCCGAGATGTTCGAAATCGTATCCATCGCCGGAGCCGCCAACTGCGCAAAGTCTGGATTTTGCAAAAAAGTCAGCCCACAAATAGCCAACAAGGTAACCACCGCCGTTTTCCCCATTTCCCGCCAACGCCCCAAGACGGTAGCCATCCGCGACTCGTGGGGCGTAAAGGCCGCCGCATTATACGCACTCGCATTTTGCCAAGCCATCGTTCCATAGACCCCGATGAACATCTGCATTAAAACAAACCAAACATTGAAATCCTTTATCGCGAGCGAATCGAAGGGATTCACCATCGAGTGCCCCGCCGGACGATAGGCGATCACCTCCACAATTTGATCCCAACTAAAGACGAGCAAAAGCGCCACGATGATCACGATGTAAAAAAGCTGCGACATGATCCCCTCCAAACAATCCGTCACCATCACCGTAATCAAGCCACCAGCCAGCGTGATAAAAAGCGTCACCCCCAGCAAAATCGCCATCAGCGGGATATGCGTCGGCACTTCCCAAGAAAAAAGACTCAGCTCCCTAGGCAGCCCCAAGATATAAACCATAAACCGCGCACCGATAATCGGTATAATCCCAAAGTTCATAATCCCCGCAAAAAATCCCAGAGCACCCGCAAAAAGACGAAATCTCCGACTATAGCGAATCTCAAAAAACTGCGCCAGAGTCATTGCCCGAGTCTCGCGGTAACGGTAGATCACAAAACCCGAAATCGCCACCAGCAGCAACACCGGCGTCTGCAACCAATACCACCACGAAAGCGTAAACCCCGACTTTGAGATACTCTCAAACATCGCCACAAAAACCACCGCTCCCGCCCCCATCTCACCCCGCGCCACAGTCAGGAGATAACGCCCCGCCAAACGCCCACCGGACATAAAATCCGCCACGCTCTTCATATAGCGATGCGTCAACACACCGACCGATAAAATCACGATCAAGGGGAAACTAAATACGATCCAATCAATCAGACTCATCTCGCTTA
>JBKEAD010000006.1:0-10972 GCA_047971915.1 Chthoniobacterales bacterium
TAACCCACGGCACCGCCCCAAAAACCTTCCAAATCCGCATGGCGTTCACAACGCAACTCCGCAAGTAATTTTTCTAGTTCTTTCAGAGGATCACTCTCACATTTATACTCCGTCATCTTCCCGGCAGCATCCGTAATACGAACATCATGACCCGTTGCAGAAACTTTAAGTTGACAGCCGTAGCCCACAAAAGAAAGCCGCCCCACGAGATCGCTCTGCTCGGCAGATTCCAATAAAAAGGCCGGGGGTTGACCGCCCAATTTCGCAAAAGCCGAAGTCGGCGTTTCAACGTCGGCAACCATTTCCGTCCAAACGGGCGCAATCCGATTTGCCGGAAAATTAGTTTTAAACTCCTCTAAACTTGGAAAAAAATTCGCTTTCATACACCCCCCGCCTCAGCGCACAGCACATCCACACGACCGCAAATTAAAAAGCACCTATAAAAATCGTCCACCGATTGCCTCTTACTCAAAATTGCACTTTGGGAGCTTCCTTCTGCTCGGCTTCCTGAACCTCAAAAAGCTCTGCCTGCGCGAAATTAAACATTCCCGCGATGATGTTGCTTGGGAAAATCTCCCGCTGCGTATTGTAAAGCGTCACGGCATCGTTGTAAGCCTGCCGGGCAAAGCCCACTTTATTTTCCGTCGAGGTAAGCTCTTCCATGAGCTGAGACATTGTCTGATTTGCCTTCAGGTCGGGATAAGCCTCCGCCACGGCAAATAAACGTCCAAGTGTTCCGGTGAGACCGGATTCGGCAGACGAAAGAGCCGCCATTGCTCGCGGATCCCCCGGATTTGCGGCAGCCTGTTGCCCGGCTCCCGCCGCTGCATTTCGCGCCTTCATCACGGCCTCCAGAGTCTCGCTCTCGTGTTTCATATAACCCTTGGCGGTTTCGACAAGATTTGGAATCAGGTCATAGCGACGCTTCAACTGCACATCGATTTGAGCAAAAGCATTTTTAAAACGATTTCGCAGGGTCACGAGCCCATTATATTGTCCGACACAGTAAAAAAAGATAAGCAACGCGACAACGGCTGTTCCGATTAAAAAAATAATAGCCACACTCATATGCCGCATAAAATGCCCTCTCCCCCCCTCGCTGGCAATGCGAAATAAACAAAACCCACTTTTTATTAGTGACAGGTAAATATATATTGACGTAATGGGTGTTTTTTGAAAGGGTGACTTTGTTATGAGGCAGGCTCGGATATTATTACATCGACGTGGCGATTCTTCTGACAAGGCTTTTGCTTGTGAACAAGATGGCTACTACCACTGTATTTCCCGCGTGATCGAAAAACGTTTTATTTTTGATGACGAGGAAAAGACCTATTTTTATTATCTGATGCGTCGGTTGGAACGATTTACGGGGGTAGAGATTGTTACTTATTGCCTCATGTCCAACCATTTTCACCTTTTACTTCGAGTTCCCGCACCAGGGAAACTGGCTCCTTTTTCTCTCTCGGAGCTAGAGAGAGAATTAAAGATTTTGCATTGTATCGGGGAAGGTGAAACTTCTTTGGCGTTACAGGAAATAGAGCGTGCACGGACTTCGGGAAGTCCGACTTGGGAAAAGGAACTTCTCGCACGGCATGAAGCCCGACGAGGAGATTTGTCGGTGTTTATGAAGGAACTTAAGCAGCGATTTTCGGTTTGGTATAATCGACGCGTGGGAAGACGAGGACCATTGTGGGAGGATCGGTTCAAAAGCTTACTTGTGGAAGGGGCTGATGAGGCCTTGCTAACCGTGGCAGCATATATTGAGTTGAATCCGGTGCGTGCAGGACTTGT
Organism: Chthoniobacterales bacterium; assembly: GCA_047971915.1. Classification (GTDB taxonomy): domain Bacteria; phylum Verrucomicrobiota; class Verrucomicrobiia; order Chthoniobacterales; family JBKEAD01; genus JBKEAD01. The sequence continues at coordinate 1,792 of JBKEAD010000006.1, forward strand.
CGATGATCCAAAAGATTACCGTTGGTGTGGGTATGCAGAGGCTGTCGCAGGGAGATTGTTAGCGCGACGTGGACTATGTCGTTTGTTGGATCAAACATCTTACGGAATAAACCGAAAAGTGAACTGGAAAGGAGTATCTCGAAGGTATCGGAGGCTATTGTTTGAGCATGGAGAAGAACGCAACTACGCCAAGGGAGATGAGAGAGAGAAACGGCAGGGAATAAGCCGCGAGCGGGTAAATGAGGTGATAGCAAGTGGAGGAAAGTTAAGCGTATCTGAAATGCTACGTTGTCGCGTAAGATATTTTTGTGATGGTGCCGTATTGGGGAAGAAAGTGTTTGTTGAGAAAATATTTGAAGCGAATCGGAGTCGCTACGGCCCAAGGCGAAAGGCAGGGGCGCGTGAAATGCGCGGGGCTGATTGGGGGGAGCTGAGAACGTTGCAAGATTTTCGAAAAAAAATTATTGATTGAGCAAAGATTTACTCCCTAGACAAAGTAGGGTTCGTTTAAATCAAAAAAATTATAAACCAATCTGCTGTGGCTTGCTTCTCCCTGCCGGACAAGGCGTATCCTTATGTCGAAAAGGTTTCGTTTTGAAAAAAAAATTAAATTTTTGTGATTTTTTTCACAAGGATGGGTTGACACTTACATTGGAGAATATTATTTCCTCTAACCCTCACCTAGGATTGTTCCTTCTTGCCCTTAACCAATGCGAGTCCGACTTGATTTAATAACTTCATTTTACCTTTTGTTTAGCGTAGGCTTGCGCTTTATTTGTGCCGGATTGTCCATACGGACTTCGACGGAATCTTTTGTAGAATTATAATTTCATGGCTAATTTTTTCCCTAAATGGACCAACTGGCTGGCGTTGAAGCTGATTCTTTGCGCGACGGCTCTGGTCGTTGTTTTGTGTATTGGACTCACCTACTATTTTACGCCGAAATATACGCGGGTGGGGTATCAACCAGATCAGCCCGTTCCTTTTTCCCATGTCATCCATGTGGAGCAGCTTGGTTTAGACTGTCGTTATTGTCACAGCTACGTCGAGGTTGCGGCGCACTCGAATGTTCCCACCACGGCGACCTGTATGGCTTGTCATGGTCCCGGCAAAGTGCAGTCGGAGAATCCAAAATTAGCCGCCATGCGGGCTAGTGCCGAATCGGGTGACCCGGTGAACTGGGTGCAGATTCACAAGTTGCCAGACTATACGTATTTTAACCACGCCGTGCATGTGAACCGTGGTGTTAGCTGTCAGAGCTGCCACGGTGATGTGAGCACGATGGAGGTTATCTATCAGCACGAGCCGCAGAGCATGTCGTGGTGCCTAGACTGTCACCGTGCGCCGGAAAATAAACTTCGTCCGCCCGAAGAGGTATTTAATATGAAATGGAAGCCCGTAGAAGGTGGGCCGACTCAACGTGAAATTGGTATGAAATTTAAAGAAGAGTGGGATGTCAATCCTCCTACGACCTGTGGAGGTTGCCACCGATGAAACGCGTAATTCCCCATCCGCCCCGTGAAGTTCGCCCGAAAATGTGGCGTTCTCTCGAAGAGCTAGAAAACTCACCTGAATTCGAGGAGCATCTCCAGCGAGAGTTCCCCGAGGGTGCTGGTGTTTATGAAGATAGCGGGTTGTCCCGTCGAGATTTTGTGAAGCTCATGGGTGCTTCGATGGCACTCGCTGGCGTGGGATTGACGGCTTGCCGCCGCCCCGAAGCACACCTTGTTCCCTTTACTGAAGCTGCCGAGTGGATGATTCCCGGTAAGTTCCTTTATTACGCGACGAGCATTCCTACCCGACTTGGAGCGATGCCGCTGGTTGCTACGACTGTAGATGGGCGCCCTACGAAGCTAGAGGGAAATCCCTTGCACCCTTGCAGCGAGGGCGGGACCGATGTGTTTGCTCAGGCCTCGGTTTTAGATCTCTACGACCCTCATCGCGGGAAAAATATTACTGACAAAGGTGAGAAAAAAGAGCTTTCCGACCTCAAGACTTTTCTGGATTCCGTTCGCAAGCGTTTCGACGGCAATGGCAAAGGATTAGCCATCTTGTCTGAGCGCAAAGACTCGCCGACGCGAGCTCGCCTGCGCGAAGAAATTGAAAAAGCTTTCCCGGAGACCCTTTGGGCCGAATACGAACCGCTCGGCTGGGCAACTCAGGAAGAGGCTGCAAAAATCGCCTTTGGTCCCGGAGCCTCGGTTGCTCCGAAGTTGGAAGAAGCCGACGTCGTCTTGTCTCTGGGAAGTGATTTTTTAAACTGCAACGAAGTAGGGTCTTCCTACGCTCGCGGTTTCAATAAGCGTCGCAATCCCGAGAATTCGGATCGTCCGATGAATCGTCTCTACGTCGCAGAGAACCAATTTAGTCTCACGGGCGGCATGGCGGATCACCGCCTGCGTATTAAAGCAGGGCAGATCACGGACTTTGCTTTGGCGATTGCTAAAGAAGTTGCCGCTGCGACAGGAGATGCAAGTTTAAAATCCCTCATCTCCTCCACCGAAAGCGGAGGTGCTAGTTTCGACGAAGCGTGGGTGCGCGAATGTGCCGCCGACCTCGTAGCACATCAGGGGAAAGTAGCCGTCCTCGCCGGACCACAGCAGCCCCTGCAAGCACAGTTGCTCGCCATCGGCATAAGCCAAGCCCTCGGCGCATTTGGCTCGACGCTCGAAGTCCTCGAAACCGGACGCAAAGAGTCGGCATCCATCCAAGATTTAGTAGCCGAAATCAACAAAGACGGGGTAAATACCCTCATCATCCTCGGCGGAAATCCGGTTTACAATGCCCCGGCAGATTTGAAATTCAGCGATGCCTTGGCAAAAGTCTCCGACACGCTCGTATGGTCAGTTTTTGAAAACGAAACCACAAAACGGGCAAACTGGTATGTGCCAGCAGCGCATTATCTAGAGTCTTGGGAAGACGCGCTGACCTTCCGCGGAGTTTACTCTGCCGTGCAGCCGATGATTTTGCCGCTATGGAATGGTATTCCTGAGTTCGACCTGCTCGGAATCCTACTCGGAAAAAGCGATGAAGATCTGAACGGCCCCGCCCAAGTAAAACAGACCTTTGCTGCAAAAACTGCTCTCAGTGGTGCTGATCTCGCCTCTGCATGGAACGAGTTTTTAAAAATCGGCTACCTCGAAAAATCGGCCTATCCGCAAAGCAAAGCAACCTTCAATGCAAGTGCTGCCGCTGCTGCTTTAGCAAAGGCCGGTCCGGTCCGCTCCGAAGGTGAAGAGCTAGTATTTATCCAAAGCTCCAGCACGGACGACGGTCGCTACGCCAACAACTCTTGGCTCCAAGAAGCACCGGATTTTGCAACGAAATTAACTTGGGATAACGCCCTGCTCGTCAGCCCAGCAGACGCCGAAGCTCAAGATCTGAAAGAAGGAAATATCGTCGAAATCACCTCCGGAGATTCCAAAATCTCGGCAGGCGTAATGATCGCCCCTGGCCACGCTGCGGGCTCCTACTCGATCGCGCTCGGCTACGGACGCCAAGCCGCAGACGCCATACTCGACAAGGTTGGTTTCAACGCCTACCCACTTCGCACGACGCAGGGACTGCAATTTGCAAATAATGTAAAACTCCGCAAGACGGGCAAAGAATACGTATTTGCTGCGACGCAGTTGCACTCCAGCATGGAAGGCCGCGACCTCGCTCGCGAAGGCACGATAGAGAAATTCCAGCAAGACCCTGCATTTGCGAAAAATATCGGCGAGGACAGCCACTTGCCACCGCTCGTCAAAAAAGGAATCTCGCTCTACGAAAATACCGTGCTCACAAGCCCCGAGCAGTGGGCAATGTCCATCGATCTAAATACTTGCACGGGTTGCAACGCCTGCATCGTAGCCTGCCGTGCTGAAAATAACGTGCCCGTTGTCGGCAAAGACCAAATCCGTCGCGGTCGCGATATGGCTTGGATCCGAATCGACCGCTGGTTCGCCGGCGAAGCTGAAGAACCCGAGATGGTGCCCCAAGCAATCATGTGTCAGCACTGCGAAAACGCTCCTTGCGAGACGGTCTGCCCGGTAAATGCAACCGTCCACAGCGAAGACGGGCTAAACCTCATGGCCTACAACCGCTGTATCGGCACACGCTACTGCGCAAACAACTGTCCTTGGAAAGTGCGCCGCTTCAATTACTTCGACTACAACCAGCGTCCGCTCGACAAGCTCTACTGGGGACCCGCTGCGAAAAAGGGCATGGCCGACAGCCTCAAAATGGTCAAAAACCCCAATGTCACCGTCCGTATGCGTGGTGTCATGGAGAAGTGCACTTTCTGCAGCCAGCGTATCGAAGAGGCAAAACTCGCTCGCTCCGTCAAAGCGGGACCGACCGCCAAGAGCAAGGTGCCCGTCGGGCCGTTCCAAGTGGCTTGTCAGCAAGCTTGCCCATCGTCCGCTATTCTTTTCGGAAACGAAAACGACCCGGAAAGTGCAGTGGCCAAAGCTCGCAAAAGTGATCGCGGCTACACGATGTTCAACTACATCAATGCTCGCTCTCGCGTGACTTATCTTGCACGAATCAAAAATCCAAACATGAAAATGCCCGGCGCGGACAACGTCGGACGTATCAATACCGAACCCCACCACGGGCACCACGGAGAAGCCGGCGAGGAGCACATTCCTTCAGGCGTCGATCATGGAACCCACGCCGGTGCGTAAAACAACTATTTAAAACCCGCTCATGTCCGAAGCTACAGCGACAATCGAAAAATCAGGCCCCGCGAAATCGGGGGTTAGTCTCGAGCGGCCCGCCCTCGTCGAAAATAATCGCGAGACGGGCTGGATCAGCACCTACGTCAGCTCCATCGTCGAGGAAAAAACTCCCCTGTGGTGGTGGATTGCCATTTCCATTACGGGTTCACTCGCACTGGTTTGTTTTTCCCTCTTTGCCTATCAGATTTCCACAGGCGTCGGCGTCTGGGGAAACAACCACCCTGTCGGCTGGGCATGGGACATTACCAACTTCGTTTTCTGGATCGGTATCGGTCACGCCGGAACGCTGATCTCTGCGATTCTATTTTTAACGCGCCAAAAATGGCGAACGTCCATTAACCGCGCGGCGGAGGCGATGACTCTCTTTGCCGTTGTCTGTGCGGGGCTTTACCCGGCTCTGCACGTAGGCCGTGTCTGGATGGTTTGGTTCTTGGCACCCGTTCCGACGGCAAATGCTATCTGGCAAAACTTCCGCAGTCCGCTTTTGTGGGACGTTTTCGCGGTTTCGACCTATTTTACCGTTTCTATTCTTTTTTGGTATACGGGGTTGATTCCCGATCTTGCGACACTGCGCGACCGTGCTAAGACAAAAATTCGTAAATTTGCTTACGGGATTCTTGCGCTCGGTTGGCGCGGCGGCAATCGCCAGTGGAAGCATTACGAGATGGCCTACATGCTGCTGGCAGGACTTTCGACTCCGCTTGTTTTGTCGGTTCACTCCGTCGTTTCCTTCGACTTTGCGACATCGGTCATTCCCGGCTGGCACACGACCATCTTCCCGCCTTACTTCGTTGCGGGTGCTATCTTTGGTGGTTTTGCGATGGTGCTTACGATTTTGATTCCTGCCAAAGCGATCTACAAGCCTCTCGGCGACATGGTCACGGCCAATCACATTGATAAAATGTGTAAAATCATTCTGATGACCGGCACGCTTGTGGGTTATGCCTACCTCATGGAGCTTTTCATCGCGTGGTATGGAGCGAACCCCTACGAGCGCGCCGCTTTCTGGTATCGCGTAACCGGCGAAGGAGCGATGTGGTATTACATTCCGATGATGTTTTGTAACGTAGTTGCGCCTCAGGTATTCTGGTTCAAATGGGCACGCACGAACCTGATCTTTGTCTGGATCGCCGTTCAATTCCCGAACGCAGGTATGTGGTATGAGCGATTTGTAATTATCGGAACCACGCTGCAACACGACTTTATGCCCTCGATCTGGCGCGTCTTCGATGCGACTTGGGTGGATGTCTGGACCTTTGTCGGAACCTTTGGCCTCTTTACGACACTCTTCTTACTATTCATGCGCTTTTTACCAATGATCTGTATGTTTGAAGTTAAAGCCGTGCTTCCTGAATCTGACCCTCATCACGGAGGTGACCACAAATGATTGAGACTGCCGGAAATACTAACGAGCCGATTCACGGCATCATCGCGCAATTTGAAAGCGCGACTGATCTTTTTCACGCTGCGGAGAAAATCCGCGATGCAGGCTACCGCCGCTGGGATACCTTTTCCCCATTTCCAATTCACGGAATGAACGAGGCAATGGGAATTGGGAAGTCTTGGTTGAGTGCCCTTGTTTTTTTGGGCGGTCTAACCGGATTTTCTATCGGTGTTATTTTGCAATTTTACACGTCGGTTATCGAATATCCGCTCGTGGTTGCGGGTAAGCCGGTGAATTTCTTTACAGTCCCGGCCTTTTTCCCTGTTATGTTTGAGTTGACGATTTTGTTGTCTTCTTTTACGGCGGTTTTTGGGATGCTGATGATAAATGGTCTGCCACGCTACAACCACCCGCTTTTCAACTGGGATCGTTTTGTGAAAGTTTCTGAAGATGGATTTTTTATTAATATCGAATCGACGGACCCTCTCTTTTCGGAGCAGCGCGTCACAGAACTCCTAGAATCTCTCGGGGGTAAACACTTAACTCTTATTCACGGGGATTGATGCTATGTTGAGATATTTTTTCCTACTTCTTATTCTCTCGGTCATAGCCGTCGTAAGTATCGCCGGTTTTCGGGGGCATCACTTTAAACGTCCGCCAATCGAGATTTTTCCTGATATGGATTGGCAGCCAAAGGTCAAAGCGCAGGCTCCTTTTGACTTCTTTGCCGATGGCCGTGGTAATCGTCCGCCAGTGCCCGGCACGGTCACGCTGGGCTACTCCAGTCCTCTAAAAGATCCGATTTCAGGCGAGGTTGTGGCGATGGATGGACCTTACAATGACATCGTGTTTACAGATTCGGATGATTATGTGAACACGGGTAAACTCGGCGACAACTGGGGCACAGGCATCCCGATAAAAGTCGATACGGCTTTGATGGCACGTGGTAAACAGCGCTACGAAATTAACTGTCGTATCTGCCACGGTGCGGTTGCCGACAGCAAGGGTGTCGTAAAAGAATACGGCTTTGCGACGATTGCCGACCTCCAAGCCACCCGAATCCGTGAAATGGCGGATGGTGAGATTTTTAACACGATTACCCACGGCAAAAGCACGATGCTGGGGTATGGCCACAACATTCAGGTTCCTGATCGCTGGGCAATCATTGCCTATATGCGAGCACTGCAACGCGCCCAAGCTGCCACGACGGCTGACGTGCCTGCCGAGGAACTGGCTAAACTCAACGCGGAACCTGCCAACTAGGAATTTACTTTTTGATCATTTGCTATGAGCGACCACGGACCTCAGGAAATTAAACCCGAATACTTCGATTACAAACACGTCGGCGGACGTTTGCTTGGTGTTGGTTTGCTTGCCATCATCAGCCTGCTCGGCTGCTTGGTGTGGGGGTATTTCGACAGCGAACAGTTTGCCTTTTCTTATCTTTTTGCTTTTTATTACTTCCTCACTCTTTGCATGGGAGGGCTTTTTTGGACTCTTGTTCATCATGGCTTTGACTGTGAGTGGAGCGTGGTCGTGCGTCGGCAATTAGAAAATGTGGCGAACCTTTTGCCAATCATGGCCGTGTTATTTCTTCCGCTGATTTTTGTGGCTCCGATTTTGTGGCATTGGATGGTTGTGCCTGCCGGGCAGGATATCGTGCTAGATGAAAAAGCGGCTTATTTGAATAAACCTTTTTTCTGGATCCGTGCTGTGGCTTATTTTGCTTACTTTGGCTTGGCGGCCTATTTGCTAAAGCGTTTTTCTGTAAAGCAAGATGCGGATGGTGATCCGAAATACACGATCTTCAGTCGTCGTGTCACGATGCCGGGAGCGATTCTCTTTGCGGTCTGTCTCACTTTTTCAGCGGTCGATTGGCTCATGGGCCTCGACTACCACTGGTTCTCGACCATGTGGGGTGTTTATATTTTTGCAGGCACGGCTTTGAGCTCGATGTGTGTGCTTGTGCTTGTTATTACCGGATTGCAGAAAGTGGGTTATTTAAAAAATGTTGTGACGGTCGAGCATTACCACATCATGGGTAAATTGATGCTCGCGTTTACCGTTTTCTGGGCCTACATCGGCTTTAGCCAATACATGCTTATCTGGTATGCGAACATTCCCGAAGAGACGGTTTATTTCCTTCGTCGCAATACGGAAAATTGGAATCTTCTGAACATCATCATGGTCATCGGGCATTTCTGGTTGCCTTTTGTCCTGCTTTTACCACAAGCCACAAAGCGCAATCCCCGTATTCTTTGTGCCATCGCTTGCTGGATTCTTGTGATGCATTTGCTTGATATGTATATCATCGTGATGCCTACCCTGCATCAGGCAAATGTGCACCCAAGCTGGCTCGATTTACTCTGTGTTGTCGCGATTGGCTCCACCCTCATAGCAGTCTTTTTGAAACGTCTGGGCGATACTCCGCTTTCGCCGGTGAAAGATCCGCGTCTGCAAGCGTCCATTCGTCTGCTGAACTAAAACTCATGAATCAAACTTCTTCTACATCCGGTCCCGCAAGTAAACGGTCGTTATTTTTTTACATCGTTTTAGCTTTTCTGATGGTCCTGCTTTTTTGGTTGGGCTCCAAGTGGCTTGTGTCGAAACCGGACGCTGCTTTTGACGAGGAGGGTCTGCGTCGTGCGACGCGTCTCGAAACGTTGGATAAAATTCAGAAAGAAGATGAGGCTAAGGAAACTTCCTATGCGTGGCTCGATCGCGAGAAAGGCAAGGTGCAGATTCCCGTGGAGCGTGCTATGGAGCTGACGGTTGCCGAGTTGTCGGCTAAAGGAACGGATGTGAAAGAAGCTTATCCCGTGGGTGGAATGCCTGCGCCGGCAGCAACACCTGCTCCAGAGCCTGCACCTGCACCCGCAGCAGAGGTGGAAGCTCCGGCAGATAATACCCCTGTTCCGGAGACCGAAGCCGTGCAGGCTGTTACTACAGAGGGTGAGCAGGCTCCAGCGGCTGTCGATGAGCAAAACACAACCCCAACTTCAGAGGAGGCTGGTAACTAATGGTCGTTTTATACTTTCTAGTCTTTGCCGGTATTTTTATTCTTAGCGGAAGTGCT
>JBKEAD010000032.1:0-6804 GCA_047971915.1 Chthoniobacterales bacterium
GATAATGCGTCAAATCCGCAACGCCGCCATTCTCCCGAGGCACCCGCCCCAACGAACGAAAGAAAGCTGCCGGTTTCAAACACGAGTATCCACCCCGCTCCGGTGACTCAAATTCTCCGGGCTAGACCTGTCCAAATGCTAGCGGACTCGTGCTGATTCTTCCCGACTCGCCTTCCGGAAATTTCAGCCAAAATTTTCTACAACATCTACACACAAGAGCAAAGACAGCGACCTCACGAATCTGTAAATGACGGCGATATGGAAAGCTCCTCTCCGGCACTTTGATAAAGCGAACGCGGAATTTTAGCTCCATATCCCATGTGGCGGTCGTTTTGTCAAAACGACCCTACCTTAAAAAAATACAAAAAAATGGGGGCAGGCGACATATTACGACTAATCGATCCATTAGCAAAGGCTGCCAAGACGATAAGACGATAGGAATAGAGGGGCTGCATGATTTATTGATGCTTGATTGCATACAAAATGCGGAACGCTATTTTTTTATCCTGAACATCCTGTTTATCGGTGTTCATTTTTAAGCGCAGATGAACAGGATTTGCGCAGATTATTTTATCCGTAGGTTTCGGAGCTTGGTATGGATTTTTTGCTGAGTTGGCTTGAACCGTTTGTGCGGGATGGGCAGAGTGGTTTGCAGGATTATGAAATCTGGTTTTCTGGAAAAATTATTGGAGCGTATTCAGCATGTGCAGGCGGGGGATGTGCAGAATTACTTGATCGATCTGGCGCGGGAAAAAGGATTTTTGGAGACGATTTTTAATGTGATTTTGGAGGGGGTGATCGTGACGAATCCGAAAGGACGTATTGTTTATCTGAATCGCTCGGCGTGTGCTTTTTTTGGACTGGATCAGGAGGAGTCGCTCGGGAAAGTATTGAGCGAGGTGGTGCGGGGATTGGATCTCAAGTAGCTGGAGAGTGGTGCGAATGAATCGATTACTCGGGAGTTGTAAGTTTTTTATCCGCAAAATCGGCTGCTGAATTTTTACGCAATGAGTTTGATGGGGGGAGAAGATTTGGATAAATTTGAGGGGCGGGTGATAATTTTGAGGGATGTTACGGAGTCGCGGAGGTCGTCTGAGGAGACGCTGGAGATGGAGAAATTTGGTGCCTTGCAGATGTTGGCTGCGGGGGTGGCGCATGAAATTGGGAATCCGCTAAATTCGTTGGATATTCACTTGCAGCTCATTCAGAAGCGACTTGGCAAGGTGGCGGAGCGAGCACGCAAGCCGCTGGAGGAATCGGTTTCGATTGCACGGGCGGAGGTGAAGCGGTTGGATCAGATCATTACGCAGTTTTTGCGAGCGATTCGTCCGCAGCCGCTAACACCGGAACCGCTGATGATAAATGCACTGGTGAAGGAGTCGCTGGATTTTTTGGCGGGGGAAATTGAGGATAGGGATATCTTGGTGGAGGTGGAGTATGCGAAGGATTTGCCGCTAATTTCTGCGGATGCCGATCAGCTAAAACAGGCTTTTTTTAATATCATTCGGAATTCGTTTCAGGCGATGGAGGCGGGTGGAATTTTGCGTATAGCGACTTCGCTGACCGATTCGCATGCTTATATTATCTTTTCGGATACAGGGGGCGGGATTCGCTCCGAAGAAGTCGGGAGGATTTTTGAACCCTATTTTACGACAAAGCAAAGGGGGTCGGGATTGGGGTTGATGATTGTGCAGCGGATCGTGCGTGCGCATGGGGGTGAGGTGGCGATTCAGAGCACGGAGGGCCTAGGGGTGACGGTGAGTATTCGTCTGCCGAGGTTGGATCGACGGGTGCGTTTTCTTGAGATGGGAGCGGGTGCGCCGCCGCGTTTAGAGAATCGGCCCACGGAGGAAAAGCGATGAGGAGGGGTGGTCAAAAGAAAGTGCCTGAGCTGCTGAGTCCGGCTGGGGACTGGGAGTGTTTGCGGGCGGCGATTGCGAATGGGGCTGATGCGGTTTACTTTGGTTTGCCGCGTTTCAATGCGCGTTTGCGGGCGGATAATTTCAAGGAGAGTGAGCTTGGGGAGGTGCTGCGTTTTTGTCATCAACATGGAGTGAAGGCTTACGTGACGATGAATGTGCTGATTTTCACGGAGGAGTTGGCGGAGGCGGTGGAGGAGCTGCGTTTGCTGAATCGCTGTGGGGTGGATGCGGTGATTATTCAAGATGTGGGGTTAGCGTGGTTGGCGCAGGAGCTTTTTCCGGATTTGGCGGTGCATGCATCGACGCAGATGAGCATTACCTCGCCGGAGGGAGTGGACTTTGCGGCGGGTCTCGGGGCGCGGCAAGTCGTGTTGGCACGCGAGCTTTCTTTGCGGGAGTTAGCAAAATTTAATTCGAGGATTCCGTTGGAGGTTTTTGTGCATGGGGCACTCTGCGTGGCGTATTCGGGGCAGTGTCTGACGAGTGAATCTCTGGGGCAGCGTAGTGCTAATCGCGGGGAGTGTGCACAGGCTTGCCGTTTGCCTTATGAATTGATCGTAGATGGAGTGGTGCAAGATTTGGGGGATCGGCGTTATTTGCTTTCGCCACAAGATTTAGCAGGAGTGGCAGAAATTCCGGCACTTGTGAAACTCGGGGTGGCAAGTTTCAAAATCGAGGGACGTTTAAAATCTGCGGAGTATGTGGCTGCGGTGACGGCGGTTTATCGCAAGGCAATCGATACCGCAGTGGCGGGTGATGAGAGGGTGACAAGAGAGGCGGAGCGCTATGCGCTGGATGAGCGCTATGCGCTGGAGATGACTTTTTCGCGTGGGCTTTACACGGGCTGGTTGCATGGGGTGCAGCATCAAGAGCTAGTTGGTGCGAGATTTGGTAAAAAACGTGGGGCCTTTTGCGGTTACTTGAGCAAGGCGGGGCCGAATTGGTTTGAGCTTGGGGAGGCAGTAGTAGAGATCAAGCCGGGGGACGGGGTCGTTTTCGATGTGGGGGGAGATACAGAGCAGGAGCTTGGTGGACGTGTGTATGAGCTGCGAGGGCGGCGAATTTATCTCGGACGCGAGTGGAAAAATCTGGCGGAGCTTTTGGGAAGTCGTCTTTGTCGTGTGTGGAAAACAAGCGATCCGGCACTTGAGAAAAAACTCAGGCGTTCTTTTGCAGGCCGTTTATCGGCACGAGCGTTTTCAAAAATTCCTCTTCGGGCTGTTGTGAGTGGTTTACCCGATGAGCCGTTACGGATTTTGTTAGAAACAAAAAGAGAACCTCGGCATGCGGTGGAAGTTTTTTCGAAGATGCCTTTGCAAGAAGCCCATTCGCGCCCGTTTACGGAGGCGAGCGTTCGGGAGCAGTTGGATCGTTTGGCAGAGTCGCCTTTTCGCCTAGATGAATTTGTGTTTGAGCTTGAGGGGGGCTGCATGCTGCCGTGGTCGGAGTTTGCTCGCTTGCGGCGAAGCGGGATTCGTTTATTGGAGGAAAAAATTCACCAGCGAGCGGAGAACGAAAAGACTTTGGCAGATTTGTTGCCGAGTAAAAAAGCGAAGCGTCCGACATCTCCCGAGCTAGTAATCCTTTGTCGCAGCATGGAGCAATTGCGGGTTGTTTTAAAGTCGGAAGCAAAGACCATTTACGTCGATTTTGAGGACATACGGCGTTTTGCCGATGCGATGGATTTGGCAGGAAAATTAGCTCCAGACAAGAAGGTGTTTTTGGCGACTCCGCGAATCCAGAAGGCGGGCGAGGAGGGATTTTTTAAACTCATCGAACGCTTGCAGCCTTTCGGAATTCTTTTGAGAAATGTCGGGGGCTTGCAATATGCGCGTGAGGCACGCGAGCGCGGAGCAATTTTTAAACTGCATGGGGATTTTTCACTCAACGTAGCAAACCCGCTTACATGGGAGTATTTTTATAAACTCGGGATTGAGCGGCTGACGGCTTCTTATGATTTAACGGCCTCGCAAACGCTGAATTTAGCTAAGGGGATTGATCCATCGGGGCTTGAAATAACGCTGCACCAGCATATCCCGATGTTTCATATGGAGCATTGTGTCTTTGCGGCCTTTATGTCGAACGGAAAAGATTTTAGAGACTGTGGGAGACCTTGTGAAAAACATCGTGTGAGGCTGCGAGACCGCGTAGGGATGGAGCACCCTCTCAAGGCTGATGTAGGGTGTCGGAATACTTTATTTAATGCTTCGGTGCAAAGCGGGGCATCATTTTTCAAAAGCTTTTGTGACGCTGGGCTACATTATTTTCGGATCGAATTACTCGACGAAAATGAAGAAGAAACCGAGCGCGTTTTGAATATTTATTTTCAGCTGCTAAAGGGGCTTTGTAAGCCGGATGACGTTTGGCACTCTCTTCGCGCACGGTCTCAATACGGCGTAACAAAAGGAACCCTCGAAGCGGTATAAAAAGCCGCAACTCTCGCTAGATTGCTTAATTTTTTTTACGAGTTAACGTCTATTTAATTTGCTCAAAAGGCGCAGAATTTCGAGGTAGAGCCAGATGAGAGAAATCATCAGGCCAAAGGCACAATACCACTCCATATAGCGTGGCGCACGCGCTTGAATACCTTTTTCAATCGTATCAAAATCAAGTGCGAGACTCAGAGATGCGATTCCGACAATGAACAAACTAATGCCAATACCGATCGGCGAAGCGTCATTGATAAAGGGCATTTGAATGCCAAAAAAACCGAGCACAAAGCCGACGACATAGACTAAAGCGATCCCCCCTATTGCGGCAGTGATGACCGTGCGAAAGGTATCGTTTACACGAATAATTCTCATCTGGTAGAGAAAAAGCATCGTGGCCAAAACGCCGAAGGTGAGCATAACAGCCTGCAGGACGATTCCCTGAGACTGCGTATTATACATGGCAGAAATTCCGCCTAAAAACAACCCCTCGCAAAGCGCATAAACAGGCGACGTAAACGGTGCCCATTTCATTTTAAAAATGGTCACCATAGCGATGATAAAGCCTGCAATACCTCCACCAAAAGTCAGGATAGGGGCATATTGGGAAGTCGTATTCCACGTATAAGAGGCTCCTAAGATAACGAGAAGTAGAAGGATGGCACTGCGGTTAATGGTTCCGCTCAAAGACATGGCGGGTCCGACGGAACGTTCGACGTTTTCAAATGCGGCCGGGCGCAAAGTGGGATTACTTGATGGCATATGGTATTAGATAGAATTGTGTCCGAGAGGTTCAAAAAAAATTCGCCATCCTGCAAGATTTACTTATTCCTAAAAAAATCACGAGCTTTCATCCCGAAACGCAATCCTTCTTTACCGCAACAAGACATAACGAATTTCTCGTAGTTTTTTCGAGGGAGTCAAACTTCGCTTCCAATCCCCCACCCTCCCCTCCCCGCTACTTTTTCGGAGAGAAAACCATGCGAATATTTTTTACATCACCTGCATGCTTGCGTTTTTTTGCAGAGCAAGGCTTTATCTTTGTGCTTATGGAAAATTCGCCGTTACAAGAATTGATCACTATTCGTCGCCAAAAACTCTCCGCAATTCGCGAAGCTGGCGTAGAGCCTTTTGGTGGACGCTTTGAGGTGGATGGAACTATTGGCAAACTACGAGAGCAATTTGAGGAAGGAAAAATTCTGCGCATCGCAGGCCGAATCACTGCACATCGCGATATGGGCAAAAGCCACTTTATGGATCTTTCAGATTTTACAGGGCGTCATCAAGTCTATCTGAATGCGAAGCAGCTTGGAACCGAGGCTTTTGCTATTTTTCAACAATTGGATATTGGAGACTTTATCGGCGTAGAAGGGGAATGCTTCACGACAAAAACCGGAGAGCCAACTTTGAAGGCAAAATCCTTTACCGTGCTTTCCAAATCGTTACGCCCCCTACCGGACAAATGGCACGGAGTCGCTGATATGGAAGTGAAATACCGTCAGCGTTATCTCGACCTGATAGCAAACTCCGAATCACGGGATGTTTTTGCAAAACGGATTCGTATTATTCGGGAAATCCGGCGTTTTTTAGAAGACCGAGATTTCTTTGAAGTGGAAACTCCGATGATGCAAAGCATTGCCGGTGGTGCTGCCGCTCAGCCTTTTAAAACACACCACAACGCCCTCAGCCTCGACCTTTATCTACGCATTGCGCCCGAGTTGTATTTGAAACGACTTCTCGTTGCAGGGATGCCACGGGTTTTTGAACTCAATCGCAATTTCCGAAACGAAGGCATTTCGCGCCGACACAACCCCGAATTCACGATGCTAGAAGCCTACTGGGCCTATGCGGACTTTGAACAAATGGCGGATATGGTCGAGGAGATGATTTGCCATCTCGCAGAAACTATTTCCGGAAGTTTAAAAATCGAACATAAAGATGCCGACGGAAATATTAAAAAAACCATCAACCTATCGCGACCTTGGAAACGTGCACGCTATCGCGACCTTATCGAAAACGTCGAGCCAGGCTGGTTTGAACGCGATACCGAAAGTAAACGGACGCGAGGCAAAGAACTAAAACTCGACCTCAATCACTGCCATGAAGACTTTGAAATAACCCAACAAATTTTTGAAAAACTTGTTGAAGAGAAAACCATGGATCCGCTTTTCGTAACACACGTCCCCAAAGAACTCGTGCCGCTTGCAAGACAAAATAACGACGATGAAAGTTTGGTCGATGTTTACGAACTCATCATCAACGGACAAGAAATCTCGCCGGGTTACTCCGAACTAAACAACCCCGAAGTTCAACGAACACGCCTCGAAGAGCAATCCGGCGAAGAAACGCAAGACATCGATCAAGATTTTCTAACTTCTCTAGAATATGGAATGCCACCCGCCGGTGGTATCGGCATCGGAATTGACCGACTCGTTATGATGCTCACGGGGGCG
>JBKEAD010000085.1:0-7843 GCA_047971915.1 Chthoniobacterales bacterium
ATGATCTCACTTTTCATTTTTGTGAGCGTTTTCTTCGTCGGAGTGACCGCACTATTGATCAAATGATCCAAGCCGCTCGCTCCGGAAAGCAAAATATTGCCGAGGGCTCCAAGGCTGCAAAAACATCTTCCGAAATGGAGCTAAAGCTCACCAACGTCGCACGAGCCAGCCTAGAAGAACTTTTGTTAGATTTTCAGGATTATCTAAGAACGCGCAATCACCCAATCTGGAACAAAAACTCTCGCGAAGCTCTTTTTATCCGAAACCTATCTCGAAAAGATGGAGAATCTTATGAGACCTATCGCGAATTTATCGAAACACGCGAAGACGCCGTCGTTGCCAATATTGCTCTTTGCCTAATACATCAGGCAAACTACCTTCTCGACCGCCAAATTGACCGGCTTGAGAAAGATTTTTTGAAAAAAGGCGGACTCAAAGAGCTTATGTATAAGGCTCGCGTCGAATATCGTAAAAAGTGATCTACCGCCGTAGCTTGCGATCGACAAAAAAGCCTAGCTTTTGGCGCAAAAAGAAAGTGCTTCGCTGTAGCGGCGACATTGCCTCCCAAGCCTTCACTTCTGAGGCAATATCGCGAAAAAAATCTAGCCATCGCTGCCTGATGGCTTCTGGTGTAAACTCCTGAGCACGTTTTCGCACATGCCGAAGCGTCTCTTCGCGAAACTCTGCGTTACTTTTCAACCTCTGAACACACTCTATGATGTCGTTCGGTGAATAGACCTGAAAGTAATCGAAAGGCGACTTCCTCTCTGCCTGAAACGCACTGTCATTGCCGCCAATAAAAGGTATTCCGGCCAGCCAGGCGTTATAAAGTTTCGTCGCCGGTTTATGAATATGCTTTTGCCGGGTAAAATCCCGAATCCCAAGTGCGCAATCGACATCGGAGTAATCACTCCAACGCTCCGCATCGCGGATTTCAAAATTTACACCCGTGCTGTTATAAAATATCTTTTTCCAATCCGCATCGCGAAGCTCCGGTGCTAGATTTGGCTCGTGTCCAAAAAACGCGAGGGTTTCAAAACGCTCCCCGCGCAAGCTGTCTCGCGGGATGATATTTGGCTGCGGCCAAAGCGGGATGAAGCTGCTGCGCGGAAGGCTCTCCGTATGATTTGGATTTTGCACAACCTGCCACGAAGCACCCACATGGGGTAAAAAATCCGCCACAATCGCTATTACAAACTGCTCTTTGCTCGCTCGAAAATCTTGATCCAGACAATTGCTCAAACTCACAATCATACCGGAATCCGGCAAGCGATGAACGAGCCTCACATCCGCGCCAGCCTGCTTGAGAAAAACCCACGTCTGATAAATCCAACACTGTGCACAAGCGATTTTTCCCGAAGCATGGAGCTGAGTCATCTGCCCGCTTTCCCAGGATTTTTGCGCCTCGGAGTCGGGCATGTATTGCTCGGGTAGATAAAAATAAATGGGCATTTTCGGTTCTTTTAATAAAAGCTAACTACTAAATGGACTCGCCGAACGAAAATCAAAACGAAAAATCTTCTGCCCCGCAGGTAAAAGTCTCCCGCTCCGTCGCCACGGGTCCGCCGATTGCCGAGATCCGCACCGGCATTTTTCAAGACTGGGAAGCAAACACCGGAAATCCAAAGGGGCAATTCGTCCTAGCTTTTTTCCGACTGTGTCAGGAAATTCGAAACTGGCCGGCACCCTTTTGGTATCTCGGCATCCCAGTTCTTGCGACCTACGTCGTGCTTGTGATCTGGATTTTTGGAATCGAACTCGACTACCGCACAAAAGTCGGCCCGGCTCTGCGCCTGTATCACGGCATGGGCCTCGTCATACACCAAGACGTAATTATCGGTGCAAACTGCATGATCCGGCACAATACAACCATCGGTCTTCGCGGAGGAAAAGAACCCTGCCCCGTCCTCGGCGACCGAGTCGAAATCGGCGCGCACTCCATCGTGATGGGGCCTATCAAATTAGGCGAGGGCTGCATCGTCGGCGCCGGTTCCGTCGTTCTTCACGATGTCGAAGCCTACCACGTCGTTGCCGGAAATCCCGCTCGCGTGCTCCGAAAACTAGACGCGCCCACTTCCGTTTGATCACCCGTGAAATTCGTTTTTCTATCAAGCTATGCCCACCTCGTATTAGACCCCTCGTCGAAACGCGTTTCCGGTGGAGCGGAGTTGCAGATCGCTCTTTTGGCAAAAGAACTTGCCGCACGGGGACATGAAGCCGTGTTGATCGGTGGCGATATTGGACAAGCCGACAACACCGTTTTCCAAGGCGTTCGCACGCGCAATGGCGGTAAATTTCACACCGGAAACATGCGGGAGATGCTGAGCGCGATTCCACGAGTCACTAAGGTTTTGCGAGAGGAACGCGGCGACTATGTTTTCATTCTCGGATGGACCGCCTGGCTTTTTATATTATATCTCCTGCGCAAACCGCTGCATTATAAACTCGGCTTCATTTGCGGGTTGGATACCGAAGTCAACGGCGAATACCGCCGCACAAATCCCGTGACCGGCGGTTTATTCGAATACGCTCTGCGGCGGCTGGATGTGCGCTTCGCGATGACGCGCTTGCAGGAAAGTCTTTTCCAAAAAAACGGAATGGGCTGTCACCTCTACCGCAACCTAATTTTGCCTCGTCAAAATCCACTCACCGACATCCCGCCGAAAGACATCGACCTGCTCTGGATTGCACGTTGTCAAAAAATCAAACGCCCTCATTTATTTTTGGATCTCGCGGAGGCGTGTCCCGAGGCGCGTTGTGAGATGGTTTGCCCGGCAGAAGACGCGGAGCTTTTTGCCAGCATCGAAGCACGGGCAAAGACCTTGTCCAACGTTACTTTCCTGGAGCGCGTTCCTTATCACGAAGTGCAGGATCACTACGACCGCGCCCGTTTATTCGTGAACACATCGGATTGGGAAGGCTGGCCAAATAGCTTTATCCAAGCCGGTCAGGGCTACTGCGGCATCCTCTCTCTTTCGGTAAAACCTGACACGCTATTCGAAGACTACGCCCTCGGTGAACTTTGCCAAAATGATACAGAACGTCTAAAAAACGCTGCGCAAACCTTCCTGCCATCCAAAGAAAAAACCGACGCTCTCGGACGCGAAGCCAGACGCTTCGTCGATGAACTTCACAACAACAGCCGCGAAACGGATCGGTTTTTACAAGGACTACCAACCCCGTGATACGAGTCCTGCACATCATCGACGGCTTCGCGCTCGGCGGCGCACAAACGGTCGTTCTGGAAATCGCCAAACATATCGACAAAGAAACCTTCGCGCTCGAAGTCGCCGGAATGCACGGCGAAGGCCCCTTTTACGAAAGCATCCGCGCCACCGGCGTCCCCGTGCATGTGCTTTCAGAAAAAAAATGGCCACCCGCCTATTTATGGAATCTCCCCAAGCTCCTGCGCTCCAAAAACTACGACATCCTCCACTTCCACCTCTTCGGGTCAAACTGGATTGGCCGTCCGCTGAGCTACCTCGCCAGCCCGGGTTCACTCCGCATCACGCACGACCACTGCAACGACGCCCTCCGCTGGGAAAACCCCATCGCTCTGCTTGTCGATACGTTTACAAATCAACTCGCCGCACACATTTTCACCGTCTCACGATCGACGGAAGCTTTTTTGACCCAACAAGAAGTCATCCCGCACGACAAAGTTTCCACGCTCTACAACGGTATCGACACGGACGAATTTACACCTGCCAGTAACGACGAAAAAATCGCTGCCCGCCGCAAACTCGGCCTCCCCGAAAACGTATTTCTCATCATGGGCATCGGGCGCCTTGTCGAACAAAAAAACTTCGACGGCTTTATCCGAATAGCCGAACGAGTTTTACAAAACTGCCCCGACAGCACCTTCGCCATCGCAGGCAACGGTCCACTGAAAAGCAAACTTGCGGAGCAAATCCACGCCCAAAATTTAGCAAAAAAAATCCACCTCCTCGGCTTCGTAAAAGACCGTGTCGCCCTCCTCCAAGCCGCCGACTGCCTCCTACTCCCCTCCCATTTCGAGGGACTCCCCATGACGCTACTCGAAGCCATGTCCACCGGTCTGCCCGTTGTCGCATCTGCCACAGACGGCATTTTAGAAATTCTTGGCACTTCCCCCGACGCGCTCCTGCACCCCGCCGAGCGCGAAGATTTATTCGCCGCCTCGCTCATCCAACTCATCGAAAATCCAGAGGAATCCCGCCACCGCGGAAAAAATCTCCGCCAGCTCTGCTGCGACAAATTTTCATCCAAAAAACAACTTGTCGCGTTGGAGAAATATTATAAAGAGCAGCTCCTCTAATTCGCGAGTTTTTAAAGATTCAGGTTTAAATTCCTTCCTCAGTTTGTTAGGTAAACAAGTCCCCAATGTTTCAGCGTAAATTCATCTACAGACTTTGCTTTTTAGCGACAGGCGTTATCGTCGCGCTGAATCTCGGTGCCTGCAAATCCGTCGCACCACTGAGTCCCGAAGAAGCACCGGCTTACGTCACCGTTATGGGGCACTCGCCCTTTTACCAGATCGGTCCTCAGCAGACGAATGGCCCCGACATGCTACTACCCGGCGGCACGCTTGTCCGGGTCTTGCGCGAGCGCACTGGCTACTGCTACGTCTCTCTACCGGACACGCGCCGAGGTTATGTGGCAAAAGAAAACCTCATCCCTGCTTCTGAAGCCCAACTTCTTCAAGAGCAAATGCGAAACGAAGCCGCTCGCTACGCCCAAACTGGCGGCGGCAGTGGTGGTGGTCGATCTTCTTCCGCCGACGATGAAGCCTACTACCCTCTTCCACCCATGCCGTCGGAACCTCTCCCAGATTTGGATGTTGGCCCTGAGGAGTTTTTACCACCCACCTTGATCGACGACGTGGATGAAACTTCTGAAAAGCCTAAGTTTCGTTTGTAGAGCACTTTTCGACAGTTTTAAAAAAACAAGCAACCCATTTGCAAACGCGGATTTTTCCGAAACGCAAATGGTTTTTTTGTGCCTTCAAAAAAGCAGCTGATTTAAAAAAATCAGACGCACACCCTCTGCCACGATCAAATAGATTTTTTTAGGCGAGTTTGGACGTTGGATTCTAGGGCTTGCCAGATGGCCTCGATTTGTTTGTTTACTTCGCGTTTGGTTGTGGGGAGTTCGTTTGGGTGGATGCCGGTGCGTCCTGCGCTGCCTGCTAGGTAGAATTTTATTTTTGGCTCGGTGCCGGAGGGGCGGATGGCGACTTGGTAGCCGTCGGCGAGATGCAGGATGAGCATTTTTTCTTTTGGTAAAAGATCACCCTCTTCGTCGCGAATGTCGCCTTGTGCGAAGTTGAGCACTTTTTCGACGCTAAGCCCGGCGAGTTCTTTGGGAGGCTCTTGGGCGTAGGAGGTTGTGAGGGTGCGGATGGCTTCGGCTCCGGCGGCTCCTTCGAGGGTAAAGGATTTGCCGATTTCTGAAAAATATCCGTGCTCGCAGTAGATGGCGTCGAGGAGTTGGAGGAGCGTCTGACCTTGGTTTTTTGCGTAGGCGGCGACTTCGACGAGCATAAGGACGGAGCTGTTGGCGTCTTTGTCCCGCACAAAATCGCTGCCGCTGTAGCCGTAGCTTTCTTCGCCGCCGAAGAGGTAGAGGTGGGAGTGCTCGAGGCGGAGTTTGCGGGTTTCGGCTTCGCTGAGGCGGTGGTAGTTTTTGCGTAAATTTTCGGGAATGGCGTTTTCGTATTTTTGGAGTTTTGCGCCGATATATTTGAATCCGGTGAGGGTGTTTACGCAGTGGAGGCCGCGTTTTTTTGCAATCTGACTTTGGAGTTCGGTTGTGACGAGCGTTTTTATGATGACGCCGCGTTCGGGATGGTCTCCGAGGAGTCCGCTTTTGATGATCGTTTCGGCGCGATACCAGGCCATGAGGGAACCGATTTGGTTTCCGGTTAGGAGTTTAAAAGTTCCGTCTGTGTCGCGGATGGCCGCGCCCATGCGGTCGGCGTCGGGATCGGTTGCTAACACAAGGTCAGCATTTTCTTTTTGACCTTGTTCGATGGCGAGAGCGAGGGCTTCGGGTTCTTCGGGGTTGGGAGATTTCACCGTTGGGAAGCCGCCGTCGGGTTTATTTTGTGACTCAACGAGGGAGAGTTGAACTCCAAATTTTTCGAGCAGGGGGCGAACCGTGACGGCGCCGGTGCCGTGGAGAGGGGAGAAGATGACGCGTAGTTTTTTGGCGTTTTTAAAAAGCTCGGGCTGGATGGGCAGGGTGCTGAGGCGGTCGAGGTAGGCTGTGTCGATTTCTTCTCCGAGTTCGTGCAGGCGGCCTTGTTTTTCGGGGCTTATGGCTTGATAGGTGTCGCTTTCCAAATGCTCGACTTCTGCGATGATGCCGCTTGCGTGAGGTTCGATGATTTGTCCTCCGTCTTGGTAGTAAACTTTGTAGCCGTTGTAAGCGGGTGGGTTGTGGCTGGCGGTGATGTTGACTCCCGCGTGGGATTCAGTGTGGCGGATTGCGAAGGAGAGTTCGGGAGTGGAGCGGTGATTTTTAAATAAGAGGGCATCGCAACCGACGGCGATGAGGATGCGGGCGCATTCTTCGGCGAAAGCGCGTGAGAAGTAACGCGTGTCGTGAGCGATGCAGACGCGGGGGCGCGTGTTGGGGAATTGCTTTAGGAGATACGTTGCGAGTCCGAGCGTGGCGCGACGAATGTTGAAAAAATTCATCGTGTTGGTTCCGATCGCAGGGTGCTCGGGGCAGGTGTTTTGGGAGTTTCCTTGTTCGCTCGGAGTTGTGATTTTGCTGATCGTGCGTCCGCGTAGGCCGCCGGTGCCGAAGACTAGGGTTCGGAAAAAGCGGTCGTTGAGTTCGTTCCATTCTTCGGCGTCAATTAGCTCCTCGATGCTGCGGTGGGTGAGGGGATCTTGGGATCCGGCGAGGAGGTGGAGGATATTTTTTTCGACGTCGGGAAGGAGGAGGCCGTCTTTGACAGCAGCTCGAAGCATGGTGGCGATGGCGGACATGGTGTTTTTTTTGTTCTAAAAAGTGGGTGCGGTATGCGCGAAGATTGGGCGGTAGCCCGGATAGGGTCGCTTTGATAAAATGACCGCGGGATTCCGGTTTCTACATCACATGTCGCGGTCGCTTTATCAAAGCGACCCTACCGATCCATTGCGTAAATGTCATTGCGCGAATATTTTGTTTCATGCACTTTTAATCTGTGTCTGAGAGGAGGTGTTCTCCGGCGGTGAGGTCTGCGTAAGTTTGGCGGTCGCGGATGATTTTCCAACGGTCTTCAGAGACGAGGACTTCGGGGAGGAGTGGGCGGGAGTTGTAGTTCGACGCCATGACGAAGCCGTAGGCACCTGCGCTCATGAGGGCGATGCGGTCGCCTTGCTCGAGTGGTGGGAGTGCGCGATCTTGTGCAAAAAAATCTCCGCTTTCGCAGACGGGGCCGACGATGTCGGTGGGAAGAAGCTCGCTGTTTGCAGTGGGTTCGCGGAGAGGGTGGATGTCGTGGTGACCTTCGTAGAGCGCAGGGCGGATGAGGTCGTTCATCGCGGCATCGACGATGGTGAAGCGTTTGGTGGGGGTTTGTTTTACGTATTGGACTTCGGATAGGAGGACACCGGCGTTGCCGACGAGAAAGCGTCCGGGTTCGAAGAGGATTTTCAGCCCGAGTGGGGCGAAGAGGGACTCTAGGGCGACTGCGTAGTCGCCGGGTTTTAGGGCTTTGATGTCGTTTTGTGTCCACCAGTCGGCGGGGCCGCTGGCTAGGGAGTTTTCGTAAACGATGCCGATACCACCGCCGAAGCTGAATAATTCGAGTTTGTATTTTTCGTGGAGGATTTGAACGAGTGGGGCGAGTTTTTCGGCGGCTTCGCGGAAG
>JBKEAD010000094.1:0-3823 GCA_047971915.1 Chthoniobacterales bacterium
ATCCTAACGGGAGCTTTGACAACGAAGAAAAATGAAAATTTAACAAGCAAACACAAGAAATGGGGTTTCCAGAGCTGCCTTATAGAGCCCCAAGCAGCAAAATTCAGCCAATCTTCTCCCAAGCATCGATTACGATCTGGGACCAAGATTCTAGCCCATCCCGCTCTTCGCGCAATTGCTCCAAAGACAAAAACTCCGGTGACACGATAGCCGTCTCCCCCGACTCCACGACCGGGTTCGCTAGCTCGACCAAGTGAACAACTCCGAGATGAACCGAGCCCACTTCGCTCGAATCATCATTGATGAGCCCCACCGGACGATGGGTGAAATCGGTTTTTAAAATTAGCTCTTCCGTGATTTCACGCTGCACGGCATTCTCATAAGCCGCCGGATCAAAATGCTCCTGCTCTTTATCCAGATCATTCATATGCCCGCCAATTCCGATAGAGGCTTTATTTGCTAAACGCTTCTCTCCCGATCCGCCGCCTCGAAAATAACGCAGAATTTTTCCGCCGTGCATGAAGATGCAATAGGGAATGATTTGTTTATGCGAGGGGTCATTCTCTGCATCAGGCCGTGGTAAAAAATAATTATTCTCCGGCTTCAAAATCTCCGGCATATAGTTCGATACGTCTGCCGAAAAACCCTGAAAGGCACCCAACCGATCAAACAAGGCACGCGAAATCACCAAAACTTTTTCAACATCAGACTTACTCATCGCCGCAGACTCTGCCAAAACTCTGCGCCCCTGTCACCCCTTCAGGCAGAAAAATACCTCGGCTCAGGATCGTTTTTCTATTTCTCCCACCAACACTTCGGCAAGCTCCACTTTATCGGAAACACTTCGAACCCTTCCCCGGTTTTTTAAAAATAAATGAAACCCCTGTCCGCTTGCAGGCCCATTTAAAACACATGCATCCGTATCGTAATGCTTCATCTGCGCTTCCGCCGCCGCTGTCGCCCTCGCTAAATCTCCCTCCACCTCATATTTCCAAGCCACTAAAAATGCTTGGGGAAAAAATTCGCGAAAAAAGCCAACAACTTTCGCAGCAGGCTTCAAACGCAACAAAAGCCTCTCCGTGGCACTTGAAATTTTACCGCAGCCAACAATTTTATTTTCATCCGAGCCACCGCTCTCGATCGACTCGACAACGAAATCCGACAAAGCCGCTGCATGAAACACGGCACCCACCGAGCCATCCTCACTCTGTTCTCGCAGAGCCTCCAAAAGCGACACGTTCGTTGTAAACCTCCGCACCTGCACCGACGAATCGGGAGCGAGCGCACTACACGCACTGCCACGATAGCAGTGCACCTCGTGCCCCGCGTGGGCCAGCGCATTACTGAGAAGCGTCCCAATTTCTCCGGTAGCAAAATTCGTAATCCGGCGGACCGCATCGATCGGCTCAAAAGCAGGCCCGCAGGTTACGAGAATCTTCATGCCTTACGTCCGCAGCACTGCTTGTATTTTTTACCACTTCCACACGGGCAAGGATCATTGCGCCCGATCCGAGGCTGGTCGCGCTGCATCGGAAGTTGTACTTTCAGTGCCTCATCAATAGCTGATTTTTCAGGAGACGTTTGCGCTTGGGCTGGAGAGGCAAGCGGAGCTTTTGCCCCGGCATTTCCACTAGATGGCTCCTCTCCATGACGTAGCATCTGCGGTAACTGCGAAAGCAACTGCTCAAAAGCCTGCAGGTTCGTCGTCCCACGGAAAAGATTATTCAAAATCTCCAGTTTGATGTTTTCCATCAACTCGACAAACATCGCATAAGCATCGTTCTTATACTCGACGAGCGGATCTTTTTGGCCAAAAGAGCGCAAGTAAACCGCCTCCCTCAGGCCATCCATCGCATAGAGATGTTCCTGCCAGAGACGGTCCACCGCGTTGAGCATGATATACCGCTCCAGACTATGCAGTGCCTCCTCCACCTCGATGCCGACTTTTTTCTCATAAGCATCTTTCACCGTCTTTACAATGAACGCCGTATTCTCCTCGATACTCCGCCCCTCAAGCCCGGATGACGTGCGCGACAAGCCCAGCGGGAAAGTTGTATTCAACCACTGCAAAAGCCCATCGAAATCGGGCACGCTATCCGCATCATTGACTTCCAAAAACTCCGCTATTTTTTTAGGCAGAGCCTCGTCGATTGCTTCAAAAATCATCTCCCTCGGCTGCTCGCTATCGATAATGTCATTGCGGTAGCCGTAGAGCACCTCGCGTTGCTGGTTCATCACATCATCGAACTCCAGAGTCCGACGCCGCATTTGGTAGTTTCGCTGCTCCACACGCTTCTGCGCCGTCTCCACGCTTTTATTCAACCACGGGTGCTCCAGCTCCTCCCCCTCCTTCATTCCGAAAGTCTCCATAATCTTCGTCATACGATCTGCCGCACCGAAATTTCGCATCAGATCATCCTCGAAGCTCACATAGAAACGCGTAAGCCCCGAGTCGCCTTGGCGTGCACAACGTCCGCGCAACTGCCGGTCGATCCGCCGACTCTCATGCCGATCTGTCCCGATCACAAAAAGTCCACCCATATTCTCCACACCCTCGCCGAGCTTAATGTCCGTGCCACGCCCTGCCATATTCGTAGCGATCGTCACCGCGCCCTTATGCCCGGCCCGAGATACAATCTCAGCCTCCTGCATGTGATACTTTGCATTCAAAACACTGTGCGGAATCTTTTCCCGCTTCAGCATGCGGCTCAGCAACTCCGAAGATTCCACGCTCGCCGTGCCCACAAGCACCGGCTGCGAACGCGCAAACGCATCCCGAATATCCTGCACCACGGCATTATATTTTTCACGACGCGTTTTATAGATGCGATCATTCAGATCCTTGCGCTTCACGGGCCGATTTGTCGGAATCACCGCCACATCTAAACGATAAATATCACTAAACTCATTCGCCTCCGTCTCCGCCGTCCCCGTCATTCCCGACAGCTTCTCATAAAGACGAAAATAATTTTGAATCGTGATCGTCGCCAGCGTCTGCGTTTCTCGGTCGATCTGCACGCCCTCTTTCGCCTCGACAGCCTGATGCAGCCCATCGCTCCAGCGCCGCCCCGACATTTTGCGACCCGTAAAGGTATCCACGATGATGACTTTATTGTCCTCCACCACATACTCGACGTCTTTTTCATAAAGACAATACGCCTTCAAAAGTTGGCTGATATTGTGAATCCGCTCCCCCTGTGAGTCGCAGTAAACCTGACGGTCATTTTTTTTCTTCGTCTTCTCCTCCGCACTCAATGAAGCATCATTTTCGATATCTGCAAACTCGGTCAACAAATCCGGCAGCACAAAAGCATCCGGATCATCGGGATTCAGAAAATCCCGCCCCTTCTGCGTCAAGTCCGCATCATGCGACTTCTCCTCGATACTGAAAAACAACTCCTCCTTCAGCTCGATCAGCTGCTTCCGGCTATCCGTATCCCGATAAAACTCCAGTTCCGTCTTCTCGATCTGCTTTCTCGCCTCCGGGTTTTCCATCAAGCGCATCAGCACCTTATTCCTCGGCTGCCCGAGACGCACCTTCAGCATTTTTAACCCGGCGTCCGCCACCCTTCCGGCACCCACATCCTCCTTAGCTTCACTCACCAAGCGATTGCAAAGCATCGTCTGCTTCCGAACCAACTGCTCCACAAGCGGCTTAAAGCGGTCATACTGATGCGTAGAAACCGTCGCCGGACCACTAATAATCAGCGGTGTCCGCGCCTCATCAATCAAGATCGAATCCACCTCATCCACAATCGCATAGTAGTGCCCCCGCTGCACCTGCTGCTCACGGCTTGTCGCCATGCCATTATCACGCAAATAG
>JBKEAD010000158.1:0-6240 GCA_047971915.1 Chthoniobacterales bacterium
CATTTAAAGCTTGCCCTCGAAGTTCGTGGACTCTGCCAACATCACCTCGCCTCCCCCTTCACCGGCTTTCATAACGCCGACCTAGAGCACGTCCGATCCGCCATCTCCGCCCTCGAACACCGCCCCACTCTCGCCCCCTACCTCCACTGATTCTCTCTCAAAAATCTCAAATCTCAGATTTCAAATTTGCACGTCTTTTTCTTGCAGCCCGAGGCATTCCGAACAAGTCTGAGGTATGGTTGAATTTACTTCCGAATATCTAGGCGACCTGCGTTGCCGCGCCATCCACGGTCCCTCCTCCACCGAAATTTTCACCGACGCACCAACCGACAACCTTGGCAAAGGAGCTTACTACAGCCCCACCGATCTCGCCGCCACAGCCCTCGGCACCTGCATGATGACCACCATGGCCATCATCGCAAAAAAACAAAATCTCGACGTCGATCTACGCGGTATGACCTCCCACATCGCCAAAGAAATGACCACCGAAACTCCACGAAAAATTTCGGAAATCAAAGTCACCCTCACCCTCCCGATTCCGGCAACCCACCCCGCACGCGAAATCCTCGAAGCCGCCGCCGAGGGGTGCCCCGTCGCCCGTAGCCTCCACCCCGACATCCACCAAAACCTCACTTTCCATTATGCGGAATAATCACGACGCAAGCCGCTTCGAACTCGAGGAAAACGGTCACCTCGCCTACGCCGACTACGAACTCCAAGGCGGCACCCTCACCATCCTCCATGTCGAAGCCGCCACCGCGCTACGAGGCACAGGTGCTGCCGGACGCCTCATGGACGCCATTATCAAACACACCCAAGAGCAAAATTTAAAAATCCACCCCATCTGCAGCTACGCCGCCGCCTACCTCCGGAAAGTCTCAGAAAAATCATAAAGCGACCAAAGACGCGCGCAATCAGCAAGCTCGACCTATTTTATTAGGCGAAATACCGCCTGCATCTGATATTTTTTTTAGGGTTTTTATCTCCTACGAAATGCTGATCTCACATAGAACGACTAAATGAGTGAATTTGATTTGAGTGGACAAGTCGCTTTAGTAACGGGTTCGACACGCGGTATCGGTGCCGGAATCGCTGCTTCTTTTGCCGCAGCCGGTGCTAAAGTTTTGCGTAATGGCACTCGCCCAACCGGGGAAAAAGACGTGCTGGTTTACGACCTCCTCAAACCAGAGGCTCCCGAGCAGATGATCGAGGAAGCTTTTTCCCGAGAACCGGATTTGAGTATGCTGGTCTGCAATGCGGGCAGCTTTTTTGATACGTCGTTCTTGGAAATGGATCAGGAGCGTTTCACAAAAACTATCCAGCTAAATGTGCAGCACGTTTATTTTCTCATCCAAGGCTTCGCCAAACGCCTCATCGCAAAAAAACGCCCCGGCTCGGTGGTCATCGTCAGCTCCACAAATGGCTTTTGGGCCGAGGAGAACTCGACAGCCTACGATATGTCCAAGGGAGCACTCGTCATGCTCACACGCAGCCTTGCCCTAAACCTCGCGGCACATAACATCCGAGTAAACGGAATGGCTCCCGGCCTCATTCGCACTCCGCTCACCAGCGACTGGATGGATACGCATCCTGAAAAAGTGCGTCATTATGAGAAAAAAATCCTACTTGGCAAAGTTGGAAAACCCGAGGATTGTGGTGGTGCCTGTGTCTTTCTTTGCAGCCCCGCAGCACGCTATATCGTCGGCCAAATCATCGTAGTAGATGGCGGCCTAACCGTCGGGCAAATCGGAAAAATGTAATACAAAAAAAATGCTTCTTGGATTAAAAAGCATTACTTCGATGTCGAATAACTTTCTCTGGAAGGCTTTCTTTCTTTAGCTTAAAAAAAACTTTTTTATGAAAGCTCGCCAAGTCGTTTTCTACACCCATCTCGTCATTGGCCTACTCGTTGGGCTTGGTATTTTAGTGATGGCTCTGACGGGTATGATGTTGGCTTTTAGAAATGAAATGATAGCCAAGGCCGACCACGCTACTTTTTCTGTTCCCACTACGGCTAGCGCAGATAGCACTCTCAATTACAATACACTCGTCGAGACTCATCGTCCCGCTTCTTTAACCATCTATCGAGACCCCACGGATCCGATCAAACTCGGTTTTGGCAAAGGAAAACCCAAGCTTTACGTAAATCCGCAAACGGGTGAATCTCTGGGCGAGGGCAACCTAGAAACACAGAATTTTTTCCGTTGGGTCGAAGACATGCATCGCTGGCTGACACTCGAGGGAGCCGGGCGCGATCTCGCCCGCGTCTATACAGGCTCCGTCGCCTTGCTGTTTTTTGTCCTCGTCGTCTCCGGTTTGGTTCTTTGGTTTCCTCGAAACTGGAAATTAAAAAGCTTCACTCAATCACTCAAACCACAATGGAAAAAACAAGCAAAAGCCCGGTATTGGAATTGGCATAATGTTTTTGGATTTTGGTTTTGTTTGCCGCTTTTTCTAATTTCTCTTACCGGAATTATCATCTCCTTTTCGTGGGCAAATAACTTGCTTTTTCAAATAACGGGCAACGAACCGCCGCCTGCTAAACAAGCGGCATCAAGCCCCGCAAAACCGGGGAATGTCAAAATACAAGAGCCTCCGCCCCTCCCCCCATTGGAACCAATTTTGCAGCACGCGCAGAGCGAGCACGATGGGTGGCGCAGCGTGAGCCTACAACTCCCTTCAAAGAAAAACACGCCCATCAACGCAATCGTGGACTTGGGACACGGCGGACGCCCCGACCTAAAATACACGCTGAAATATGACACCGCAAACGGTGCTTTTGTTTCCCGCGAGTCATTCGCCGATTATAATTTAGGCAAACGTTTGCGCACGTGGGTGCGCTTTATTCATACAGGAGAAGTGGGCGGTATCGCCGGCGAGGCACTGGCCCTCTTATCAAGCCTCGCTGCCCTATTACTTATTTATACCGGTTTTTACTTGAGCTGGAAACGACTGCAAAATTTTAGAAAAAAAGCGCAGCTATCCCATAAGATTAAAAAATAAAACGGCCACGACCCTACCATGTTTGTCATGCGAGCCCGGGCGGTGCTAAGCCAAAAAGGTAAGGTTCTTTCGATGAAAGAACCGCCACGTGTGATGAGTAGCCAACATCCACAGTCGTTTTGTCAAAACGACCCTACCGGGCTACGGTCCACTTTAAACGTCCTTTTGATTTGCGTCGATTTGCGCTTCGACCCGCAGGCGGAGGCCGTTTAGTCGAATGAAGCCGGTCGCGTCAGATTGATTGTAGGCTTGGGTCGGGTCGGCTTCCATAGTCGCAATGTCGGGACGGTAGAGGCTATTCGGACTCTTGACTCCGGCGGCGATGATGTTGCCTTTGTAAAGTTTTACCCGTACGGTGCCGTTGACGTTTTTCTGAGATTCGGTGACAAGAGCTTGGAGAGCCTCGCGCTCGGGCGCGAACCAAAAGCCGTTATAAACTAGCGTGCTGTATTTAGGGACGAGCGAGTCGCGGAGGTGCATGACCTCGCGGTCCATCGTGAGAGACTCGATCCGGCGATGCGCAGCATTTAAAATAGCACCGCCAGGCGTTTCATAAATACCACGGGACTTCATTCCAACGAAACGGTTCTCGACCATATCGACGCGTCCGATGCCGTGGCGTCCGCCGAGTTGATTCAGCTTTTGCATGACAGCAAGCGGAGTCATTTCTTTGCCGTCGAGAGCGGTGCAGCGGCCTTTTTCAAACGTAAGTTCGAGATATTCCGGCGCATCGGGAGCCTCTTCGGGCGAGACACTGAGTTTATACATATCGCGACTTTCCGGCGTGCTGGCGTCGAACCACGGATCTTCGAGAATGCCGCTTTCGAAGCTGATGTGGAGGAGGTTTCGGTCCATCGAATAGGGTTTGCTAGAGCTGGCGGCGACGGGGATACCCTGAGCCTCGGCATAAGCAATCATCTCGGAACGACCGGGAAATTTTGCGCGAAAACGCTCGTCGCGCCACGGAGCAATAATTTCTAAATCAGGAGCGAGGGCGGCGGCAGCGAGTTCAAAGCGAACCTGGTCGTTGCCTTTTCCGGTAGCTCCGTGAGCGATTGCTTGTGCGCCCTCGGCCTGAGCAATCTCGACCATGCGTTTGGCGATGAGCGGACGGGCGATGCTGGTCCCTAGAAAATATTGTCCTTCGTAAAGCGCGCTAGCTTCAACAATGGGATAAATAAAATCGCGAGCAAATTCTTCTTGCAAGTCGTCGATGTAGCACTTGCTGGCACCGGTTTTGAGAGCTTTTTCTTCGAGACCGTCCAGCTCTTCGGCCTGACCCACATCGGCGCAAAAGGCGATGATTTCTGCCTGGTAAGTTTCTTTGAGCCAACTGACGAGGACGGTGGTATCGAGCCCACCGGAATAAGCGACAACGATTTTCATATACGCAGTGTGCTCTAGCATAGTTCAGGCATCTATGGCTAGAAACTTACTGGAGAATTTTTTATACTCGACAAGCTGCTTTTGCAACATCTGGTAAGGTTTTGCTTATTGAGCACTCTACTTGCCCTGTAGTTGGAATTCCGTTAGCTCGTTGAGCAGCGGTTCGGAGCGACTATATCTTTTGCAATTTTTAGAGAAAATATCATAAATCCGCGCCAGAAAATGCGGGCTTTTGGTCGATCCGGAAATGTGTGGTGTCATGACGAGATTTGGCATATCCCATAGCGGATGTTCCGGTGGCAGAGGATAGGCGTAATGAACATCTAGGCTTACACCGCGCACCCATTTTTCTTTGAGACACCGGATAAAAACTTCTTCGTCAATAATCTGAGCACGAGCAGGATTTATGACTACGGCGCCCGGGCGGAGCATTTTCAGTTCTTTTTCTCCAACTAAGCCTTTAGTGGAATTCGTTAATGGCATCGTAAGCAAAAGATAATCGAGGCCGCCTAGAAATTCCTTCATACGGGATGGATCAAACACCTTATCAGGCAAAATCCCATC
Source organism: Chthoniobacterales bacterium (assembly GCA_047971915.1). Taxonomy (GTDB): domain Bacteria; phylum Verrucomicrobiota; class Verrucomicrobiia; order Chthoniobacterales; family JBKEAD01; genus JBKEAD01. The sequence goes on from JBKEAD010000158.1 coordinate 4,954, forward strand.
AGGATCGCCGGTGCCTTCGACGCAGTAAGCCAGAGGACGTTTTTTTACCGTGCCATCGCGAGTCATCACCCACACATTTAAATGCATGGCTTTGGCTAATCTGGCCGTTTCCCGTGCGATTCCGCCATAGCCATAAAAACCTATTGTGGAACCGAAAAGATCACTTTGAAAACGAGCAGCCGGATTCCAAATATGATTTTTTTGGTTATCTAGCTGTTCGGTCATGTGACGTTGCCAAAAGAGCATCATCAGGAGGTTCCACTCGGCAATTGGTCCATCGAAATTTCCAAGACCATTTGTGACACGGATGCCCCGCTCCAGTAGTGGTAAGTGAAGGATGTGAGCGTAACCAGCAGAGGTGAGTTGCATCCATCGAAGCGAGTCGAAATCATCAAAATTTGCCGGAGGAATCTCGCAGACGAAAGCGTCAACACCCTTCATCAGGGCAGGATCCAATTTTGTTTTAGGGTCCGTAATCCAAGGTGCAAAACGGATTTCACTGTTTGGACAACGCTGCCGGATTCGTTCGATTCCGGTAGGATCTTCCGTGATGGAAAGGAGGAGAGTTAAGTGTTTGCTCATGGGAGTAAATTTTATAGAAACATACGCTTTCCCGGAACGGAGTTCCATTCCCCGGAGCCGCGCACGAAGGGGTATTTTGCTTTCAACTCATCGGTCAGGCGTATTCCGAGGCCGGGTGCCTCGGGAGGCAAAATGTATCCGTCCTCGAATCGGTAGCCTTCGATATAGACTTCGGTATGAAGCGGTCCGGCGAGTGGTGGGAGTTCGAGAATCGCCACGTTCGGCGTAGCGAAGGCCGCATGGATATTTTCCATCACACCACCGCCACTGCTCCAGGCATGCGTGGCAACCCTTTTGCCGACTAGAGCGAACATTTTGCCAACATCAACAAAGGCTGAAATCCCGATATATGAGGCATCTGGCTGGGCAATATCGAATGCGCCAACACGAGCGTATTGCTGGAATTCCTCGCGTGTTGAGAGGCACTCACCACCTGCCACGGGAACCGATGTGCTGCGGCAAAGTTCGGCGTAGCCATCGATATTATTATAGTTTAATGGTTCCTCATAGAAAAGGATATCATAAGGCTCCATCGCCCTCAGAACGGCTTTGGCTGTATCGACATCCCACGGAGTCATGGTGTCCAGCATGGCATTGCTCATGTGTCCGTCTAGGCAGATTGTGAATTCCTTACCAATGGCTTTTCGTACGGTTTCGAGTTTCTCGCACTCCATGTCAACCCAGGCTTGTGGTGTTCGTCCATTG
>JBKEAD010000169.1:0-2788 GCA_047971915.1 Chthoniobacterales bacterium
ATGCTTTAAAAGTAGATTGGGCATCTTCGGGACGAATATCCGTGAGCGTGCCTTTATAGTGGCGGAGTTCGTGAGGCTGGTAGGGGTGCTTTGCAAGGGCGTCGAGATGGATATCGACGCCAAGACCGGGCGAGTTCGGAATAGTCAGACAACCCTCTTCGAAACGCGTGTCTTCGCGAGCAATCTCAGTGCGCCAAGGAACATCGGTCGCCATAGTTTCCAGGCGACGGATATTGAGCGTGGCTGCTGCTGCGTGCAGCGTGGCCGCATTGGCCACCGGGCCGCAAGGGTTGTGTGGGCAGCAAGGCAAAAATTGAGCCTCGGCCATGTCTGAGATTCTGCGCAGCTCGGAGATACCTCCCACATGCGTGACATCCGGCTGAGCAAAGTCTGCGCAGTGAGAGCGAAAGAACGGTGCATAATCCCAACGGCTATACAGCCTCTCTCCGGCAGCGATGGGGACTCTTGTGCGGCGTCGCACATCGGCTAAAGCATCCAGGTTTCCCGGAGGCAGCGGTTCCTCGAACCAGCCGACACGATAGGCAGCCAGCATGTCGCCTGCGCGTATGGCCGTGGGCACATTGAATCGCCCATGCCCTTCGATTAGTAATTCCGCCTTGCCTTTTACCACTTCAGCAACGGCAGCCACGCAAGCCTCGGCTTTTGTGAATTCTTCCGGGCTAAGATCGAGGTAAGCGGAACCAAACGGATCCCACTTGATGCCTCTAAATCCGCCTGCAATAGCTGCTTTAGCTTTTTCGGCAAATTCTTTCGGCTCCTTCGCCCCTGCAAACCAAGCATTGGCGTAACACGGAATGCGGTCGCGAACTTTGCCTCCAAGCAGTTCATAGACGGGCACCCCGAGAGCTTTTCCCTTGATGTCCCAAAGTGCCATTTCAAGTGCACCGAGAGCGGACATATAAACCGGTCCCCCTCGGAAATAAACCTCGCGATTCACGTCCTGCCAGATCGCTTCGATGTCGGCGGCGCGCCGTCCGATCAATTCACGTCCAATTTCGCGCATGGCTTCGGCCACCGTTTTTTCACGATATTCCAGCGAAGCCTCCCCCCAGCCGTAAATCCCCTCGTCGGTCTCGACTTTCAGGAAAACCCAGTTTGTTCGGAAGCAATCAACAATGTAAGGAGTGAGAGACGTAATTTTCATAAATATGAATATTACATTTCCAAGTATCCGAATATCCCAATAGATGCCAGTATCCGTGCTTTACGTTGACCGGAATAAAGTTAATAATTATGGGCATAACACATGGATTTTAAAAACCCCAAAAGCGTCTTTCCTCCGGCTGATTGGCAAGCCCTGCGTATCTCGGTAGATCGTTGCTATGAAGGAATTCCGGTTGGCAAATCCGGCACCTTTTCGGGAACGGTTGCAACCCTGTGTGAAATGCGAAGCGGGCATCTCGATATGCAGCGCGATGGGTTAGCAATCCGAACCAACGCTCGCTCTCGCCCGTGGGTAATCAATATTCCCGGCAAACGAACACAGCATTTTTCTGACAAGGCACGCATTCTTTCCGTGCATCTCAGTTTGAGCAATCCGGAAAATGGAGCCGAGTGGAATGGCCTGCCGATGGTATTGGTTTATCCCGATAGTGCAGCAAAACAAGCCCTACAGAAACTACAACAAACCGTTCAAGAAATAGGACTTTCCACGCAGGAGCTTGAAATGCGCGGACACCCGCTTTCGCTTCCCGATGCACTCGCGCTGCAGATCGCGGGAACCAAACTTTTCGCGCATATTTTGCGCTTGGTGCATCCGCACGGGATGCGGTTTGAGGTGCCTACGATTTCTGATCAGCGAGTCTATGATAGCCATTTGCTGTTAGCGGCGATGCCTGTGCAAATAGAGTTTTCCCGTAAAAAGCTCGCCATGAAACAAGGACTCACCGCTGGGCAACTTGACCGACTCTGGAGAAAAGAACTCGGACTCACCCCTCAGCAATATCGCGATCGCCAACGCTTCACCTTCGCCTGCGAGCAACTCCGCCGACCCGCCATTCCGATAAAAGCCATCGCCGCGGACCTCGGATTCCGCCATTTGTCCCAATTTTCAAACTGGTTTCGAACGCGTCACAACGAGTCGCCCCGCAGCTTTCGAAACCGCCCGAATGTTAGCTAGGGCCTGTTGGACACAAAGGTTTCCCAAAAGTTTTTTTTGAAAAGAATCCTTAGAATGCAACTAGTAGCCTGCACTATTTTTTCTTATCCACATTAGAGAATATAATGTTGATTAACGAAGCACCAGCGGCATGTAATGACGGTTTTGGGAGAGATTATTTTAGAGAAAATTTTGGCTAAAAGATGCGGGAATCGGTTTGCTATTTGGGTGAACTCCAGCTACGCTTCCGAACATGTCCACATTGGAATTACAAGAGATTGTTGCCGCGAATGCCCGCTCTATTGCGGAGCTAAAGGAATCTCAGGCTGAAACAGATCGGCAAATGAAGGAGACGGATCGTCAGATGAAAGAGACGGATCGTAAAATCAAGGAGCTTGGGCAGCAGATTGGGGGATTGGGTAATAAGTTTGGGTCGTTTACGGAAGGGTTTGTGGAGCGTTCTGTGGAAAAAATTCTCCGCGATGATTTTGGGATGGAATTTGTTGGCTGGGGAAAGTTTAAGAAGAAGGATGGGGATGGTAGGAAGCACGAGGAATATGATATGTATGGCTACACCAATGGGGGGCTGAATCGTGGAGTGGTGGTGGAGATGAAGAGTAAACTAGATATGGCTGCGGTGGAGCAAATGAAGGGTAAGATGGAGAATCT
>JBKEAD010000184.1:0-5931 GCA_047971915.1 Chthoniobacterales bacterium
TTTTTTGGGCAATATCTTTTATTCTACTCCCCTTCTTAATCCTTTTATTAATCGGATTCTGGAGTTGGCATTATTTTCTAATATTTAAACAATCAGCTTCTATATCTAAGCGAACTACCACACTTTCCTCTTTAACTGGAATAAGCTTACTCACAATATATTCTTTTAACTCATTATTGGCTCTTATTTTATTCCTATTTCCTCTTGAGATGACGAATGAACACACGGCTATGACATTTTTTATTCTTGGAATAAGCTCGCTTTTATTACTTATTATATGGGTTAGTTTTTCTTTTCAAAATTATCCAATTATCGCAAGAGCAAGCTTACATATAATCGCTCTTTCCGGTATTATTTATATATCGTTACTATTTTCACCGTCAGTAAGATGAATTTGAAAAATAATTAGTTTCAAATTTGAAGTGCGACAACATTGAGCGAAAAGAAATTTAGAAGATATTTTTAGCCCGTATGCATAGGAAAGCTGTAGGATCCAGCCACTTAGGGTTCGGGAGACTTCACTTGCTATTTCTCTGTTACAACTCCATTTTTTTTGGGAGGACGCACGACGACCTCCACGGGCTTTTGATTTAGAAAATATTTCTGCGCGACACGTTTAGTGTCCTCTAGGGTTACCGCTTCGACCTCCTCGATGCGACGGTCTTTGAGGTCATAGCCCAAGCCGACAAGCTCAGAAATGGCATTTTCTTCTGCAAAGGCACTGTTGCTCTGATTTCGGATACTTTCTGCTCCCAAAAGTTTCTTTTTCGCACGGTTTAGCTCGGCTTCTGTGAGCCCATCTTGAGCTAAACCTTGGATTTCTTCGTTCAGTGCCACAACGACTTGATCTACTTTTGCGGGATCGGTCCCGGCATAAAAAACAAAAAGTCCCGGCACGAGTCCGGACATTTGGCTCGACCCGACATAGTAGGCCAGTCCCATTTTTTCACGAATGCGATTGAAAAAACGAGAGCCCAAGTCGCTGCAAGCCTGATCGATCAATTCTAAAACAGGGCGATCTGCATCCGTAACCTTCAAGCCACGATATCCGACCATGACGAGAGCCTGTTGTTTATCGCGCTCTTCAATCGCCGCAATACTTTTATCTAAAATCGGCGGCTGCGGTGCATTTGTATTCGCCAGTGTTCCTGCTGGAAGTTTTGTCAAATATTTTTCAGCAAGTGATTTGACATCAGCGGCTTTCACGTCCCCGACCACGGCTAATACGCCATTGCTGCCAACAACGAGTTTTTCATAAAAAGCACGGAGGCTCTTTTCATCCAAATTCTTTAGCGACTCCAAACTGCCTGAAGCCCGTAGCGCATAGGGGTGATCTTTAAATAATTTCTCGCGCAAAACATTTCGTCCCACGGCAGTGATTTGATCTTCCTCGGATTTTATACTCGCTTCTTGAGCTGCTTTTTCTAATGCAACTTCCTTCGCCGGAAATGCGGGATTCTCTAAAACATCTGCAAGCAATTCCATCCCTGTAGATAAGTCAGCCGAAAGTAAATTAACCCCCACGCTGAAAGAGTTATTTCCGGAATTAACAGAAAAAGACCCTCCAAGTGATTCTAGTTCAGTAACTAACTCTTTAGCACTGCGCGTCTTTGTTCCTTTTAAAATTGATGCCGATAGGAGTTTGGTGATACCATTATTTTCGGGTGTTTCGGCTAAGAGTCCACCGCGAAACGTTGCAAAAAGTGAGACGAGAGGCAGGCGATGATCTTCGCAAACGAGTAAGCGCAGGCCATTTGAAAGTTCAAATTTTTCAATTTTTGATCGTTTTTGAATATCTTTATTTGCTTTTTCCTGAGCGAGTGTTCCGGTTGGATTCAGTGAAGTGAAGGTCAATTTATCATTACGGAGGTATTTATTTGCAACTCGCTTTACGTCTTGGGGTGTTACCGCGTCGAGGTTTTTTAAAAATTGATGTCCGAAGTCTAGATTATGCGTGAGGAACCAATCCGAGCCATAGCCCGAGGCCTTTCCGCGAGCGGTGGTTAAGGAATAAAGTTGTTCGGAAAGCAAGGAACGACGGGCTTTAGCTACCTGATCATCCGTAACACCTTCTTTTTCAATCTGTTGAATAACATTTAAAATCTCAGCAGCCGATTTTTCGCGTTTATCTGGATCCGTAACCGCAGAGATAAAGAAGGCACCGGTATCGGGCATACTGTAAACTCCGGCACCGATTCCGTGCACGAGCCCTTTTTTCTCTCGCAGATCTTGGTTTAAAATCGAGCTGGCTCCGCTGCCCAAAATATCTGCTAGGACTTCTAAGGCCGGCGCGTCCGCATCGGCCAAACCCGGCACTTTCCATGCCAGATTCAGTCGGGTAAGTTCCGTGGCAAATTCTTCGTGAGCATCCCTGCGTCCCAGCTGCTCGGGTTCCTCGGGCAAATAAACAGGCTTTAAGGCGCAGCGCGGATAATCCGCAAATAGTCCTTTTATTTGCTCTAGGACGGCTTTGGCATCGACATCTCCGACGACAACAAGGGTCAAATTATTAGGCACATAGCGTTTTTTATAATACTCCATGACATCATCGCGTGTAAGACGGTTATAGATGTCGAGTTCACCGATGACTGGCATGCGCAAGGGGCTTTCCGAATACATCGTGCGCAAAAGCAAGTGCATACTTTGACGGTTTGGATCATCGAAACCCATTGCAAATTCGCGACGAATGACCTCTTGCTCCTTCAGATACTCGTCTTCGGGCAGGGTGGAGTTCATCATGGCATCGCTCAAGACATCGATGGCGGTAGAGACTCCTGAGCTTGGCACGTCGATCCAGTAAACCGTGCGATCGAAACTCGTGTAGGCGTTTATATACCCTCCGGCGTCTTGCACTTCACGAGCGATGTCCCCTGCCCCGCGTTTTTCGGTGCCTTTGAAAAGCATGTGTTCTAAAATGTGCGAAAGTCCGGCACCGAGCCATTTATCCTCGTGAATGCTTCCCGTTTTGCACCACATTTGTACGCTGGCAACCGGGGCACTGGAATCCTCGTCGATGATTACCGTGAGGCCATTATCGAGAGTGGTAACCTGTGCAGTGGATGCCGGGAGAGTTATGGAAGCGGAAGCTGTTGCTTTGGTGGAAGATGGCTTTGCTGTTTTTGAGGCGGTATGAGCGGTATTGGCGGTATTGGCGGTGTGGGCTGAGGTGAGCGAAAGAGAAGCAAGAGCCATAGGTAAAAAATATCGAGTCATTTGGGTTGGGTTAAAAAAAATAAAAAAATTTCGGCAAGGCCATTCGAGTAAAAGACAGGTGCAAAGTGGGTTTCGCTCAATGTTTCTTCGGAAAATCTTGGGAGGTTTGTTTAAAACTTGGCAAAAAGGGTTTTTCAAATGCTGAGTAGAAGTCAAAGATTTCTTCGAAGTCTTCTAGGCTATCCTCATCGGTTTTTCCAAAAACGCCTGCTTCGATAAGGTTGTAAACCATATTACCAATGTCTTTGCAGCTGTGAACGCCCCAATAGTCCAGGACATTGGATGTCATAGGGCCAAATTCTTTGAGAGCGTGGGCGCGGAACCCCTCGAGGAGTTGAATCGCATTTACGTGACTTGCGGGATAGTCTTTGCGTGGCTTTTTTTGTTTTTTTAAAATGGTTTGGAGAGCTTGATTGAGAAAGGCGTAGGCGCCGCGACTGTAGCGCGGATCTTGGGAGCAGATGGCCTCGATGCAATCAGGGAAAAGCAGATTTTTCATTGGAAATTTTGAGTTGTGGTTGCAAGGTGGTTTCGGCGGCTTGGGCACGTTTTTGCTGCATGACTTCGCGATAAAACCATCCGATCAAGAAAGCGAGAAGGAGTGCTAAAACGATTATTTTTTCCTTTCGAGAGAGGTAAAACATGAATTGGAAAAAGTTTTATAAAAAACTCATAGGGAAGATTCGATGAGGTCGATATGCTGGGTAATTGCGTCGGTGCGCGGAGGGGTCTCCTGAATTTCTTGCTGAAAATCCATCATCATCTGAAAATCTGAATTCGGTGCCTTCACACGGTTCACCTCAAACCAATTTATATAATCCGAAACCTTATCTAGGCGAGTATCAATAGCCATCCAAAGTGAAGCAACTTCGCTGAGCCGCTTGTCGATTCGTGTCTTTGGTTTTCGAATGAGGCGTTGGGCTATCTCTCGGTATTCCTCAACGATGGGCTTAAAAACAGGGTTGGAGCGAAGCTCTAGCTGCAAGAGTGCGACGACATGATTTGATAAAAGCCGTCGTCCATAGGGCAACTGCGCTTCATCGCTCCACGCAAGGGCCCCCTTTACGTCGGGACGCGGGTCTTTGGATTTATCACGCTTTAGCGGCTTTGCCGGGAGCGCGGGGGGGCCGACGATGGCCTCCAGTTTTTTACTCGTTTCGCGAGCCGAAAAAACTTCGTTGCGTGCAGGCAGCGCCATTTTTGCTAGGGTTAAATTCCACAGCTTGTTTAAACGCTCGGGATCCTTTTCTAAAGACGGGTAGGTATTTAAAATCAGCTCCAAAGAATCGGACTCCTCGGGAACCGATCGTAGAAGCCGAAGCAAGCCGCCGATACGCTCGGGAAGACCGGCTAGCGTTCGTAATAAAGCCTGTGCGCCAACACGACGACGTGCTCTCTCCATAACGGCTGGCGAGTGAGAATACTTTAAAAAATCTCTCAAATCGGGTGCTTTTTCTTGCTGGATCATGGATTCGGCAAGGTCTATCTGAGCCGCTTTATTTGTTTTAATCCGCAGTTCTTCGAGGAGTGCCTCCACAAGCCATGCGGGTGGAAGCTCAAATTTCCTCCCGGCCCGCACGACGCTATCCCGATAAATCATTTCAAGCAAAAGAGCCTCAATCAGAGCTTCGCGAAAAGTCGCCGTCCCGACGATAGATGCATCGAAAATATCGATTTGCACTTTAAAACTCCCCGCATCTCCTTCGTAGAGGCCCGTATTGTAAGGGGTCTTGGCACGCTTTTTATTTTCTGGAAAAGAAAGAATGAGCGGGTATTTCCAATTATCGTTTATTCGGAGAAGACGAAGGAGGTCACGCTTTGTTCTCTCGGCGGCAGAAAGCGTTCGCATTCGTAATTGCGGATCGGGACAAAACGCGATGATTTGGCGCGAGGTTCCCTGCACGCCACGCGGTAAGTTTTGGGCGTGCGTCGGAGCAACAAGGAGCAGAAAAAAAAGCTCCGCAATGAGGCAAAGAAAAAAAGAAAAGCGAACTGAGAGGATACCTTGCTTCAATTCGTAGGAGCGGAGTTTTCGAGAGGCACCTTGAGTCCTCGCCACCGAAGTGTGATTTCTTCCGGCGAGAAGCCGATGTAGGAACATTTTTGAAGAGCCGATAAAAGCGGAGAGCCCGATTCTACGAGTGGCTGCGTCCAATCCCAATAGGCAAGGAGTGCTTGAGGTAAAACCAAACGCCCGAGCTTTGTGCGTATAAAATGGACTTTCCCCTTGTCACTCGTATAGTCCGAAGAGACATAAACAGGGAAACCGAGAAGGGACATTTCCAGACCAAGCGTCACTTGACCGTTTGTGGGATAAAGGTAAAGCCGCTGTGGCTTGGCTTGAATAAACGCAAACGGACTATCAACGGCAGTGAGTTTAAATTCTTCATTCAGAAGTCCCTGTGTGAGCGGAATCGAGGCAATAACGGCGCGGGGAAACTCACCGTCGGCATAAGTCAAAATTTGCTGACGCGTCGAGCTAACCGTTTCCGGCACCTCATCAAGCGGAGACGGTACGTTTTTCGGTTTTGTAAAAATCAAAATAATGACTGCTAGCAAAGCGGCAAAAAATGTGATTCTCAGTAGGCTGTAAACGCCTCTCAAAACAATTTTGCCAATATCGAGGTCCGATTTTTCTTTCCGTTGAGGCAGTGCGGCAGAGCGCACGGGCTCCGCCTTTTTTTTCTTAATAACTTCTTCCTCCTTCTCGGAAAGAGG
>JBKEAD010000189.1:0-4858 GCA_047971915.1 Chthoniobacterales bacterium
AAAATCTCCGTCCGCATACCAAGCGTAAAAAAGCAGCGACAAGAGAAAAATACCAAGAATACAAAGATCGAAGCGTTTGTAGTATTGTATTTCTTTTCGGCGAGAAGAGAGCGCAATTTGAACGATGAGCAACATTACAAAACTGACCGCCATTACGATCTCGGCAACATTGAGCCATGCAGTATTTCTTTGACCAAGAGAAAATCCGCTCTGCACCAACAAGATACCGGTAGTCAAAATGGCCAAGGTCGCAAAGATATATGGAAAAATTTTCGAATCGGACTTTCGTTTCATCAGACGAATGCTTTCAGGCCTATTTGATGTCGTTGAGGCCGGGAAAGAAGATTTATTCGATGAAAGCATGAGCCGTTAAATTGCCGGAAGAGATAGCACACAACCCTACACGGTCCAGCGCAAAAACAGATAATTAAATTAAAGATCTGATCGAGTAAATCTTAAGATATCATTAGCTCGGTATCGGCAATCACCCGCCGCATGACCAACTTGCGCCTCAATGAAATAACAATTCTCCTCAGCATTTTCGCATCTTTGACTAGCCTTCTCTCATTAGTTAGTCTAAAAGTCAGCCCGTGCCTAAGAAGCGTTTTACCGTAGGAAAGCAAAATTTTGGTCCCGAACTCTTTTTTATTCTCGGTCCCTGTGTGATCGAGAGTGAAAAGTTTCTGTTTCGCATGGCTAAAAAAATTCGCAACATTTGCGACGGCGAAGGCGTATCTTTTATTTTTAAAGCTTCCTACGATAAAGCCAACCGAACCTCCCTAAAATCCTTTCGCGGCTCAGGAGTCCGAGACGGCTGCCGCATGCTCGCCGAAGCTGGTGCAGCAATCGGCGCACCCGTCACCACCGATGTCCACCTCCCTGACGAAATCTCCATCGCCGCCGAGCATATCGACCTCCTCCAAATCCCCGCCTTCCTCTGTCGACAAACTGATCTCATCACCTCAGCCGCTCAAAGTGGTAAGCCCGTAAATGTAAAAAAAGGCCAGTTTCTCGCCCCCTGGGATGTCCGCCCCATCGCTGAAAAACTTACCGCAGCCGGCTGTAAACAATTTTTTTTCACCGAACGCGGAACCACCTTCGGCTACAATAACCTCGTTGTCGACATGCGCTCGATTTATTGGATGCAAGAACTTGGCTATCCTGTCATATTCGATGCTACTCATTCCGTCCAACGCCCCGGCGGCGGTGGCGACAGCACAACTGGCGACGGGAAACTAGCACCCATGCTTGCAAAAGCAGCCGTCGCCGCAGGCTGCCGTATAATATTTATTGAAACTCACGAAAATCCTAAGAAAGCTTTATCCGATGGACCAAATCAAATCCCGCTCTCTCTGCTTCCAAAAGTTTTACGCCAGCTCAAAGCCATTGCGGAACTACCTGCGTAGCCTCCTCCTACTTCTTCTCACTTCTTCCTCTTTCATCGGCACACCCACATTTGCTGCCGAAAGTGCTTCCGAGCAAGCTGACGCCACTGCCACAGCCTCTCCAAGCAAGCAAGAAGTAAAAGACCCAAACGCCTACAAAGACACTTCCGAAGATAAAAAAAGTTTCGATATCCCCGTCCCTGTTGGCGAAGACGTCATCGGGCTTCAAGTTCCTTTTTATGGTGACGACGGCCAGCTCCAAATGACCTTCTCCGCCGATGTTGCCCGCAAACTCGACGACGAAAATCTAGAAATTGAAAAACTCGATGTCGAAACCTTCGATGAAGAGCAACGTAAAATGAATATCACGATGCCAAAGGCTAAACTCAACATCGAATCACGAGTTCTTTCCGGCAAATCCGGCGTCGTCATCAAACGCGATGATTTTAAACTAAGCGGCAACGAGATCATCTTTCACATCAAAGACCGCAGCGGTGTCATCACCGGCAATATCGAAATGCTCATCTACTCAATCGACCAAAACTAAAAAAACAAAAACTCGTCCAATGACTCACAAATTTCTAATCATCTGCTCCGTCACCCTCTTGAGCGTGCTGCCATTACTCGCTCAAAATGAAAGCTCCCCAACAATGTCGCCAAATGCCGAAAAAAAAGAAAAAAGCTCCGGCCTCGGCTTCGACATCCTCAGCAAAGACCGCCCCGAAGGCTCGGTAACCCAAATCACGGCAAAAGAAACCGCCACCTTCAACAGCGAAAATAACGAGGCCGAATTCATCGGCTCCGTCGTCGTCACCGACCCACAGTTTCAAATGACCTGCGACCGCCTCAAAGCCTACATGAAAGCCGACCGCAAAGGCCTCGAACGCGTCGTCGCTAGCGGAGACGTCATTATCCGCCAAGAAAATATCGACGATGCCGGAAATAAAACCGTCTCCATCGCTCGCTCCGGTCAAGCCGTTTTTCTCCCCGACAGCGGCGACATCATCCTGACCGAACTTCCCCAAATCCAACAAGGCATCAATCGCCACGTAGCAACCGAAAAAACAACCAAAATGATTCTAAACCGAGCCGGGCGCATCCGCACCGAAGGCGGTAGCCGCACAAACATTGTCGATACCGGAGACGCCAAATAATGACCCAATCAAAAATACACGCACCACAAAAACCACGGGGGCCACGCACGCCCGTGCGAGATGAAAAACCTCTCCTCCAAACCGACAAACTCGTAAAAACCTACGGTGGACGCGCTGTCGTAAATGGTGTGGATATCAACGTCCGCCGCGGCGAAGTCGTCGGTCTTCTCGGGCCAAACGGAGCCGGAAAGACAACCAGCTTTTACATGATCGTCGGCCTCGTCAGACCCACAAAAGGCCGCGTCGAATTCGCACAAAAAGACGTCACCGACATGCCCATGTATGTCCGCGCCCGCCAAGGCATGGGCTACCTGCCACAAGAAGAATCCATCTTCCGCAAACTCACCGTCGAAGGAAACATCATGGCTATCCTCGAAACCATGAAAATGTCCCGCAAAGCACGCCGCGAACGCTGCGATCAGCTCCTCGAGCAATTCGGTATCCAGCACCTCGCAAAAAATCACGCCCTCACACTCAGTGGCGGTGAAAAACGCCGTCTCACCATCGCCCGCTCGCTCGTCACAAACCCATCCCTCATCATGCTCGACGAGCCCTTCAGCGGGGTCGATCCCATCGCCGTTTACGACGTGCAACAAATCGTCCAAGATCTCCGCGAACAAGGGTTAGCCATTCTCATCACCGACCACAACGTCCGCGAAACGCTCGACATCGTGGACCGCGCTTACCTCCTCTACGAAGGTCGCGTCGAAAGCCAAGGCGACAAAGACTTTTTGCTAAATGACCCCGTCAGCCGCAAACTCTACCTCGGAGAATCTTTCTCGATGTAAAGTAACGCCAGCTCCCCTCTCCCACACATGCCCACCTCAGCAAAAGCAAATCTCCCCCAACTCACTGTCGGCGAATTTTATGAAGAATATGCCGAGCAACTCGGAATGCGGCTCGAAGGAGAAGATGTCGGCATGGATCGTCGCGTGCGTGAACCCACCGTGAACCGCCCCGGCCTAGCTCTCTCCGGATTTTTTAAATATTTCGCTGCAAAACGCATCCAAGCCATCGGATTCGCCGAGCTCAGCTACCTCCGTAGCTTATCCAAAACGGTAATAGTCGAACGCTTAAAAAACCTCTTCAGCCACCGCATCCCCTGTGTTGTCTTGGCACGAAATTCGATCATCCCCCCCGTCCTACTCGAAATCGCAAACGACGCCCATATTCCCGTCTTTCGCACGCACATGATCACCATGCATTTTATCAATGCAGCCACCATTTTTTTAGAAAACGAATTCGCCCCGCGCTGCACCGAATACGGCAGCATGGTCGATATCCACGGCATCGGCACACTCATCCGAGGAGCCAGTGGCATCGGTAAAAGCGAATGCGTGCTCGGCCTCATCGAGCGCGGCTACAGCCTCGTCAGCGACGACATCACAAGCATCCGTTCCATGGAGGGGCGCGGCCTTGTCGGCAAAGTCTCCAAAGTCGCAGGCTTTCATATGGAAGTTCGAGGAATCGGAATCATCGACGTAGCCGCCGTCTTCGGGGCCGGTGCCATCCGCCCCGAAAAACACGTCGATCTCGTCGTCACCCTCAAAGAATGGAAAAAAGAAGATTCCATCGAGCGCGTCGGAATCGAACAAGACCACTACGAAATTCTTGGCATAAATGTTCCGCATGTTACCATCCCTGTTCGGACTGGACGAGACCTCGCCCGTCTGGTAGAAGTCTCTGCACTCGATCAAAAACTCCGCAACATGGGGCATAATAGCGCAGCCGAATTTAACCAACGACTGCTCACCATTATGAACGATCAAGGCAAACGCAATTCAACAACACACTCTCCCACTAAAAAATGACCCGAGACCTAATTATTAAAAACCGTAACGGCCTCCACGCACGCCCCGCCGCGATGTTTGTCAAAATCGCAAGTCGCTACAACTGCGAAGTCTGGGTCGAAAAAGACGGCGAACGCGTCAACGGCAAAAGCATCATGGGCCTCCTCATGCTAGCTGCCGGCCAAGGCTCCACCCTCGCCCTCACAACGGAAGGCGACGATGAACAAGAAGCCAGCGACGAACTTCACAGCCTCGTCGAGAGTTCTTTCGGAGAAAATTGACATTCGTTTGACCACCTCCCTTCTCTCTGCTAGTAAACTTGCGTGCAGGGCTTTTCACAAGAAGAACAATTAAAAACAGAAACGCGCTTTCAGGGCATTCCTGTAGCACCGGGCGTCGCGCACGGAGAAGCCGTCGTTCATTGGCTCGAAGACGAGGAACTTCCTTTTAGAAAAATATCGGAAGCAGATATTCCAAACGAAGTTTCACGCTTCGAATCCGCCCTCATCGCAACGCGAGCAGAACTCCT
>JBKEAD010000252.1:0-2898 GCA_047971915.1 Chthoniobacterales bacterium
TGATAGAAGGCTAATTTCCAAAAAATGACATATTCCGGCGGCGCAAAGGTAATTGTTTGTTTTTGAATTTCTATTCTCCTGACATTTTTCAGTGCCCACGGTAACATGGGATGATTTCGTGATGGGTAAAAATCCGCCTTAAAACCTGTATTATGATGAATTATATTATAGTGACCTCTTAGTTCGCGGCGAGACTCTATTTCAATAACTTCAAGTGGTGGTAAATAAAATTCTTCTGCCGGATAAAGTTTCTCCAGCAGAGAAAAGTCTCCTGGCAAATATATTCCAATATCAATATCCATTGTCGCTCTTGGTTCGCCATAGACGATTGAAGCCACAGACCCTGAAACCATATACCGAACTTTCGCCCCTTCCAAAGGGCGAACAAACAAAGTTATCAACTCAGGTTCGAGCATATAAAAAATAACGTGCAACCTCTTTATTCACCTGTTCATCAGACCAATCGGGATGTTCGTATTTAACTCCCGCATACTTCAAACTACGCACATTATGCATAAGCCGTGAAAACACATCCACTTTCTGTTCGGGTGTCATTTTTTTCCAAATAGCAATCTGCTCAGGACTAGGAGAATCATTAGACATGGTCGAAGTGTTAAGTGGACAGTTTTAAGTGTTAAGTTTTGAGATTAGACCTTGTAGCATTGCGCTGAGTTCTTTGGCTTCTTGGATGCAAGTTTTTGAATCATCTACATTGAGAATACTCAGTTTTTGACATAAGTAGAGCTGCGTCCTTAATTCAGGCGGCTGATCCTTTTGCTATATGTAAAAAACGAGAAAATTCTTTATTCGAGTTCCTTTCAGCACCCTCTGCTATGTTCGATGCTATCGATAATGACGAGCGTATCATCTGATCTTTATAAGCAAAATCAGATGACCTTTTCATAAGCCCGTAGATTTTCACGGCCAACTGGCAACTCCGCTGCCAAACCTCCAAATCCTCAAAAGAACAATAAGCCAAAACCTCTTAAAACTTAACACTGCCAACTTAAAACTTCCTCAAAAATACCCCTCTTTTTTGCGGTCTTCCATTGCGGTTTCGGAGCGTTTGTCATCAGCTCGGTTACCGCGTTCAGTTTGGCGGGCGGCCGCTACTTCTTCGATTATTTTATCAATAGTATCGGCTTCGGACTCGACGGCTCCGGTAATGGTAGCATCACCCATTGTCCGAAAGCGGATTTTTTTATTTTCTACAGTTTCGCCTTCGCGAGGTTCGACAAATTCGGAAACAGCAAGGATTGTTCCATTTCTAATAATAACATCTCGCTCGTGAGCATAATATAAGCTTGGTAATTCGATTTTTTCTCGCTTGATATACATCCAAATATCCATCTCGGTAAAATTCGAGAGTGGAAAAACTCTGAAATGTTCACCGTGGTGCTTGAGTCCATTAAAAAGATTCCAAAGCTCGGGGCGCTGGTTTTTCGGATCCCACTGGCCAAAGTCATCGCGGTGTGAGAAAAAGCGTTCTTTAGCGCGAGCTTTTTCTTCATCGCGCCGTCCGCCGCCAAGTGCAGCATCAAAATCATTTTCTTCGATTGTATCGAGCAGCGTTGCAATTTGCAGCTTATTACGAGACGCATTCGGACCTTTTTCTTCAGTGACACGCCCTTTGTCTATAGACTCCTGAACCAAACCAACCACCAAGCGTGCACCAAGTTTCTCTACAAAACTATCACGATAAGTCATCGTCTCGGGAAAGTTATGCCCCGTATCCACGTGGACTAACGGAAAAGGCAAACGTGCGGGATGAAAGGCTTTGTAGGCCAAATGCGCCATAACGATAGAGTCTTTACCGCCGGAAAATAAGAGAGCGGGGTTTTCAAACTGCGCGGCTGTTTCGCGCAATACATAGATAGCTTCGGCTTCGAGTTGATCGAGATGACTAAGTTGATAATCCGGCATGTTCTAAAAAAATTTTCTAAAGTTCGATCTGGGAGCTTATATTACAAAGCAAAATATCCGCATTTTCTTCGGGGCTTTTTGCTTCTGTATCAAGCACGAGATCGGGATTTTGCGGTTCTTCAAAACTACTACTTTTCCCGGTAAAGGAGGCCAATTTGCCATCCGCTGCTTTTTGATAGAGTCCTTTTGGATCGCGAGTGGCACACGTTTCGTAAGAGGCTTTTACATAGACTTCAAAAAAATCTTCTCCGACGATTTCACGCGCCTGCTTCCGAAAATTTTCCTGAGGCGTAATGACAGAAACTAATGTAATAATTCCCTGGCTTGCAAAAAGCTTTGCAACCTCAGCACTACGTCTAACATTTTCGGCTCGATCCTCATCGCTAAAGCCAAGATTTTTATTGAGTCCGCTGCGAAGATTATCTCCATCTAAAATGATAGTAAACCGCCCCTGCTCATGCAGCCGACGCTCCACAAGATTAGCAATGGTCGATTTCCCGGAACCAGATAAACCATAGAGCCAAATCACAACTCCCTTTTGCTTCAGCAGAGCCTCTTTATCCGAACGCTGAAGGAAGCGCGCAAATTCCGGGTGAATATTTTCCATCATTTTTTGTAAACGGGCACTAAAATGAGAAACGAATCAGGCGTCGAACCAAAAAACCAACCTATTCTCAGCAGAGTGATAGATACTTAAATCCTCTCTAACGCTATCCCAGCAAGCAGCTTTCCGATAACTCTCCCGCCAACGAACTCGGGCAACATCGATTCCCACCGCACTTTCAAAATAAGATACATAATCAAGTGGCTTACCGTCTTTTTGCGGACCGCCCAAAGGGTTTCCTTCGTAATAAACAGCTTTTTCCTTCTCCACGAGCGCAGTCCGTTGAATAATTTGCTCCCAGTTAAAATCCTCCAGTTCCTGAAACGTGACCCAACTGGCCGAAAAGATAAACCGTGTATCTGCATTATACC
>JBKEAD010000254.1:0-12437 GCA_047971915.1 Chthoniobacterales bacterium
GAAGCCGCACACACCGCCGGACTAAAAAATATTTTCAAAGCCCAAGACCATATCGAAGCCGCCACCCTGCTCCGCTCTCTCATCCAACCCAACGATCTCGTTCTCGTAAAAGGCAGCCGCACCGCCGGCCTAGAGCGTATTTTCTTCACGCTTGAGAACAGCACCTCCCGCCACCCCGTTACCACTTAAAAAATGCTTTATTATCTCCATTTCATTGAAGGATGGGCTCACGCACAGGGCCTCGACTTCGATTTTTTTAAAGCCTTCAACGTATTTAAATACATCACGTTTCGAAGCATCTGTGCCGCCATCACCGCCTTCCTCATATCCATCCTTTTTGGCAACTACGTCATCCGTCGCCTCATTTCACTGAAATTTGGTCAACCCATCCGCAGTGCCGACGAAGTCCACAAACTCTACGAACTCCACGGAGCAAAAAAAGGGACGCCAACGATGGGCGGCATCCTCTTGATCGGCTCCATGTTGATTGGCACTCTACTGTGGAGCCGCCCCGATAATCCCTTCGTCTGGCTAGTCGTCTTTACCACTATTTTCCTAGGCAGCCTCGGCTTCTATGACGATTTTTTAAAAGTCAGCAAAAAAGACTCCGCGGGCATCAGTAGCCGTATGAAGTTTGCCATGCAGTGCGTTCTAGCCGCAATCGTAACGGGCTTTTTCTTCCTCGATCCACAACTCAGCAGCAAGGTTAGTGAAGTTTATATTCCCTTTCTCAAATCCCCTCTTGTCATTGGATTTGCTCCACTCATTTTTATTTTTTATCTCATCATCATCGTCGGCACATCCAATGCAGTCAATCTAACCGACGGGCTCGATGGGCTTGCAACAGGCTGCACCGCCACGGTCACCGCCGCTTATGCTGCCCTCGCCTACGCCGCAAGTAATCTTAATGTCGCGACTTACCTACAAATTCCTCATGTTGTTTTTAGCGGCGAACTCACCGTCATCTGCATGGCACTCTTCGGAGCCTGCCTCGGTTTTCTTTGGTGGAATTGCCACCCTGCACGCGTTTTCATGGGCGACACCGGATCGCTAGCCATCGGCGGCGTGCTCGGAGTCGTCGCCATTTGCTGCAAACAAGAGCTTCTTCTCGTCATTGTCGGAGGCGTTTTTGTCGTCGAAGCTCTATCCGTCATTCTCCAAGTCGCCAGTTTCAAACTCACTGGCAAACGCATTATCCGCATGTCCCCCCTTCACCACCATTTTGAACTTAGCGGATGGAAAGAAAATACGGTCATCGTTCGCTTCTGGATCATGTCGCTCCTTTTTGCCCTCCTCGGACTCGCTACGCTAAAACTTCGCTAAAAATAAATGAATCTCACAGACAAAAATGCTCTCGTATTCGGAATCGGTCGTAGTGGCCGAGCCGCTGCACGCCTGCTCGCGCACGAAGGAGCCAATGTCACCATCTGGGATTCCGCTCCCCGCGAAAAAATAGAATCCATCATCGAAGCCACTGCAAACGAGGGCTTCCCATGCCTAGCTGGCGACGCTTGGCAAAAAGACGAGACAAGCTACGATCTTGCCGTCCTTAGCCCCGGAATCGAACCCACCTCTGAAGCCGTTCGCAAAGTAACCAAGCAAGGAACTCCGCTCTTCGCAGAGATCGAACTTGCAGCACGTTTTAACCAAGCACCCATCGCCGCCATTACAGGCACAAACGGAAAAACCACAACCACTCTCCTGCTCGAATCTCTTCTCCGCGCTGCAAATATCCGTAGCACCGCTTGTGGAAATATCGGAAAGCCTTTCTCCGAAGTCGTCCTTGCATCCCCTCACGATCAAATCATCACACTCGAAGTTAGCTCTTTCCAGTTGGAAACCATCCACGAATTCCATCCCAAAGTTGCGATTTGGACAAATTTCAGCGCGAACCACCTCGACCGCTACAAAAGCATCGAAGAATACCGCGAGGCCAAAGAACGTATTTTTAAAAATCAAACCAGCAGCGACTTCGCAATCCTCAACATCCGCGAACCACAACCCGACATTCCATCCCAAATTCTGACCTTCTCCGCAGACTCCTCCAATGCTGATCTCAGCTTCACAGGTAACGAAGTCCGATTTCAAAACCGCAGCATCGCCAAAGTCACAAATCCACGCCTGCTTGGATTTCACAATCGCGAAAACCTTCTCGCTGCCATCGGCGCATGCATCGGACTCGGCGTGGAGCCCACAAGCCTCATCCCCGCTCTCGATAATTTCGCTCCACCTGAGCACCGCTGCGAACATGTCGGCACCTTTTCCGGCATCACCGTCATCAACGATTCCAAATCCACAAATTTAGATGCAAGCGAAAAAGCCATCCGCTCTTTCGCGCCCCCGATCATCCTCATTCTCGGCGGCAAAAACAAAGGCTTTGACTTCGCTCCCCTCAGCCCCCTCATCCACCAATGTGTAAAACACACCATTGCCATCGGGGAAATGCGCTCCTCCATCGCAGAAACTCTAGCGCATAAAAATTGCAGCGAGGCCGACGACCTAGAACACGCCATCCAACTAGCTCGCAAACTCGCCTCATCCGGCGACACCGTCCTCTTTAGTCCCGGCACCTCCTCCTTCGACATGTTTGCAAATTACGAAGCACGCGGAAAAGCCTTCAAAGAACTTATCCCAAATTATTTTTTAAGCTAATCAACCAACCAAAAAAGACACACCATGAAACTAAGACTAACTAAAAAGCCCAAAGTGCCCAATAAAAAGGCACCCGTAAAAATCCAAGCCGCTGCCTCGCGAGCCTCTCGACGCTCCATCACTGCAGACGAAGAAGAATACTACGAAGAAAGCGAACCCAATATGCGCCTATCGCACGCTTTCATCGTTGTCCTCATCCTCCATGTCATCGCCGTAGGAGGAGTCTTCGGATTCAACGCCATCAAATCGCGCCAAAGCTCCCTAGCCAAGCTCGAAGCCGAGGCCGCAGCATCCACCGAAGCAAACCCAACCATGCAAGCAAATACGGATGTGCTCCCCCACGGCCTACCCGAAAACGCTGAACCAGCCGCTCCTACCGTGACTCAAAGTAATACGGTCGATACAACCCAGACACGGCCTCCACAGCCGACAGTCGAAACAAAAACTTCGACACCAAAAGCAGTCGCAGGTCAGCACACCTACACCGTCGTTGCAGGTGATACGCTCATCCGTATTGCCAAACGTGAAAACACCACCGTCGAGCAAATCATGGCTGCAAACAATCTGGGAGAATCCGCCGTCATCCGCGTAAATCAAGCGCTCATCATCCCCGATGCCAGTAAGCAAATTTCCAAACCGGCCATCGTTAAAACACAACCCAAAGCGGAAACAAGCACGGCAGCTAAAACACAAACACCTGCAACCAGTGCCGACGGAGAATACACCGTCGTAAAAGGAGACAACCCCTACTCCATCGCAAAACAACTCAAAGTCAGCTACACCAAGCTACTCGAAGTCAACAATATCGACGATCCAACCAAACTACAAATCGGCCAGAAACTAAAAATTCCAAGCTCGAACTAAAGCACCCATTTACGAATATCTCCCATGCGTCGTCACGGTATCTATCTGGCACTCATCTGCGTTTTCTTTCTGGCAGCACTCGGTCTCGTCATGCTGTCCAGCACCGGCGCGTTTGCCAAAGATAGCCGAGGCGATATGTATTTTTTCGTAAAGCGCCAATCCGTTTGGCTAGCTGTTGGAATCTGCGTTTGTGTCTTCGCAGCCCTGACAGACTACCACTGGTGGAAGCGCACATGGTGGGTTTGTTTCGCCGGTGCTATCGCACTCCTTGCACTCTGCTTTATCCCGCCGATAGGGATGAATATCAATGGCTCCAACCGCTGGATCAATCTTGGATTCATGGCCTTTCAGCCCAGCGAACTCGCCAAGGTTGCAGCCATTTTTTTCCTCGCATGGTGGTATTCCCGCTTCGAGGACAAAACAAAAACCATCCTCATGGGATTCTTCGCGCCTTTGGCCGTTGTCGGAGTTCTTTGCGCTTTAATCCTCATGGAAGTTGACCTCGGAGCCACCGCCCTCATCGGAGCCACTGCCTTCGCCATCATGTTTATCGCAGGCGCAAATCCGTTTTTACTCACCGCTCTTGTCGGATGCGGTCTCGGTGGACTCATCGCCGTAGCCATGTCTATTCCCGAGCGCATGGCCCGTCTCGCCGCCTTTCTCGATCCCCAAAAATACCGACTCGATGAGGGCCTCCAACAATGGCAGGCACTCATCGCCTTCGGTTCCGGCGGCCTTTACGGACTCGGACTCGGCGAAGGACGGCAGAAAATGCTCTACCTCCCCTACGCCCACACCGACTTTATTTTTCCGATGATCGGCGAAGAACTAGGAGCCTTCTTTACCCTGCTCGTCGTCTCCTTTTATCTCTTCATCTGTCTAATCGGCTTCATTGTCGCCAACAACGCCGAAGACCGCTTTGGCACGCTACTCGCTTTCGGTGCCACCTTTATCATCACCATGCAAGCCGCCATCAACATCGGCGTCACCACCTCCATCCTTCCCAATAAAGGAATGCCGCTCCCCTTTATCAGCTACGGAGGATCAAACCTCGTTATCTGCTTCTTTATGATCGGCCTACTCATCAGCGTTCATCGCAAAGGCCGCCCCGTCGAACCACCGCCGCTTCGCGGAATCCCAAAAACTAGAAAACGTCTCGCCGTCAGACTCTAATTCGATAAAATTTTCCATGAAATCGTCTATACCAATGAAAACTGTGATCGCTTGCGGCGGAACTGGTGGCCATCTTTTCCCCGGCCTCTCCGTCGCACAAGAGCTACATAGTCGAGGTCATGAAATCCTTCTCATTGTCTCCGAAAAAGCTATCGATAGCGTCGCGCTAAAAAACTTTCCCGAATTTAAAGCCGAGCGTCTTCCCTCCATCGGAATGCCATCTTTCCTCTCCCCGGCCTTCGTTCAATTCCTTCGTCGCCTCTGGGAAAGCACCACCATCTGCAAACATCTCTATAAAAAACACCAACCCCGCGCCGTCCTCGGTATGGGCGGATTTACCAGCACCCCCCCCATTCTCGCAGCGCGTCGTCGCCGTATCCCTGCATTTATCCACGAATCCAACGCCATCCCCGGCAAGGCAAATAAATTCTCCGCACGCTTTTGCACCAGAATCCTTCTCGGATTCGATGCCGGTCGCAGCTATTTTCCCGGACGCGGCTGCGTCGTCACCGGCACGCCCGTTCTCCAAAATATGGGCACCCCCATTCCTCGGGACATTGCACTCAAAAAATTCGATCTCGATCCAAATAAAAAAACCATCCTCGTCATGGGCGGTAGCCAAGGAGCCAGCGGACTAAACCAAATCATGTTCCGCATCGCCACCCGCCTACGTGGACAGAATATCCAGATCATCCACCTCTCCGGCGAAAAAGACGAGCAACTCGCCGCCGCAAACTACCTCCGCGAAGAAATCCCCTCTTACGTCTCCGCGTTTTGTCACGAGATGGCCACGGCCTACTCCGCCGCCGACCTCGTCGTTTCACGCGCAGGTGCCTCCAGCCTCAACGAGCTTAGCTTCTTTGGACTTCCCAGCATTTTACTCCCTTACCCCTTCGCTGCGGATAATCATCAAGAAGCCAACGCCAATATTTTTGTCCAAGCCGGAGCCTCTGAAATGGTTCGCGAAAGTGATGCCAATGTCGAAAATTTCTCCAACATGCTCCTAAATATCCTCACCGATGAAAACCGCCACAGCAAAATGGGAAAAGCTGCTGCAGACCTTCTTCCCCGAGACGCAGCAAAACGCGTCGCTGACGTTATCGAAAGGGAGGTCCGCCGAGCATGACCTCCAACACCCGGACCACCATTCCGTTTCCGCTTAGCGAAGCTCCGCAAGGTGCTCCGAAAAAAATTCATCTTATTGGAGTCGCCGGTTCCGGCATGAGCGGCATCGCAAGTTTGCTCCTTGCCCTCGGCCACAAAATCAGCGGCTCCGACCGTGTAACAACCCAAGAAACCGAACGTCTCTCCAAAAAAGGTCTCGATTTCCATCTCTCCCAAAGTGCCAAAAATATCACCGGAAAAGATCTCGTTATCTACTCCTCAGCCGTGGGAGTGGGCAATGCAGAGTTCGACGAGGCCAAACGCCTCGGTATTCCACTCATTCGCCGCGCCGAGGCACTAGCTAACCTAATGAACTCACGCAAAGGCATCATCATTTGCGGCATGCACGGCAAAACCACGACCTCCTCCATGGCCGCCTACGCACTCAGCCATGCCGAGCTAAAACCCTCCCACTACATCGGCGCAGAAATCCCCATCCTCGGCGCAAATGCCCGCTGGGACTCTGAGGGAGATTACTTTGTTGCAGAAGGCGACGAAAGTGACGGCACCTTAGTAAACTACCATCCCGAGCATTGCATTCTACTCAATATCGAACCCGAGCATCTCGATTTTTACCGCGATCTCGATGCGATCAATGCCGTCTTCAATCAGCTCCTCGACCAAACCAAAGGCAAAATCATCTACTGCTCCGACGACCCCGGTGCCACTCATCTCGCTAAACCACGGCCCAACGCCATTTCCTATGGACACAATCCCGAAGCCGATTTTCGCATCACCGATCTACGCCACGAATCTCTCCGCCCAAGATTTCGTGTCTGGAAAAAAGACAAACTGCTCGGAGAAGTCGAACTCGGAGTCCCCGGAGATCACAACGCACTAAATGCCCTTGCCGTCATCGCCCTCGGCCTCGAACTCGGAGTGGCATTTGAGCCCTTAGCAAAAGCACTCTCCGAATTTCGTGGTGCCAAACGCCGCTTTGAGACCAAATATAAAGACGAGTATAATGTCATCATCGATGACTACGGCCACCACCCAACCGAGATCGAAGCGACGCTGAAAACCGCCCGCAGCGGCCCTTGGCAACGCATCCACTTACTCTTCCAACCCCACCGCTACACACGCACCCAAGCCCTGCAAGAGCAATTTGGTCACTGTTTTTCCGGTGCAGACAAAACTTTTATCACAAGCATCTATCCCGCAAGCGAGCAAGCCATCGAAGGAGTCGATGGCAGCCTCCTCGTCGCCGCGGCCCAGCGGCATGGCAACCCCGACGTAACTTACGAACCCGATCTTGCCTCATTGCATCAAAAAATCGGCCCTCACATCGAAGACGGCGACCTCATCCTCACCCTCGGCGCGGGCAATATCCACGAAGTCGCCCCACGCATCGCCACCGACCTAGCCTGCCGCGCTCAACTCCGAAAAATAATGGGCCCTGGCGAAATTCGCCTTCACGAACCTCTCAGCAAACATACGACCATGCGCGTGGGTGGCCCCGCACGCTTTTGGGTAGAACCCGAGACCGAAGCAGGTTTTACCGACCTCGTTCGCTATTGCTTCGATCAAGAAATTCCATTCATGGCCATCGGGCGTGGCTCCAATCTTCTTGTTCGCGACGGCGGATTCCCCGGAGTAGTCGCCCACCTCGTGCGGGGAGATTTTTCTAAAATAGCACTCGAAGGCAACGAAATAACTGCTGGCGTCGGTATCCGCCTCAAGCAACTCGTCGGCTTCGCACGCAAAGCCGGACTCGGTGGTTTCGAGTGGATGGAGGGAATTCCTGGTAACCTCGGCGGCAGCCTCCGTATGAATGCCGGTGCTATGGGCCGGCAAACTTTCGAGCAAGTCCGGCGCATCCGATATTGCGATCGCGACGGAAATATTTTTTCAGAAACTCCGGAGCAAATCGAAGTGCACTACCGCAATGTTCCCATGCTTGCCGACCACTACGCGCTCTCGGCCATCCTCGCCGGAACCCCTGCCGATGCCGACAATATCGACCGCAAAATCAAAGAAGCCGAAAAAAAACGCAAGACTTCCCAACCCATTGCCGCCAGCGCAGGGTGTATTTTTAAAAATCCTGAAACCATTCCCGCCGGTAAATTAGTCGAAGAACTCGGATTAAAAAATACCCGTATCGGGGCGGCGCGTGTTTCCGATGTGCACGGAAATTTTATTGTAAATGACGGCGATGCCAGTGCCGGAGACATCCTGCAACTCATCGAAAAAATTCAAGCCGCCGCCAAAAAAGAACGCGGGATCGATCTGCAAACAGAAGTTCAAATCATAGGAGAACCCTCATGAAATCTACGTCGCAATTCTCAATAGACAACTGGCGGATTGCCGTCCTAATGGGAGGCCCAAGCGGAGAGCGCGAAGTTTCTCTAAACTCGGGACGAGCCGTTGCTAAAGCTCTGCGCAGCCTCGGTGCACGCGTTGAAGAAATCGATGTCCAAGGAAAAAAAATCAGTATCCCCGAAGACATAGACCTTGCCTTCAACATGCTGCACGGAAAGTTTGGCGAAGATGGCGGGGCACAAAGCCTGCTCGACAAAATGCGCGTCCCCTACACAGGCGAAAATGCGGCTTGCAGTAGCCTTGCTTTCGACAAAATCCGCACCAAAGAATGTTTCATCGCAAGCGGCATCCCAACCCCGGCATGGGAAATTCTAAAAGCAGGCCAACATCCGAATTTAAAAATTCCCTACGTCGTTAAACCCCCACGTGAGGGCTCTAGTCTTGGGATCCACATCGTAACCAACGAGACCGAGGCCGAAAAAGCTCTACAGGCCGCCGCTGATTTTGATGAAGAACTCCTCGTGGAAAAATTCATCTCCGGACGCGAACTCACGATAGGAGTTTTAGGTAAAACGCCCCTGCCCATTATCGAGATCGTCCCCAAGGGCGGTGTTTACGATTATGCACATAAATACACAAAAGGCGGAACTGAATATTTTGTTCCGGCAGCTATCTCCGCCGAAGAAACGGCAAAAATCCAAGCCATCGCCATGCAAGCTCATCTTGCCTTAGACCTGCAAGTTTACAGTCGCATCGACATTATTCTCGGGCACGACTCCGAAATCAGTGTGCTCGAAATAAACACCCTGCCCGGTATGACGGAGACAAGTTTGCTCCCAAAAGCTGCCGCCGCTATCGGTATCGATTTTCCGACGCTCTGCCTCCGCATTGCCGAACTCTCCATGCAAAAATATCTCTAAATTTTCCCGCCATGTTTCAACGCAAACGCAAAGCAGCCAACCGCCGCACGACGCACTCTGTAAAGATGCAACGTCGTCCGTTGAATGTTCGCGTTCGCCAACGCACTGCACGAAATATGCGGCTAAAGAAAATTTTTTACTGGGTCCGAACCTTTACACTCCTGATTCTGTTGACAGCGGGAAGCGTTTATTCCGCAACGCTCATTATCAAAAAATTCTTTCTCGACAACCCCGACTACAACCTTGAGCACGTCATCATCACCGAGCAACCCATCCTCACCACAGAGGATATTATGCGCGTTGCGAAACTCGAAAAAGGCAGCAACATCCTGAAGCTCAATTTAGAGAAAATCCAGCAAGCCATAGAAAAAATCCCTGACGTGGAGCGCAGCTCCGTGCGCCGCGAATTACCCGATGGCCTCAAAATTTCTATTCAACTGCGCCACCCTCTTGCTTGGGTTGCCCACGGCCCTTCGGAGCTGGCACCCCAAGCACCGGAAAAACTCATTGCCGCAGACGCTACCATTTATAAACCCACACGCGTCTTATCTTCCTACTATCAGCTCCCGGCCATCTACGGAATTCGCCCGGAAACGCTCGACGACGACATTCTCCATGCAGACGAAGTCAAACGCGCCCTCGACCTCATCAAAACCCTTCAGTTTAAGCCCGATTCTCTCCTCGTTATCCGCTCGCTAGACATCTCCAAAGGCTGGGTTTTTGAGGTCATTAACGATAAAAATACTCGCATCCTACTAAAACCGGACGACTTTGCCACCCAGCTCGACCGCCTCCAAATCCTATTAAAAGAAGCAAAGAAAAATGGACGGGAATTTGCGAATATCAATTTGATCCCTCAGCGCAATACGCCCGTCCGCTTTGTTTTATCCGAAGCAAAAACTCCCCCGCTGCCTCAAATCTCAACCGATACACCCTAAGATACCCAATGGCTAAACCGCAAATACTTGTAGGCCTAGAAATCGGCACGAGCAAAATCTGTGCCGTCGTTGCAGAGACGCACCCGGAGAGGGCTCTAAGAATCCTAGGTGTCGGAGAAACACCTTCTCGTGGAGTGCGGAAAGGCGAAATTATTGATTTTTCAACAGCCAGCAAATGCGTCGCCGAGGCCATAGACGATGCGGAGGAAAAAGCCGATGTCGATATCACAAGCGTCTGGGCGGCTGTCACCGGTGCGCACATCGAATCCTTCAATAGCCGGGGTGCCATCACCATTTCGCAAGATAAAGATGAGATCGATGAAGATGACCAAAACGCCGTCGAAATCAGTGCCCGAGAAGTCAGCATCCCTTCTGCAAATTACTTTCTACACACCTTGATCCAACATTATTACATCGATGGACAAGAGGGCATTCTAGATCCAATCGGTATGATCGGACATCGGCTGGAAGCGGAATATCACATCGTGCACGGAGTCCACACACGGACTCAAAATATCACAAACTGCATTCAAGAAACAGGCGTCGTCGTCGATGACATCGTTGTCAGCTCCTTTGCCACGGCTCAAGTCGTCATCGATTCTCAACAGAAAGAACAGGGCGTTGCCATTTTTGATATTGGCGGAGGAGTTACCGATTTCATTGTTTATGTTGACGGAGTCATTCGCCACAGCGGGGTGCTCGCCGTTGGCGGCGACCATATCACCAGCGATCTTTCGCAATGCCTACGCATCCCAATCAGCAAAGCCGAAAAACTGAAAATAGACCAAGGGTCTTGCAGTCTGAAAAATCTGATCCCGGGCGATACAATCATCCTCCGAAACGATGCGGGTTTTAGTGGCCGCGAAATCGAGCGCAGTATGCTCAACGGAATCATCAACGCACGCGTCGAAGAGCTTTTTTATCTCCTTCGCAAAAAAATCGAAGAAGTTTGTCCCCTCTCTCTACTCGGAGCAGGCATCGTCATTACAGGCGGCAGCAGTCAGCTAAAAGGACTCGTCGAACTTGCCGGTGAAGTTTTCGACATCCCTGTCCGCACCTCTTTTGCCAAAAATGTTTCAGGCCCAACGTCTGCTTTTGAAAATCCGGCCTATGCGACCAGTATCGGGCTGATCCGCTTCGCTCAGGCCGTAGGCGCAAGCATGGAGCAAGATTCAATGTTTCAATCCATTAAAAAAATCTTTAGGTTCAAACTTTTTTAAACGGCCATGCAAAAGTTCCTCGCATCCTCAGCCAGTGATACCAAACCCAAGCTACGCCTCGTCGGTTGCGGAAACGCAGGAGTCAAAATTATCGACCGGATTTTTTTAGATCACTTCGGACAATCCGCCTGCACCATATTAAATACCGAATCCCAATCCCTAACCTCTGCAATCACAGAAGATAAGATTTTATTAGGCTCCCGCACGACTCACGGGCTCGGAGCCGCCGCCGATCCCGAACTCGGAATCCAAGCTTGCGAGGAGTCTTTACAAGAATTTGTCGAACTTGCAAAAAACGACGATATTTATCTACTCGTCGGCGGGCTTGGTGGTGGCACGGCAGGAGCCGCCATGAATCAGCTTGCTAAGAGCATTCGAGAAAATCCGTCGGAGCGAGAGCAAATTAGCATCGCCTTGGTCACCCTACCTTTTGAGTTTGAAGGTAAGCGACGTTTCGAACAAGCCAAGCAAGCCCTAAAAAATCTTTACTCAAATTGCGACCTTGTTCTGGCTTTCGATAACAACCGCCTCAACGAACTCGTCAACACAGATTCACGTATTCAAGAAGCTTTCCAAATCGCAGACGATACTCTCTATGCGGCCAGCACCGCAATCACCGCTCTCCTCGAAGCCGAGGGACTAACCGATATCTCGGCAGGAGATTTAATAAATTTCCTTCGCAGCAGCGATCCGCGCATTCTCTTCGGAGTCGGACATAGCACTTCTGCAAACCGTGCTCATGAGGCTGTTGCCCGAGCTTTGCGTTCACCTCTTTTGGCTAAAGGTCGCCGGCTCGAAGAAGCCACTAGCGTGCTTGTGCAAATTTCCGGACAGGCCGACCTTAGCTATGCTGAGGTTGCCGCGGCACTATCCGAAATTCAACGGCATATCGACGAAACGGCTTATTTTGCCTTCGGTGTGCAAACGAATAGCAACGTGCTCGAAGGTCTGAGTATAAGCATTTTAGCAAGCATTCAACGGCGTCTTCCAATTTCCGAAAAAGTCCCTTCAACTGCTCCCGAACCCGAGCCAACACCCGAGCCCGAGCCAACACCCGAGCCCGAGCCAACACCCAAGCCCGAGCCAACACCCGAGCCCGAACCAACACCCGAACCCGAACCAACACCCGAACCCGAGCCAACACCCGAACCCGAGCCAACACCCGAGCCCAAGCCAACACCCGAACCCGAGCCAACACCCGAGCCCGAGCCAACACCCGAACCCGAACCAACTCCCGAGCCCGAACC
>JBKEAD010000260.1:0-5029 GCA_047971915.1 Chthoniobacterales bacterium
GGGGACCACCACGGGAAGTGACCTGTCTCGGAAAGACCTTTAAAAAAATCCCAAGCACGCGAATAGTTTGCCAGTAACTCTTGGTTAGACGGGGGTTGCTGGAGCCAAAAAACTCCGGCTACTCCGAGCAGTAGAAGCAAGCCCGTAAAGAACGCTCCATAAAAAATAAGATCACGCGGCAGAGACTCCTTTTTCATCTAAAAAAGGACTGCAATCCTGCGTAGCGAGCTTGTGGGGTTAAAAAAAACATGAATGAAAAAATTAGCGACCTCTCGTTAGGAGCCGTGTTTTATTTCCAAAGCACGATAGCGATGACTCGGTAACTGCGCAAGCAGATGCAGCGCAAAATTCAAAAGTCCTTTTACAACAAAAGTGCATTTCTTGCCGCACTACTCTGTCTGACAGCAAGAGCTACTGCCATTATGCCCCTGGCAACACCCTCCGGCATTCGAGGGCGATGATTGTGGGTTATTTTTCTCAGCTTCGGCCTGTGCTTCAGCCATTTGCTCATCAATTTTTACCACTTCGAGAGAAACGTCTTGAAAACTCAACTGCTCTCGAACCTGCTCAAGCAGCAGAAGAGCTTCATCACTCGGCTCATAAATACTGCGAAGCTGAATTTCGACAGCGCGATCCACCGTCTGAGGATAAAGCTGATGCATTTCTCCATCAAAGATAAAGGATGCGTAAGAATTGAGTTTTTCTTGGAGTTGAAAAAGCTGAAGATCTCCCAAATTCCAAGGGCGCACTTCAAACATGGCGACCACAACGCGTCCGGTGTGCGCATCGATGGTGAGGGCGTCTAGCGTTCCCGGATCTTGGATGCCGGGCGGTAATTTTTTATTAGAAGGTGAGTCGTCCATTTTAGGTCAAGTTGCGGGGAACCATTGATAAAGCATGAGATAAACAAGGACTCCCGTAATCGAAACGTAATACCAAATTGGAAAGGTGACACGCGCCCAGCGACGATGAGCCGGAAAATCTCGGCGGACGGCTTTGGAAAACGTCACAAGAATAAGCGGTAAGATGACCATCGCTAAAATAATATGCGATGCCAGCATCACGAGGTAAGCCGTTCGTAAAAATCCCTCGCCGCCAAAAGGCGTGTGCACACCGCCAACAAGATATTTATGCAAAACGTAAGTGCATAAAAAAATGGCTGAAACAACAAAAGCGGAAGCCATGCACCAAGCGTGAAGTCGCTTGCGATGTGTTTTAATTGCAAAAAAGCCTGCGGTGAGCAGGACGATTGCGATGCTGTTTAAACAAGCGTTTAACGCCGGCAAATCTGAAACGCTCATATTTTATCTCTGTATCGAGAGAGCTTAGGAATTATATTTTTCCGATTTTTGGTGATCGAGTCGCATACAGGTTTTCGCCATGTAGGTGGAAAAAATCCCAATCATCGAAAAAACGAAGACGAGCATAAAGATGACACTCCAAGAAAACCCCATGCCGGCTTGAATGACGATTTGGGGATCATCTCCCATTGTCTGCCCGGGCTGGCAACACCCTACACAAGCTAGTGCCGAGGGAGTGGCTAATAAAAATAATGTGATGATAAAACTAAAGAGTGTTTTCATAAGTTAGGTATCTCTCTTCGGCGTAGCCTTTCTCAGTCATTGTCCATAGAACGATTTGTTTGAACAGCGTTTTCTTCTGCTTTCCGGCCAGAGTCCTTTGAAGTAGTAGCTATTTTTTCTCTCACGGCACTGCTATTTTCTTCACGCATGAGGGAACCAATATCCATCAAAACTTTAGAGATCACTTCGGAGTCACTGCCGTCATGAAACGCACGCAGGTGGCCCTTTGCATCGACAATGACAAAGCGTGTCGAGTGCACCGGCACGCCTTCGGGATCATCTACGAGCGGCTGAAGCATCCCTTTTATCACAAAATCTTTTGTCGTCGCATCCGTCCCCGCAGTCACAAAGCTCCAACGCTCCGGGTTTGCATGAGCATTTTTTGAATATTCAGATAAAACGGCTGGCGTATCATATTCGGGATCGACCGTGAAACTGAGCAGCTTCACTTTTTTATCCGAGATTTTTTCAAGGCTTTGCTGAATCTCCAACATGCGGCTCGTAACCATCGGGCAGGGCCCAAGACAGCGCGTAAAAATAAAATTCGCCACCCAAACCGTGCCCAATAAGGATTCTTTGGTAACAGGCTCTCCGGCTTGATTTGTAAAAGCAAAGTCGGGAACCGTGCCCATTTCGGGAAGCTGGAGTTTATTCGACTTGCCCGCATTTTTAAATTGCGAATAGGTAATGACAAAAAGGGTCGTGATACCAATAAAAATGGCCACCCACGCGACACCAGACATGCGCCGGGGAGGGAGCGCATCGGAAGCGTTTACTACTATATCTGTTTCAGAATCTCGCGAAGCGCGATCAGGGTTGCCCATGAATTAGATTACGTAGAAACTGAAGTAAACGACGATCCAGACAATATCCACAAAGTGCCAATAGAGTCCTACATTATCCAGCGAAACCGTTTTGCCCGGGCGATAGCAGCGTAGGAAAATCTGTCGCAAAAGAACCCACAAAATTAGCAAGAGTCCGATAAAGACGTGTGCACCGTGAAAGCCAGTCGTGATGAAAAAGGAACTGCCGTAGATGCCGCCCGTATTAAACCAAAGTCCTTCGTGGTGAAGGTGAGCCCACTCCCAACCTTGCACGCTGAGGAAGATTGCTCCGAGGACGAAGGTCGCGACTAGGGGAAGAATGCCTAGCTTGCCCTTGTGCTTGATTGCGCTTTCGGCCATGTGAAAGGTGAAACTGCTGCTGATCAGAATAATGGAGTTTACGATCATTATCCAGTTCATCTGTGTCCAGCGTGCCGGATTTAGCGAAGCCAACTGGATATTAATGACGTCCGATGGTGGCCAATCCGAGGGATGTGCAACGCGCAAAACGATGTAGGCTGCGATCAATCCGCCGAAAAGCATCGCCTCGGAAAGGAGAAATACGATCATTCCAAATTTCGCCATACTTGCGTAGGAGCCCTGTGAATCGGTGTGAGAACTGTCAATAGCTGCTGTGGTCATAGTGGTGTTTTATAAAAGATTTGGGGTTCGTTTTTAAAAAAAATAAATTACAGGATTATTGGACGACGGCGGGGCCGCGAAGGATCATGAGCATGACAACGATCCCCGTTATCGCCAATGCAAAAATCAAGAGGGAAGCCAGAAGGAGTCTGCTTTTATTTCGGTTTTGCATCGGCATTTAAAGGAGGATTCTATCAGTGGACGGGTGCATTTTTTTTAATTTTTTGCCGCAAGCAGAATCGCTAAAAGCAAGGGCAAATAAATGATAGAAGCAAAAAAGAGCAGACGTGCACTACTGCGATTTGGCTCACGAAGAAATTTCCAAGCGAGATAGCTAAATGCCGCTCCGAGCAGAAGACAAACATACACAGACCAAAAGGCCAGCAAACCCAAGAAGCCCGGCAAAAGTGAAACAAAGGTCAAATATACACTATAAATAAGAGCCTGCCTCGCCGTTAAGCGACCCGACTCATCACTTCCTGAAAGCATGACGAATCCGGCCTCGCGGTAGTCGTCGCGATACATCCACGCGATCGCCAAAAAATGAGGCATTTGCCAAAACCACAGAATTGCGAAGAGCAGCACGCCGGCCAAATCGATTTTTCCCGTTGCGGCGACCCAGC
This sequence comes from Chthoniobacterales bacterium, assembly GCA_047971915.1. Taxonomy (GTDB): domain Bacteria; phylum Verrucomicrobiota; class Verrucomicrobiia; order Chthoniobacterales; family JBKEAD01; genus JBKEAD01. The sequence continues at coordinate 3,673 of JBKEAD010000260.1, forward strand.
CGATGAGTGGAGGCAGCGCACCGGGGACGGCACCGACGAGTGTATTTAATGTCGTCACGCGTTTGAGCGGAGTATAAATGAGCACGTAGGTGGCAATCGTAAGTGCTGAAAGAACCGCAGCCAAAACATCCGAAAATAAAGCCAGAGCGAGAATACCCGAGAAGGAAAGAATGCACCCCAATAAAAGCGCGTCTGTCGGGTGCATCCGCCCGGCGGGTAAGGGCCGGTCTTTTGTGCGGAGCATTTTGGCATCGAGATCGCGCTCGACCCACTGATTTAGAGCGGCGGCACCGGCAGCACTCAGAGCCGTGCCGAGTACCGTTGCCGCGAGAACAAAGTAGTCCATCGGCCCACGCCAGCCGAGCAAGAAGCCAATCAGGGTCGTAATGAGGACCAAAAACGACAAGCGAGCTTTTACTAACTGCGAGATATCGTTCGCAAAAGAATCGGCTTTCACAATGGCATTAGAATCAGTCGTTTTCATACGGGGAGTTTGGTCGTAACTTCCAAGTTGCGGGAGGATTGCGGATTTCGGGACTCACAGCCAGAAAACTTTTCACAAAATAGTCGAAAAGTCAGCAACACGCCAAGAAAGAGACAAGCCGCACCGAGAGCGACATGGACGGTCGTAATATCCGCCGCCTTGCCCGACCAGACCGTCCAAGCTCCAAATCCAAACTGCAAAAAAACAATTACCAACCATGCAAAAGCGAGTTTTCGCGACAGCTTGTCGAGGCGTCCTCTCGCCAGCCACGCAAAAGTGCCCACCCCGAGCAAAATCAAGACAGCAACCAACCGGTGAAGCATTTGAAGTAATATCTGAACCGCCGAGGTCGCCGGTAGCCCCTCGCTTGCACGGTCGGCATTTATTTTTTCGACAGTGTCGGCACTCGTATCCGGCCAAAGTTTTCCATAAGCCAATGGAAAATCCCGTATCGAGAGATCCGAGTGCTCGTGGCGCATCGTCGCGGCAACTCCCAGCTGAAAAAATATCAGACCCACCAATGCGGCGGCAAACCAACGAAGCGGAGATTTTATGACACCTCGCACAAATCGCCCCTCTGCGAAAGAACGTGAAGTCACGACCGTGAGGATGACCATTGTGGAAAGAAAGGCTTGAGCAAGCATGGCATGAAAAATTCCGATCTCATCCATGTAAAGCGTGACCCGAAACCCTCCGAGCAAGCCCTGAATCACAACGGCAACAAAAGCCGATACGGCGAGAATTTTTACCCACCGACGCGGCTCCACAAAAACCAGCCAAATCGCGGCAAGCATTGTAAAAAAGCCTACTGCCGAGGCTAAGAGCCGATGCGTATGTTCGTAGGCGATCCCCCCAACCCAACGCGAAATTGGG
>JBKEAD010000001.1:0-12082 GCA_047971915.1 Chthoniobacterales bacterium
CTTGTCCCGGATCAGGCACCGCTTGCTCAGACTACGATGGACGGCGATCAACTCATTATTGAGACTCCCTTGGCTCGTGAGTCGGTTCGTAAAGCAATCCGTCAAGACCGAGATCGGAGATAACGGCGTATTGGGATAGCTCGGCTCTCCTCCTTGCCCTCACGGAACAATCCGTCAGAGAACGCTTGGCAAATGAAGGGGGAATAACCCGGGCGCATTCGCTCAGCGAGATATTTTCGACGCTCACGGGCGGCAGGTTGGGAGTCAGGATCGATGCGGAGTTCGTGGAGGAAGGGTTCATGATTACCTTCATGCCGTCACAGCAGTCCGAAATTCGTGTGATCGTATCTACACCTTGAACTTTAGTGACTTTAAGAACCTCTTCGAATCACTGTAAATTATTGCGCCATAAACGAAAAAGCTCTTTTTTCAGGTAGGGTTGCTACGCGTCCGGTGCACTCATCGGAAAAAAGGTGTTTATCAAGACTATCTTCTCACTGCTCGTTACCCTACGGAGCGAATTGCCGATGACTCAGCACGCGCCATTTGTAGAAGGTGTCCAGTGTCGGCGCGGAAAAAGGATTGGAAGCGGCGGCGTAGTCGGGAATGTTTGCGTCGGGGTTGATGAAGCGTTCTATGGTCGTCGATCCGCGGTATTCGCCCTGCACGACATCGCGTCCCTCGACCCATGTGCCCTCCGGCGTGCCGGGAACTTTTTTTAAAGCCTGAGCGCGGAAATGCACGGTGTAGGTGTTGGATTTTGTCGTGAGTCGGGGATAGACTGTCGAGTAGATGCGCTCGCGCATGTTGTCGCCAGTCATCCGATTGTTAAGCCAAAAGGTGGAGGTCATGTCTGTGGCAAACGAACCTTGAGGCACCATGTGGATGTCGCAGATTTCGGAGGCGGAGATAAAGACGTTTGTGTCCTTATCAGGCTGGTCAAAGCGATCCTCGAATTGCGATAGAATTTCATCGACATCGAGTTCCTTGCGGAAGTCGTAGTTGGTCAATGGCGACGGTGCACCGCCTGTATGGATGTTTGGAGCGAAGGCGTTGTTTTCCGAAATGCTGGTGGGAATGGCCGTCATCTTTTCATTTTTCAGCACCGCACGCATCGGCGTGGAACGCTTCACGTAGGTGAAGGGAATGATCTGGTAGTTCATATTGACCTTTCCGGCAGTGGAGAAGCGATCACTGATGACATAGGGTTCGACAACCGGCATCCAAAAGAGGTCAAGAAGCAGGTGGTCGCTGGGTCCGCCCATGCTATGAGCCGTCTCGTAGCTTGCTGCGGGACGAAAAAGGAGTGTGCGCCAAGGCACATGAGCCTGCACGCCGGTGGGCAACGAACCAAATGCCACTGGCGAGGGAATAATTCGGTTCGGAGAGAAAAAGGTCTCTGCATTTTTATTCGAGATTCGACTCGCGTAGTAGGGGATTCCGGCACCGCCCTCTTGAGGGTAAGCATTTGCCGTTTTGCGGTCGATTTGTCCCTCATCCGGTTTGTTGACACCGGGTGCTCCGCCGAAGTGCGTCAGCACGGCACCGTTGTCGAAGTCTCCGCTGAGATCTGTCGGTCCCGTTGAATTCGGAAGGGCAATATCGTTGTCGTAGCTGGAGCTTGAAATAAGCTTTTGGTGCTTGCTTGGATCGGCTGTGGAGATTTGGCCCGGCCAAAGCATCGCCCACTTCAGCGTGGCATCCGTATAGTCGGGATGTTCTTTATAAAGTCCGTCCGCAACCGTGATTTCCGGCAGCCCACCTGTGAGGCGAAAATCTCCCTGATAGGCTGTCATCGCCCGTGCGACATCATGCGATGGATTGACCAGATAGTTTAGTCGAGAGGAATTTGTTGTCAAAAGACGCCCGCGCCAGCCCGGCCACTCCGAAGGGCTGTCGATCGAAAAAAACGTCCAGTGTTTGACACTACCTGAGTTTCTGGTGAAAAGTGTTGGCGTGGGAAGCACCTGAGAGGAGGGGAATTGGAGCGTGATTGTCTGGACAAGCTTTGCCTCGTGACCGCTTACATCATTGCCGACGTATATGCGCACGGTGATGGGTCCGCCTCCGCCAAAGTTCATACTGCCGGAATTGACGGTGATGGGTCTGCTGATAAACGGATATTTGCCTCGTGCGCTGGTTAGTGGCATGGAACCGGGAAGCTGAGTCCGCAAGTTCCAGAGCAAAGCATGAGGAGCCAGCACGCCTCCCTGATAGCCCGAGTGATTATTGACTGCATGAGGTAAAAACGCTTGCTCGAACCAACCACTCGCCGGAAAAGCAAGATTATTGCCATTGAGGGTGAGGGTATTGAGCCCGTCGATTTCAACCCGCATGTAAATACTCATCAATCGCCAGCCGATCATCGTGGAAAAGAAAGTCGGAAGTATCATCGCCTGCACACGCTTCTCTCCCGGATTCAGAGCCGTGCCGGAGCCATCGGATGGATTGCCTGCCGGAAAAGGTTCTTTGAGCATCGGATTCGTTGCGGGATCGTTGCTGCTTGCCTCCGCCGCATCGGCACAAGCGATGAAGACGATTCCCAGTTGCGACATGCTAAAGTAACGCCCTTGTCCCATGGTGTTGCCGATCCGAATCGGTGCCACGGTAGCACCGCCCTTACTTCTGAGGTCGGGATTTGGCCCGCCTGATTGCGAACCAAAATGGTAATGGGTTGTAAACTGTTGCCCTTCCGCAAGTTGGTCGTCGTAAAGATTTACGCTGCGGACAAAGTCGAAAATCTCCGTCAGGATCTGATTACGATCGGCACCATACTTCGCGAGAAAATTCCCGCCAAAGCCCGGTGTGGGAGCTTGGGTAATTTTTTGCAGGTAGCCGTAGAGTTCCTGATTTCGAGAGATATTTGCATAGTCGTTAGTCGGATCCAGGCTGAGTTCTCTCTGAAAAAAATAGGGGTCGAACGATGACGTGCTGGGCACGCCGGTGGAGGCACACAGGGCAATCGTTTTATCAAAAATCGTGGTGCGGCTGTTTATGAGGCTATTTCCGCTTAGCTTGTAAATCGGCCAAATAGCGACTCGCGGCAGATTGAAAAGATTGGTCTCCGGAGCGCGGCTGTGCGGTGTGAGAAAAAAACGGCGAGACTCAAGAAGTTCGCGGGTAAGCAGCGAATTGGGATCCCGGTTGGCGGCAAACATCATTTCGTCCACCGAACTGTAGTGACGCTCTCTTTTTTTTTCAATTTTTTTAAGAATTGCCGCAGGGTCGTCATTCGGATCAATCGGAACGGTTCCTCCCTCCGATCCCCCAAAGGCGTAGTCTGGAGTGAGTTTTAGGTATTTTTCTAAGCGAGTCTTGAGTTCCGCTGCCCGGGAGTTTCGTTGGGAGCGGGATGGCACACTGGGCAGCGGAGACAATGCGGGCAGAAGCGGAAAGACGGAGGAGACCGACGTGCTGCCTGGGTGACCGGGAAAGCGATTGTATTCCCCAAAGACGGGTTGCTTGAGAGCGAGGTCATAGACTTCGGTGCTGGTGTAGCCTCGCGGGGTGTCCCAGTAGGAGCCTTCGGATGCGGTGTTTATATTGACCTTTGTGCTGTCATCATCTGTCCAGAAAGCTACGCGACCAACGATGGGGTTGCTTGCGGAGGCTCCTGCGACGACGGCATTGCTGCCGCTGCCGGTCGGGGCGACCATGGAACCGTCCTCCAGCACATAAAGCCAACGCACGGGCAACGGTGCTTCCTGGATGGCGGTAGCACCCGGTGCGCCGGTGATGGAAAATCCCTCTACGGCTCCTACGTCTCCACTGTCGAATGCTGCTGATGGATCGACGATGGGGTAGTTCATCACGCTGTTGGCTTCGATAGGTTCGTTGAGATCGATCCAGATTGCGGGATCGTCTGCCCAGCCGCCGTCGGGTAGATCGGCGGTGAGATCCACCGTGTCGGAGATCATATTCGAGGCAGAGTAGAGCTTGTAGGCGTCGATGAGATTTCCCGAGGTGTTGAAAGTGCGCACCATGCCGGGTTGGGAGACCCATGCGACATTGGAGCCCTGAGTGGCGGCTTCATTGATCTGTGCTTGAATGACTCCGACGGTTTTATCCGCGAGTTGACGGGCGGTGACGGATGCCGAATATCCACTGGAAGAGGTGCGCTCGGTCGAAGCGCGAAAAAGAAAACCGGCGACAAGAATGACCATCAGGACAATGAGAGCGAGGACGACAACCAGAGCAAACGCGCCCTGATGTTGTGTGGAGAGAGGAGTATGTTTCATGGTCTGAGGCTGGAGACCTTGCCGGTCACGGGGTTGATTTGGATGGTGTAAAAGTTGGCGGGCGGGGCTTCCTCTGTCAGTGCGCTTTGCACCGTCACATAGTTATTGCTTCCAGTGATGCCATCAAGGGAGCCATTGGCAGAAATTCGGAAGGCGCGAAAGTCGGTATTTTCTCCGTTTGAGAGTGTGTGGGTGCCTTGTAAAGGAGCACCGGTGAGGAGAGGCGAGGTTGTGTTTGGTGCGATCAACATACCTTGTGGTAGCTTTAAAACTCGCGTGACAGCATTAGTCTGAAGCCCGCTTGTCGAACGCTCCACGCGCCAGACCTGAATGCCTCGCCAGGCTTTTTCGCCGCTATCATCTGGGAGTTCGAGGAAGGCGACTTGGACTTCGCGATTAAAGGCTACGGCATCCTGACGGGCGAGACCGATGGTATCGGCAACCGTCTGTCCGGCACGTTCCAAATTGCTTCCAAGTGCGATGCTGTTGACCGCCGGAACTGCTGCCGCCATTAGAATAATAATGATCGCAGTAACAATCAACAGCTCAAGAAGGCTGAATGCTGATAAAGGGGATCGAGGGTATTGCATTAGTTTTTGCTCCATTTGGATTCGCGCATGGGGATCTTGGTGGTAAAAACACGGAAGTTGATTCTGGCATCTGCCAGCTTACTTTCTAAGTTTTCGAGAGCTTTGGAAATATCGCGTGGTTTCGCGGCAACGTCTGTCTGAAACGTGGTGAGTGCTGAGGCTATCCTTGCTGGTTCATCCGCACCATTTTCCAATCGTATAGCGGAGGACTCATCAATGGCAACGATGGTTACGCTAAGCACAGGAGGGAGTTGATTTGCGGTGACGGGTTGAGGGTTTGATTTCCAGCCGTCTAAAGTATTCAAACCCAAAGAGGAGTAAACAGTGGGGTCGTCGGGGACTTCGGGATGCACCACAAATGCAATGATATTTTCAGCTAGCGGAAAGGCGAAGTCGGGCTTGTTGCGAAACCAGTCGAAATTCGAGGCGGTTTGACTTATATTATCGAAAATCTTGTTATCCTCCGTCGGGACGAGCAGATTCATCAAACGGTAGCGGTAACGCGGCGTGTAACCCGGTGCACTCGTGACATGCGGGGGCAGCGAAGTGTCCTCTCCAAATGCCACGTAATATCCACCGACATTCAGCGCACCATCCATCCCACCATAGGCGGCTGTATCTGCGGTGTAGGCCAGCGGTGCCTGAAAAAATACCCCGGTTCCGGTATTCGGTGTGCCGGGGAGACCGCCCGCGCCGGTTTCACCGATGACAAATTGGAGTTCGGATTTTCGTAGGTATCTCTGGGGATTATCTGGATCGTCGTAATCCAGATAGGTATTCAGCGTGGCCTGTCCGATGTTGCGAGTAATCGAGTCGAAAGCACTCCGCGCGCCTTGAAAAGCTTCTAGAGTTCCCATCGACTGACGCCAGATTTTTACGGTTTGCTCCATGACGGAGAAGCTGATGAGCAGGATGGTGCTGAGAATTACCATCGCAACGAGCAACTCCAGAAGGCTGAAGGCAGCTCGCGAAAATCGGGGGAATGTCCTAGACATAAAAATCAGCCTCCGGAGTTGGGGACGTAAATGACATGAGTGGAGGACTCTTCGGCAGAGTTTTCCGAGCGTGCGTCGGAGATAACGGCCTGAATGGCATAGAGGCTGTCCGACAAGGATGAGGCGTTTGTCGATCCGGGAAATGCCGAGTTTACGGGCAATTTGGCGAGTGCCACTTTGTAGCGATGCGTATTTTCTGTGGTAGCGAGCTGTCCTTCTTGGTCAAAATAGAAGGGGCTGGCTACTGAACCAGACGCTACGTAGTCGTCGAGATTTGCAAAGGCTGTCAACGCGGCCTCACTCGTGATTCGCTGCACGATTTGGGCCTTCACCGTTTGGCTCATCGCCATGCGTGCTGTGTCCAATCCCACCGGTAGGAGTCCGATCATTGTCAGGAGAGCAATCGAAAGAACTCCCATAGCCAGAGTTACTTCTACAAGGCTGAATCCTTTGTTCGCGCCAGCAATGCTTCGGTGGCGAGACTGAAGTAATGGAGAAAAATTTTGCAGGAACATAATCATGGAGGTATTTTTTAAAATGATTACACGATGGAATCTTTTCGAGTCAATCGTGATATACTTTTTATAAAAAAATACAATGTATTCACATAGTCAAATCACTTTTGATCGTATTTTATGTGACTGTAATAATGAAAGAGGGGTGAGGGAAATTTTTTTTGAGGCTCTTATTTTTTCACACGCGTTTTTCCGGAGACAGGATGCGTTTCACCGAATTTTTCGTTGATCTCGTTTAGGAGTTTTTCAGCGCGTTCTTCATAAATGACCGGATCGATTTTTTCATTGCCGGAGCGTTCCGCATCCTTGTTGCCCTCGAACTTGAATTCCTCAGCAAAATTATCGCGCATCGTGTTGCCATGCGCTTCGTTTTTCTTGGTCCCGAGCATGATCCAGGGGGTGAATTTGCCGCCCCAGGGGTTGTAAACGACGTTGTTGGCGATGAGGCTGTCTTGGCCATCGTAAAGAGAGACTCCGTGCCAGTTTGCCAGAGCAACGACGTTGTCCTCGACTTTGAATCCGACTAGCGGACCGTCAAAAAATCCGATCCCGTGAAATGTGGCGGGAAAGGGTTGGTCGGGATTCTCGCGCATATTGATCAGGTTATGATGGACATTTAAATTGCGAACGGTGCCGGTGCCTTCATTGAAAAGAAAGCACTGAATGGCGTCGTCGTGGTTTTTGTCCCCATCGGCTGCGCTCACATAGACGTTTTTGATGACGTTGTAGGCCGCGGTGATGTTGTCGCGTGTGAGGCGGATGCCGTCGCCGGAGAAATCGGATACTACGTTTCCCTCAAGTAGAGAGTCGGGGCTATTTACCGTGATGCCGAAGCGGAGGTTTTCGAGATAGTTGTTGCGAGCGGTAAGGTTGCTTCCGTGGCGTCCGAGTAGGATGCCCTCTGGAGCTTTTCGCCATTCCATGACCCCCCAGTTGCTTGTGTCTTCCGTGCTGAAGATATGGCAGTTTTCAATGACGAGGTTATTGGACTGGCCATTTTCTCCTAGGATGACAATGTTTCCACGAAAGGGTTCTTCGAAAAAAGATGGGCTGATTGCGAGGTTGCGAATCGTCCAGTTGCTTCCCGAGGGGATAGTCAGGGTTCCGAGTTGGGGTTTGGCGTCCTTTGCGGCATCGATGATGACGGGGCTGTCATGGTCGCCGCTAAATTTGGGTTTGCCGTGGTAGCCGGATTGGAGGAGCAGGGTGTCGCCGCCAACAAGTTCGTTTAGAAGACCGGACGAAGCAATTTCTTCGAGACCTGGCCAAGGTGCGGACTCCGTGCCAGGGTTGGAGTCTTTACCATTTTTTGGATCCGAATAATAGGTGGCGGCAGTTAGGGGCGTGCCTACTACGGTGCAGGCTAGTAGGAAGGAGAGGATTTTGTTTTTCATAAAAAGAAATGTTATTTCGGCCAGATAGCGTCGAGATCGGGGAGCGGTGGTTGTGGGACAAGTTCTCCGCTGACATTGTTATTCTCGAAGATGGGGCCCGGTCTTTTGGGCATTTTAGGAAATGAGGAATCACGAATTTCTGCGGGGATGGCATCGGGCTCGATGTCTTGACGAAATGTACCGTTCCAGTCCGATCCACGAATGATGGCTTCATTGCTTGCGCCGACGGTGGCATAGTAGGAGCCGTTGACCGGGGAGCGTTGATCGAGCGGACCAAACCAGCAATTTTCGATGAGTGTGCCTTTTAGGTTGTTGAGTTGTCCGGCGGAGTTTGCTGAGCGGAAAAATACGCTATCGATGAGCTTCAAACCAGTGATTTTCTGACCATGACCATGACTAAAGGTTTGGATGGTATCGCAGTGGTCGTCTTTGTTTGTGCGATCTTTGCCTTCGAGCCAGCAGCCGGCAACGGTGAAGTTTTCAGGGATGAGCTCGGCCTGTGTCTTGATTTGTGAACGATCCCGACCGACGCCACGATGTAGAGCGACGACTTCGAACCAACCGGAGTCGGGGCATCCGTCTGCCATCATGCTGCCGTTGCGACTCACCGTGCACATCCAGAAAAAGGAACGTCGCGCACCCTCGCCGACCGCATTTCCTCCACGAGCACCGTTGCCCATTTTAGAAAACATATGAGCGGCGCGAAGGTTAAATCCTGCTACGGTGATGTGCGGTGAATTTATCTCAACGGATCGTGTGCGATTGGATGCACGTTTTCCTAATGGGGGACGGATGAGGACATTTTTTTCCCAGTCTGAATTTCCGCTTCTGAGTACGATGCTTTCTTGGTCGCTGCTATCTTCTGCATCAACTTCGATCACTTCACCGCCGCTACAGCCATCGAGAAGATTATTTACTTCTTCCCAACTAGATGCCGTATAGGTCGCGGGAGTCTCGTAAGCGGGTGTGTGTGGTGGGATGTGGGTGCCGTCTGGTCCGCGTTTTTTTGTCGTGGAAACGGGTAAGGTGGTGAAGGATCCTCCGCTTTCTTCCGTTTGACCATCGGCAGTCTTGGCGATGATTTTCCAGTTATAAAATGTGTCGGGCTTCAACCCCTCCATATACATTGCACGAAGTCCAGAGATAGGATCGTCGGGATTGGTTTTATCCGAAAACTGCTCTGTTGTTTGGTTTGAAAAGGAAGAATCTTCGCTCCACTGCAATACGGCTGTGGTCGGAACCTTGTTGCCTTCGGTGTCGATGGAGGTAAAGCACACGGTCGCATTGGTGGCACTGATGTTTGCCGCCATGAGTTTCTCTAAAAGATTGGCCTGCGCTGCGAGTGGCGTAAAAAGTAATGAGAAAAAAGCAGCGGCACGAAATGTCTGAGTAAATTGGGGAAAGTGCATAAAAAAAATAAACTTCTGTTTGATTACACGTATGAATCTTTTCTTGTCAAGGGGTGTCAAATGTGAACGTCACAATCACTCCTATTGAGTAAGGATGGTGTCGCCTTTATCCGGCGTAACATCTACCAAGGCATATTTATTGCCTTCGTGTTCGACGATTCTGGCGGCTGCCGGTTTTCCGTCTTGTTGGGCTTTCGCCGTTTTCCAGGAAGATGGCAGACGGACTTTTACCGTAAGCGGAAAATCGTAGAGCCGATCATCCATGCGGTCTGTTAATTGAAGAACGATGCGCGAAGAGGAGTTTTCGGTAACTTTAAGGTCAGCCGTTTCGCGAGACTGGGCGTAGCGAGCGACATCGCCATAGCGACCAATCCAAAGTTTGTCGCGGTGTTTGACGGCATAGTCGAGACCACTAAGAGTTTTTTCAACAATGGCGGGGTCGCTTTCCTTGATGTAGTGGTAAATGACGACTTTCCAACCACGATATCTTTTGTGTTCTGGATTAAAAAGATTTTCAGAGTTAATAAAATCCAGCCTCGGGTTCGTGCCAAAGTTGGGAGAGGTCGTGGCATTGATTTTCAAGTAATTTAGACCCTGCGGCCCGTTGAGCGTACCCACGGTGCCTCGAGCGGATGCATAGTATTTAGCAGCGATTTCCGGATCGTTTTTATCCTGAAACTTTCCACCCGGATAGGCTAGACTGGATACTTTGTAATCAGAGCCGAGACCAGCATCAATCGTTTCCACAGCGTCTTTGTATTCCCATTCGATACCCTGCCAAGTGTCTGGGTTTTTCGCGGCTCCGAGGTGCGACATGGTGTGGGATTCGAGGTCATGTCCCGCATCGCGAACGGTTTGCCAGCGCGGCCAGTCTGCATTTGTGTCGGGTTTTGTGTGTCCGATGCCCCTAGCTACTAGAAACCATGTGACTTTCATATCGCGTTCGGCGGTTTCTTTTAGCCACCAATCGATGTTTTGTGCGCAATTGTCGTCGATCGTGAAGGAAATGACGGCTTCTTTGTCATCCTTCCAAAGGCAAAGCGCGGCGTCGCCGACACGCTCCGGCCAAGTGAACTCAAGCGGCAATAGGTTCCGTTCCTCTTTTGGTACGCCGGAGAGGTTGAGGAGTTGATTTTCGCCTGATGAACCGACGGCTATCGAAGCCGTGATGCTCAATATCGGAAGTGCTAGAGAAAGGATTTTAAAAAGGCAGGAAGCCATGACAAAATGAGATATTTGTAAGCGGGGAGTCGAAGGCATGGTAGTAATGTTTCGGTGGGAGTATTAGAGATTACACGATAGAATCATTTTAGCAACAAGTTTTTTTAGTATCTCAAAGAGCGACACGGTCGAATTGCTCATCAGTCGTCCCGCCGAACAATTCAGTGCCTTGCAGCGGCTTCAGCTCCAAGGGAATAGAAAGTGGACTTCATCAATTGGCCATGAAAAAAAATGGAGTGGGGAATTTCCCACTCCATTTTTTTGTACCAATGTAAAATTGGTGAGTTTTATTTTTTCAGGGCGGCTTGAGCGGCGGCTAGGCGAGCTACCGGAACGCGATAGGGAGAGCAACTGACGTAGGCTAGGCCAAGCTTATGGCAGAATTTCACGGAGTCCGGGTCGCCGCCGTGCTCTCCGCAAATGCCGAGCTTGATCGACTTGCGCGTGGAGCGTCCTTTTTCGACGGCGATTTCCATGAGCTGGCCCACACCATCCTGGTCGAGGCTGGCGAATGGGTTTTTCGGGTAGATGTCGTTTTCCTGATAAGAGTTCAGGAAGGAGCCCATGTCGTCGCGGCTGATGCCGAGGGTGGTTTGCGTGAGATCGTTGGTGCCGAAGGAGAAAAATTGTGCATGCGCAGCAATTTCATCTGCGGTGATCGCGCCACGCGGGACTTCGATCATCGTGCCGACGAGGTATTTAAATTTCACGTCTTTTGCAGCCATGACTTCTTTGGCGACACGGTGAATAATCTCTACTTGTAGCTCAAGTTCACGGGCGTAACCGACGAGTGGGACCATGACTTCGGGTTCGACGGGGATACCTTTTTTGACACATTGGGCCGCGGCCTCGAAGATGGCTTGCGCTTGCATCTCGGCAATCTCGGGATAGGAAATTGCAAGGCGGCAGCCACGGTGTCCGAGCATGGGGTTAAACTCGTGGAGTTCGTTGACGCGCTGCATGATGCTCTCGACTTTGACTCCGAGTTTGCGAGCGAGATCCATTTGTTGCTCCTTGGTGTGGGGGAGGAACTCATGGAGTGGTGGGTCGAGGAGTCGGATCGTGCCGGGTTTGCCTGCGAGTGCTTTGAAAATTCCGAAGAAGTCTTTGCGCTGGTGCGGGAGCAGTTTTTCGAGTGCGGCTCTGCGTGCGTCTTCGTTGTCGGCGAGGATCATTTCGCGCATGGCGTCGATGCGGTCACCCTCGAAGAACATGTGTTCGGTGCGGGTGAGGCCGATGCCTTGGGCACCGAATGCTACGGCATTTTTTACCTGCTCCGGTGTGTCGGCATTTGTGCGAACTTGCATTTTGCTGACCTTGCTGCACCAGTCCATGAGCTGGACGAAGTTTTTGAATTTCTCGGTGCGGCGTGCGGCTTTGTTATTGCTAATGAGTCCGGTGATGATTTCGGATGGTGCGGTTTTTAGTTCGCCTCCGTAAACGCTGCCGGATGTGCCGTCGATGGAAAGGTAGTCGCCCTCTTTGAATTTTTGTCCGTCGGCTACAACGGTGCGTTTACTATAGTCGATCTCGATACCGGAGGCTCCGCAGACGCAGACTTTGCCCATTTGACGGGCGACGAGTGCGGCGTGTGAGGAGACGCCTCCGCGTGAGGTGAGGATACCTTCGGCAGCGATCATTCCGCGCAGATCTTCGGGTGAAGTTTCGACGCGGACGAGAAGGACTTTTTCTCCTTTGTCTGCGGCGGCGGCGGCGCGGT
>JBKEAD010000003.1:0-16891 GCA_047971915.1 Chthoniobacterales bacterium
GAGCAAGCAACTCCTTCTCCCAAGCCGAGCTTCCCGAAGCTCGCGCACGCTCGATCTCCTGCAAAGCCGCAGAAGTCTCCCCCTCTCCGACACAATGCAAAACCCTCAACTCCCGTTCTAACTCGGCAAGTGAAAACGGAGCCAATTTTCCCGGAGCCGGAACGCGGAGCACAAGGTGAAAATGAGTAGAGATCAGGCAATAAGTAACAATTTCAACCCCTGTAAATCGTTCCAGCCGCCGCATGAGGTGGTAAAAATAGCTCTTCTCCTCATCCCCGAGAATAAAGCGTTTCTCGATCACACGAGAAATACAGTGATAGTAAGCATCGGGTTGGTTGCCATCAGAAACATCATCCCGTCGGTGTAGAAGTAATCGTAATTGCCGCATACCAAAATCCTTTCCAAAAACTCAACTCATGTCAAATAATTTTAACCTGACACCTTTAAAAAGGGCAAATTTAAAAAAGATACTGTTTTGGAAAACTCGGGGGTTGACAGAAGGCTCTTGGGTTAGCAACATGACGCGCTTTTCTCGATTCACTTATCAATTTTTTAAATTTTTATGAAAAGGACCTATCAACCTTCTAAAAGAACTCGTAAGCGTCAGTTTGGTTTTCGTGCTCGTATGAAAACTCGTGGGGGACGCGATATTTTGCGTCGCCGTCGTCAAAAAGGTCGCAAACGTCTCACGCCTAAGGGGGTAGAAATTCATTACGCCCGACACACCCAAGCCTGATTGCTTGCCTCTGAACTGGCCTGCCTGTCTTCGGATGAAGCATTCCGAACTTTTTCGCAAGGTTCGTGAGGTGGGAGAGTCTCAAATGGGTGCGTGTTTTCGTCTCGCTGTTTTTAAAGAAGACGACGGCAGTATGTCGCAGTTTGGGATCATCACTACGCGACGGATGGGGAAGGCGGTATTGCGGAGTCGTCTGCGACGTAAGTGTCGTGAGTTGTTGAGACGGCATCAGCATGAAGTTGTTGCGGGAGTGCGGGTGGTGATTATTCCTCGTCGGCGATTGGCGGAGGCTTCGGTAAGTGATCTGGATGCGGAGTGGCTGCTGTTGGGGAGGAGACTTGCTCTTTTTCGTGGTTGATTTTTATTGAATCCTTATGTTCCGTTTTTTTCTGCTTTGCTTGATTCGTTGTTATCAACTGCTTATTTCGCCGTTGCTGCATTGCTTATCGGGGCCGGGGTGTGGCTGTCGTTTTGAGCCTTCGTGTTCGGCTTATGCTCTGGAGGCGGTGCGAGTGCATGGGACATGGCGTGGAAGTATTTTGATGTTGAAACGAATTTGCCGTTGCCATCCTTGGGGGGGCTGTGGCTACGATCCGGTGCCTTTGCCGAAAGCGGAATCTTCCGAGGTATCGCTCCTGAATTTGAAGTAACAATTTTTTAGACTATTTTTTATATGGATTGGAAAACATGGCTTGCAGTTGGTTTGTCGATTGTCGGATTGGTTTTATGGCAGGTTTTTTATTCGAGTAAAGTCAGTGAGCAACAGCGTCAGGTCGAGGCGCAGAGGCAGGAGCAGGCGATTGCTCAAGCTGCGGAGGGAGAAAAAAAAGCTGCTACGGAGGTTTCGCGGGAGGATGTGGTTTCGGCGGCGGCTCCGAAAGCTCCGCCTGCTCTTGAGGCTTCCGATACATTTGGCGGAACTTTTTTTGAGCCGGATGTAGAATTGGTAAAGCGCAAAGAAGTTTTAAAAAATGACTATGCAGAATTTGTTTTTCAAAATGATTCGGGTGGGATTCAGGTAGTGAATTTGCTGCGCCACCTTGCTGAGGGGGATGAAAAGGTGAGCCTGAATAAGGGTAGTCTGATGCCAATTGGTGCTTTGGGGATGGAAAATGAGCGTGTGCTTGGGGGGTTTAAAATGAAGGTCGATGGGGCGAGGCAGCGGGTGATTTTTGAGCGTATGGACTCTGACGGCATGCGAATTAGCAAGGTGTTTCAACTAGCTACGGGAGAGGACGGCAAGGTAGAGGGGCGGCAGTATGTGGTGGAGTTGCAAGTTGTTTTTGAAAATACCTCTGCGGCTCCGCTTCAGCGTTTAGGATATTTTATTGCTACGGGAATGGGCGCACCCGTGCACCGAGATGACCAGCCGCGTTATACGAGATTTGATTGGTATCGCGAAGGAAAAATGAAATCGATCGATCCGAATTGGTTTTCGGCTTCGCGGATTCCGATTTTAGGAATCGAGACTCGGGGGGATCGTCCGTTGTATGCGGAAGCTTCGGAAGCGACTTTTTGGGCAGCCGCTACGAGTCAGTATTTTGCAACGATTGTGCGGAGCGCGGAGTCAAATTCGCAGGGAGTCTGGGCGCGGCGTTACCAAGTGAGAGGTGATCCGGGACATCCGGTGTATGCAATTTTTGGCGGAATTTTACGCGGGGGATTTAGCGTGGCTCCGGGGGAGAAGCATGTTGAGAATTTCGAAATTTTTACAGGACCAAAAAATTTAGAGATGCTGCGTAAATTGGGTCACGGGGAAGACTCGGTGATGAGCTTTGGAATGTTTGGGATCGTGAGCGAGGTTTTGCTTTGGGGGATGAATCGTTTGCATGACCTAACCGGAAATTACGCAGCGGCGATCATTTTGCTGACACTTATCATCAAGTCGGTGCTTTGGCCTTTGCAGGACAGGGCGACACAGTCGATGCGGCGTATGTCGATTTTGTCGCCGAAGATGACAGAGCTTCGCGAAAAATATAAAGATAATCCGCAGAAGATGAACGAGGAGTTGATGAAGCTCTATCGTGAGTATGGGGTGAATCCGTTTGGCGGCTGCTTGCCGATGTTGATTCAAATTCCGATTTTCTTTGGATTTTATTCAATGTTGGGTGTTGCAATTCAGCTTCGAAATGCGTCTTTTCTATGGATTCACGATCTTTCGCAGCCGGATACGGTCGGGCATTTGTTTGGGATTCCAATTAATTTGCTGCCGCTCATTATGGCTGCAACGATGTTGATTCAGATGATGATTACCCCGAAAACGGGGGACTCGATGCAGCAACGCATGTTTTATTTCATGCCTGTCATCTTTTTGTTGTTTTGTTATAATTTCGCGAGTGCGCTTGCGCTGTATTGGACAACTCAGAATATTTTCTCTATTGTTCAGCTATACCTTACGAGAAATCGTCCGCTTCCAAAATTAGAGAGGAAGACGCCCTCTAAAAAAGGAAAACGACCAAAGAAAAAGTAAAACCTATGAGCGAACTGGCCAAAAATACACTCGATACGATGCTAGGCTATCTTGGTTTCTTTGTTGAAATCGAGGAACAGGAGCGGGGAAATAATCCTGTGCTTCAAATCCGAACGAGTGAGCCAGATCGTTTAATTGGGCGACATGGAGAAGTGATGGAGGATTTACAGTTTTTAGTGAATCGAGTCGTGCAAGCGAAAGATCCGGCGGTGCCTCGCGTCGTTGTGGATGTAGAGCATTACCGCATGATGCGGGATGATGCGCTCATTGATAATGTGCGTCACTTAGCTGATGCCGTTAGAAATACGGGGAAATCTTTGCGAACGGAACCGCTAAATTCTTATGATCGCCGTTTGGTGCATAACGCTTTTAAGGATGATCCGGATATTGAGACATCCAGCCCCTCGGATAATGCACGTCTCAAGCGAATCACGTTGAGGAGAGCGGTGATTGCTTGAGTAAATAGGAATTTTGGGTCGGAGTTTCCTCTTGAAATGAGTTTTGTCTATGTGCAGTCTCGCTTAGCCATGCTGTTATCTATTCGATTTTTTGCTTTCTTTTTTCTCGTTCTATTTACTTTAAATACGAGCTATTCTGCGGACAAATTAAAAGTTGTTGTATGGAATTTGGAATGGTTTCCAGGTGGTTCACCGAGAGCTACCGAAGAGGAGAAACAGGTTCATCGGAAGGCTGCTGCAGAAGATTTAAAAAAGCTCAATCCGGACATTCTCATTGCCTGTGAGGTTCAAAACTGGAAGGAGTTTGATGCCTTGGTACGTTCGGTTGGTTTGACAACGAATGTTGTTTCCAGCTTCGTTTCCAGTTACACGGGCGAGCTTTGGCCGCAGCAAGTTGCCATTGCTTCTCGTCTGCCTTGTCGGGCGGTTTGGGCGGAGACCTTTCGTCCGGTGATTCCGACCCTGCCACGCGGTTTTGTGTGCGCAGCTCTTGAAGTGCCTGAGACGGATGAAGTGCTCATGGTTTATGGAGTGCATCTAAAGAGTAACCGCGCAAATAACGACAAACAGGCGCAAGAGAACTATGATAAGCGTGACGAGGGGACGATTCAGATTCTCGATCACGTGGCTTATATGCAGCGAATAGTTTTTAAGTCTTCAAAAATCCGGGGCTGGATTGTCGGGGGAGATATGAATACAAACCACGACCGTATTTTTGGAGATCATGTGGTCGAGAAATTTGTCGATGCGGGTTTTGTAAATACATGGGAAAATGTGCCTAAGGAGAAGCGGATGACGTGGCGCGGAGATGGGCAATTTGATCCCGTGACTTTCGATTATATTTTCGTGAAAGGTTTTGGAAAGCTTGATGCTACGATTTTGGAAACATCGAAGGAAACTAGCGATCACGAGGCAGTTTCTTTGACCTTGTCTTTGTAGCGTCTCACAGCAAGGCGCAATAAAAGTTTTTTGCTGCTTGAAAAAACCATTTGGATTGAGAGCAACCGGGGTGATGCCATCGCCCGTATTCATTGTATCTATCAGCACCTAAACAGCGAGAAGCTCTGCGGCCTTTGTGAGTAAGCGGGGGATGGATTGCACATCACTGCCGGCACCTCGTGCCAATTCCGGTTTACCTCCGCCTCTGCCGGAGACGATTGGAGCTAGGGCTTGCAGTAGTTTACCAGCAGAGAATTTATCTTGGTAAGATTTTTCTACAAAAACCAAGAGATGCACTCGTTCTTGCTCTATTCCTGCCAGCACGGCGACGCCTTTAAACTCCGTCTTTAGGGCATCCGCTATTTTTTGAAGCTCATCGGGTGACTCGAGTTTGAACCCCTGTAAAATAGCGGGAGTGGCTCCGTAAGTCTCCGCACTCGCAATAAAATCTTTTACGCGGCTCGTCGCTTGTTTTAAAAGCTCCTTTTTGAGTGTTTTTTCAAGATCTTTTGAGTGTTGGAGTAGAGTGGCGACTTTAGTTTCTAGCTCGCTGACCGGAGAGTTTAGCAATTCGGCAACTTTATGTAGCCGAAGATGATCGTCGATAAGAGCTTGGTAGGCTTGTCCACCGGCTTTGGCTTCGATGCGGCGAATTCCTGCTGAAATAGCACCTTCGGAGAGAATTTTAAATACTCCCAACTCACCGGTGTTGCAGACATGCGTTCCGCCGCAAAGTTCCATAGAGTATCCATTGAGTTTTTGCGGGTCGCCTCCTATTTGGACGACACGAACTCGGTTACCATATTTATCTCCAAAAAACTGCATGATGTCCTTACGTGTCTTTATCTCATTATAGTCCATTTCAATCCAAGAAACGGGGACATTTTCAAGGATGCGTTCATTGACGAGACTTTCAATTTTAGAAATCTGTGTCGTGGACAGAGCACGACCGTTAAAGTCGAAAGTCAACTTATCCGGTCCCACTTGCGAACCTTTTTGGCTCGCTTCTTTGCTGACGACTCTATGGATTGCCCAGTGCAATAAGTGGGTTGCGGTATGGTGCCGCTCAATCGCTTTGCGCTTTCCATAATCTACGCGAAGGACGACTCGCTCACCAACATTCGGCACATCGTCGGGTGAATCTAAAAAATGCAAAAAACTTTTACCCGCTTTCTGAGTATCTGAAATAACCCAAAGGCGACCGCCATGATCCATCTCTCCACTATCGCCAACCTGTCCACCCATTGCCGCGTAAAACGGTGAGCTTTTTGTAATGATGGCCGTGCGTTTTTTTACCTGAACAACCTCGGCAACTTCGCTTTCGGTTTCCAAATTTTCAAAACCAACAAACTTTGTATCGACCTTGCTAAGGTGATCGGAGACCTCTATGACTTCACGTTTTTGAGCTTGGCGTGCCTGTTCGCGTTGCGCTTCCATAAGCTCCTGAAAACGTTCTTCATCGACTTGAAAATCCTGCTCGCGGGCCATCAGTTGCGTCAAATCGAGCGGAAAGCCATATGTATCGGAAAGTTCAAAAGCAAAGTCGCCGGAAAATGTCTTTTCACCCTTTGTTTGCAAGCGGTTCATTTCATTTTGAAAGCGCTCAATTCCACGATCCAAGGTCCTATTAAAAGCCTCTTCTTCCAAACGAATTACTTCTTCGATATGGGCGCGACGCTTCCGAATCTCGGGAAATATATCGCCCATATTTTCGTCGAGCACTTCGACTAAGCGGTAAAAGAAAGGCTCGTGCAAACCGAGGCTGCGCCCATACATCACCGCACGTCGAAGAATTCTACGGAGCACGTAGTGTCTAAAAGTATTTCCGGGATGAATCCCATCTGCAATCGCGAATGTCAGCGTGCGAATGTGATCTGCGATTACCCTAAATGCGATGTCGGCTTGCAGCTTCTTATTGCGATGATGCATCGAAGATTCATCGGGGAAAGTTCCCTCATAGCTCAAACCACAAAGCTGCTCTAACTTCTCAAAAATTGGTTTAAAAATATCACTATTATAATTTGAAATCCTACGCGTGAAGTCCGTGAAATTTTGGGTGCATTGCATCACGGCAGCAATTCGCTCAAACCCCATCCCTGTGTCTACATGCCGCTGTGGTAAAGCCGAAAAACCTCCCTTTGTATCTGCATTAAATTGAATAAAAACAAGATTCCAAATTTCGATACACTCCGCCGTTCCCTTATTTACGAGAGCCCCTTTTGTATCACCACGTGGAGTTAAATCAAAATGGATTTCCGAGCATGGGCCACAAGGCCCGGTCTCGCCCATCATCCAAAAATTATCTGTCTTGTTTCCAAAAACAATATGCCGATCAGGATCCAAGCCGGCGTCTTTAAATAGTTTTGCCCAAAGGTCGTATGCTTCTTGGTCAAACTCAGCGGGTTCGTCATCGCCCGGCTTATACACCGTCGCATAAAGACGAAATTTTGGAAATTTCCAAACTTCTGTTATAAGTTCCCAAGCCCACGCAATGGCTTCTTTTTTAAAGTAATCTCCAAAACTCCAGTTCCCAAGCATCTCAAAAAAGGTGTGGTGATACGTATCGAAGCCCACGTCTTCGAGGTCATTATGCTTGCCGCCTGCACGGATACATTTTTGCGTATCCGCTGCACAAGCCGGCAAATAAGGAAATTTTTCCTGTCCCAAAAAAATTGGGACAAATTGGTTCATACCCGCATTTGTAAAAAGTAAGTTTGGAGCATCCGGCAAAAGACTTGAAGAGGGCACCACCGTGTGGCTGCGTGATTCAAAAAAATCTAAAAACGATTGGCGAAGTTCACTGGAAGTCATAGGAATAAAATTTGTAAGTTAGTCTCTAATCTTTGTTTCAGAAGCATTTTTTTCAGGTTCACTCCGTGTGCCCAAGCCGTCAGGCACTATGATTCCGAGGGATTTAGCAAATTCTTTAACAAGTTTAAAAGTGCCTTCAGAAACTTCGCAAACTTCCGCACGTTTATCGACACGCACAAACCAAGCGCCTGTTTGTCCTCGCGTAAAAATTAAATCACTCACCGGATATTCGCCGGCTGTCGCTTCCGCAGTATTTTCAGAAAGCCAAGCATTAAAGCGAATCTCTGCCAAGGGTTCCGCAAGGCCAAGGTCCCTGCTCTCGGTGTGATCCAAAGTCAAAAACCGATGAACTTTTGCTTCATGCAATCCTGTAAGTAAGTTTTTAACAGCTTCTTCAGTAGCCTCCGGATTCAAATTTCCCTTCATATCATTCCAGCCATTTTCCGTGCGATGCAGACGCGTGTTTTTATCTCCAATACGGAACCCGATGCGATCAATAACATCGAGATTTAATTGAAAAACACTTGCCTCTCGAAGTTGATTTAGGCTCACACGAGAAAGGCCGAGTGGTGCTCCCGCAATCCGCATCGTCGTTTTGCGCGGCATACTATAAATAAGGTAATCCGGCAATTCGGTGCCCTGTAATTCTTTTTCAGAAAGTAAGCGAAAAATAGCGGGTTCTTGACTACCTTCGGACCAAAGACGGATTTCAGAAGGTGAGATATTATTGGCATTTACAGACTTTGACCAATATTCTTCAGAACCTAAAAATTCTAAAACAGGTGCTGTCAGAAATTTTTTTAATGCGTCCTCAATTCTCTTTTGATCGGCTTCAGCACTGAGTGGCTTTGTAATTTTCCAACGTCCGGAATCTCGTTCTAAAATAATTTCGCCCGAAGGCCTTCGAATCCTAATCCGATTAACTAGCTCACTCGGCAACGACGCGAGTTGCCGATCGCGATAAGCGTCTTTAGAAAACGTGATGGCCCGCAAAAGCTCATCTTCAACCAAAAACGTATCTTTTGAGTCTCCTCGACGAACAAAAATACGATTTTTTTCCGGTCCCTCTCGGCCAAAAAGCAACTCAAGTGATTTGCGATCTTTAAAATCAATTTTTAAAAACTGCCGCGGGTTCGATAATCCGAAATCTCGACTAAAAAAATGAGCATCAAACTCAGCACCACGAATCACATCCAAAAAAGCTAAGTCCTGTGTCAGCGTAAGAATACTTTGAACCGCTGCCGCCGAAGCTTGATCTGCTCCATTTTCATCCTCAAGAAGCCAGCCCGTCGGAGTTTTTTCAAAGCGGATTTCTTCCTCGCCCCGCTTGATGGTAAAACTTTTCACCTCCTCAATATCAAAATTCGTAACATAGTTTCCCATCCGCTCTCGATCCTTTGTGCTACCGATGTAAGGCTTCAAGAAAATAAGAAGCCCAAAAAGAATCAGAGCCAGACAAGCCAGAGCAATCGTATAACGCACATTCATCGCCGCCTCCTCCACCAAACTAATAATCCCAAAACTCCCGCAGCACCCGGAATGACAAGCATCGTATAAAAAGAAATCTGACTAATC
This sequence comes from Chthoniobacterales bacterium, assembly GCA_047971915.1. Classification (GTDB taxonomy): domain Bacteria; phylum Verrucomicrobiota; class Verrucomicrobiia; order Chthoniobacterales; family JBKEAD01; genus JBKEAD01. The sequence continues at coordinate 8,990 of JBKEAD010000003.1, forward strand.
TGAGCATCACTTAGCGAAAAAAGAAATTCGCGTGCCGCCTTCGGAGCTATCCCCGTAAGCTTACTGCGATCCATTAGCCAATTTAAACTACTCACTAAAAAGTCGAGATTAGCAGCCGAAGCATTAGGGCCACCGAGCCCATCATTTGTCGCAAAAAGGCTATTTCCGACAACGATCATTTTAGCAGCATCCACCTCGACACGTTGATCCTGTATTCCCGACCTGCGAATCGAAGCTGCTATGATTACGGGAAATCCCGTATCCACTCCATCATCATAGCCCACGCCCTTACTCTCATCTGTCACATACTCACTTTCGCCCCAATATTCTTCATGAGCACGGATGAGTTGACGCACAACAGAGCCTTCTTTGTTCGTTTTTTCGTCATTCAATAAAAGAGGCTGCACCGGTGAAGGAAAAAATGCCGTCACGCCGCGTAGCCGTTTAGCAATGTCGTTATCTAGTAAAAATTCACCCGCGACATCGCGTAAAATCCCTGTTGTAAAACCAAGCGGCAGGGTGCGTAAAACACGTTGGTCCAAGGGCAGAACGCCAAGCTCTGCCGAAAAAGCGTCAAGGCGAGGTGTTTTTGCATTTGGATCGAGTAGCAACAGAATGCGCCCATCGCCCTTCCAGTAGTTTTTTAAAAGCTCTACTTGCTGCGGCGAAAAATCAAACCGCGCACCGGCTATAATAATAATAGCCGCGTCATCCGGTATCTTTAAAGTCGCACCCAAATTTAATGGAAAAATTTCTGTATTCAACCGCTTCGCATACGACGCAAGCACACTCATTTCACCCCCCTCTGCAAAACTCGATTCCCCATGACCGGTCGTTACATAAATTTTACGAAATTCCGGATCCAAAAGACTAATCAAAGCTGAAGTAAATGCCTGCTCACCTTTAAAGGAAATAATACGCGGTTGCCCACCAGTCATCATGGGTGTCATATCAAAATCTACCATGTCACTAATAGGAACAAATTTTGACCGACCATCGTAAGTCAGTATTATAAAATTATCTTCCGCAGCAAATTTATACTCTGCCTGAAGTTGACGAGCTCGATCCAAATTACGCATCGGATCGATATACTCGATATCAATATTTTTTTTACCCGCAAATTGAAGTTCTTTTAAAAGATTAGCAACATCATTTGCCACCATCGCTTCGGGACTTACAGACGAATTCGAAAAATAAACAATAATTTTAAGTTGCTGTTTTAGTTCGCGAATGGACTGCTGGGTCAAAACAGCTAGTCGAAAGCGTTGAGAACGCGAAAAATCAAACCGTTCATAATAATGAAACGAAAAATAATTAATAAGACCTAATACAACAATCAACAGTGCAGCCTGTATCAGTAAACCCGTACCGATTTGAAAGCGCGGAATTTTTTTTCCGATACCTTTTTTCGTAGCGATTGTATCCGTTGTAGGATTTTCTTTTTTCTTATCCTCGCTCATGATCGCCACCTCCTAAATTGAACGACTTGAAAAGTCAGATAGAGCGTAAAAATTGTTATTGTAAGATAAAAGACAATTGGGCGCGTATCTATAAGCCCCTGAGAAAAATCTCCCATGTGCTGAATTGCCGAAAAATATGCGGTAATATCCCGCAAAAAAGGACTCACATTTAAAACCAACATCGAAAGCAGCCCCATAAAAAACATCAAGCAAACCGCAACAAAACCGACAACGGCAGCAACAATCTGATTATTCGTTAACGAAGAAGCCAAGCAGCCAATCGCCGTGTAAAATAATCCTATCAAAAAAAGCATTCCATAAGCTCCAAGATAAGCACCCACGGCAGTTGCTGCCGTGTAAGAAGTGATCCATTGAAAAACCACAAAATATAATAAGCTAGGCAGCCAGAGAATCATATAAAAACAAAATGCTGCTAAGTATTTTGACATAACGATTTGCCAATCTCGAACGGGTGCTGTCATTAGCGATTCGATGGTCCCCATTTTGTATTCTTCCGAAAAAAGTCGCATCGTGACCAAAGGAAAAACTAATACAAATGGAAACCAAAAATATATTGTATTAAAAAAAGCCTCCACGAGTGTGACACTACTCATACTCCGATTCATGGCGACAATGCCGCTTTGAAAATTAAAGCCCGTCAAAAGTAAATAAAAAGCCATTACGACATAGGCCAAAGGCGAACGGAAAAAAGCTGACATTTCTCGCCGAAAAAGCACCCACCAAGTTCTCATTTAGTTTCTCCTTCTGTAATTTCTGCAAAGACCTGCTCTAGGGAAACACGCTGACGCGTAAGTTCTCTCAGTAAACAGTTTTCCTTTACGCAAGCTTCATAAACCAAGGGTCGCATGTCGCGATCCCCCGCATATTCGAGAATCAGCCGTACCCAGTCTCCGGTGACCTCATGCCGAATCGTGTTGATTTCTGGAAGTTTCTCAAGTGTCTTTTCCATATCGATACGCCGTGCTTTGGGAATCTCTACTTGGATTGCACCCGCCGTATGCAAGTGCCGCCGCAGATTTTCTGGGCTGTCCACCGCTTCAATCTGCCCTTTGTTTAAAATAATCACTTTCTGACAAACCATCTCCACCTCCGAAAGAATATGGGTCGAAAGCAAAATCGTATGGTGTCTTCCCAAATTACGAATCAAATCACGGACCTGACGAATCTGATTGGGATCCAAGCCAATCGTGGGCTCATCCAAAATTAGTAAATCCGGCTCATGCACCATCGCATCGGCAAGCCCGACGCGTTGACGATACCCTTTCGACAAACTACTTATCAGCTTTTTCTCAACAGACTGCAAGCTACAAAGATCGATCACATCCCCCACGCGCTCACGGATTTTTCGTCCACGCACCCCTTTCAGCGCAGCCCGATAGCGCAGATACTCGTGCACGCGCATCTCCGAATACAGTGGCACATTTTCCGGCATGTAACCAATATGCTCGCGTGCGCGAATCGAATCTTTAAAAACATCAAAACCCGCCACAGAGGCTTGCCCTGAACTTGGCGGCATAAAGCCCGATAAAATACGCATCGTCGTGCTCTTCCCGGCACCATTCGGCCCCAAAAAGCCCACAATATCCCCCTTCGACACATCGAAAGAAATTCCATCGATGGCCGTCACGCCTGCATATTTTTTATATAAATTTCGAACTTGGATCATGAGAAAAGATAAAAGCGAGAGTCTCGGTGTATCAACCTGAATAGATTGCGTCAACGAGACGTGTTGTATGAATTCCCGGTAATGCCCCGATACACATCTGATTCATTACGTAAGCAAACGCAATTTTAGAATCAGGGTCCGCAAAAGCCAGACTCCCTCCCGCACCGGGATGACCAAAAGCTCGCGGGCTGGTACCAAATAATTTTCGAGTTTTAGTCCCTGCCGCATTCACGGGATCGAGCATAAAGCCACACGAAAATGCCGTCTCATGTCGCAAGGTCCCATCCGGTCCGGAGGTCAAAACCGCCTGCATTTTTTTCAACAAATCGGCACTGAAATACTCCGACTCTCCAATTGCCAATAGGCTGTAAAATTTCGCCAAAGCTGAAGCCGAGCCGATCCCGCCCAGCGACGGCAACGAAGCTGATCGCACCTTCGAAGCATTCATTGCCGAAGCACTCATCACGCCACCCGGAGAGGCAAAAGCTGCATGCGCCAAAGAATGCTGATTGGCAATCGCCTGTAAAAAAGGATCGCTGGAAAATTGACCCGCCGCCGCACCAACCCGAGGCGCAAGCATCTGAGCCACGCGGTGATGCTCGCTCTCCGGCAGCCCAATCCAAAAATCAATTCCCGCCGGCTCCGCGATATGTTTCCGCCAATATTCTCCGATGCTCTCACCCGCCACACGTCGCACAATCTCGTCCACGATGAAGCCGTAAACTCTTGGACTATAGGCATGAGAAAACCCCTCTTCCCGCTGCGCTGCCTGTTCCTCGATAGCTTTCAAAACGGGCTCACGAATCATCATGTGTAGCCCCGGAGTCGAGAGAGCCGAGAGCCCAGCTCGATGCGACATCACCTCCGAGATACGAATATTTTCCTTTCCGTTCGCCGCAAACTCCGGCCAGATACTTGAGACTATAGCATCGGTGGAAACCCCATTTTTTTCAAGAGCATGAAGCAGCGTCGCACTTGCCACCCCCTTCGTCGCGGACCAGACCAAAACCAGCGTCTCATCATCCCAGAAAACACTACGCTTCGCATCCCGAAAGCCTCCGTGAATCGATACGATTTCCTCTCCCTCTTTCCAAACAGAAACAGCGCATCCTAGCTCTCCTCCCTCATCAAAATTTTTTTTAAAAGCCGCACCGACACGCTCTGCAATCTTTTCATTATCGTGTATCATCTTCCTCTACTCTACTCCACTGCATGACGTTTCAAATTCTCTAGGTCGATAAATTCCAAAGCCGAGTTATGAGTTGCCTCCAGAACAACCGGCGGAGCCACACCTGCTTCGAAAGCCTCCTGCCACCTCGCCGCACACAAGCACCACTGATCTCCGGGTAATAAACCGGGAAACCCGCACTCCTCACGCGGTGTCACCAAATCATTTCCCCGAGCTAAAGAAAAAACCAAAAATTCCTCCGTCACACGCACACAAACCACGTGCAAACCATGATCCCCCGGCCCCGTGCGACAAAAACCATCGCGATAAAACCCCGTTCTTGGTTCGTAACAACACGCCGTCAACGCCGTCCCAAGAACATTCGTCGGGCCATCATGAGAAAATTTTTCCGAACTTTTTCGACTCATCCTTTAAAAAAATCACATAAAGGCAGCTCTGAAAACCTCATTTCTATCGCCCGATTGCTAAAATTTTAATTTTCTTCGTCGTTCAAACTTTCGCCCTGCACCGTCATCCTATCCGGGAGTTGAAGCAGCCGTTCAAGCCAATGATTTCAAATATTATTTTGCCGCATCTTCTGCCGTGTCCAGCGGTGAAATGCTGACCGACTACTAGGCTTGTCAAAGCCTGCTAAAAGATCGGGATGATGGCCTGTCTAGGCTCCCAAAAAAGGGCCGTGGAAAATGCCTTTAGGGAGGAGATTCGGAGGAAGGTTGTTCGGTATTTTAATAATCTTTTGCCTCGGCGTGGGGAGTTACGACAACGGGGTTGGATCGGGTCGGGCACGATAAATATCCGGAATAAAGAATCTTGCTGCGTAGTATAAATTATTTTACAAGAATTTATCGTGAACACCGCTATTCAGGATTTGAAACGGCTTCCTATATCCGAACGCATTCAACTTGTTGAGGATCTCTGGGACACTATTGCAGAAGATTCACCTGTTATAGGACTTTCCCCCGAACATATTGCTGAACTGGATCGCCGTCTTGATGCTCTGGAAAAACAACCTGAAGCCGGAACGCCTTGGGAAATTACTCGTGAACGCATTTTAGCTAGTTTGTGAGATTACCGATTATCATCCGAGACGAAGCTGAAGCGGATATTGCGGAAACAGCAACTTAGTATGAGCGGCGTTCTGTAGGATTAGGTTCAGAGTTTGTGCGGAGTGTCGATGCTTGCTTTTCGCTGATTTCAAGACATCTAGATGCTTTTCCCGAAGTTTACCGCCAAGCTCGAATGGGACTTTTGAGGAAGTTTCCGTATTTGGTTATTTATCGCGTATTTCCAGATTCTATTTCAATCGTTGCGATCATGCATGGCAAGCGTCATCCAAAACGATGGAAGGCAAGAGTTATGGAATAGCTCTAGTTTTCTCCAAGCAATATTTGAGAAGATAGCTACACTTGCAAGAGACGCTTAGAACACACTTTTTTCCTCGCGTGTGCACGACGCGTATGGCACGCACGCGGGAGAGGCCATCAAATTAGAGCGGTTGAGTTGGCAGACAGCGATGGATGTTGGCCCGAGCGTCCAGATACGTCAGCTCAAATTTTAAAAATGTAACTTCAATCCCTAAACATTAAATCATTTCTAAAAAAGCCAGCCAAGAGCTGGCTAAGAGTGTTTTATGCGCCAAACATGACACCTGTATTTCAAAATACGACATCTGTATCTTCGCCGAAGTTTCCTGAAATAAAAAAAAGGGGAGCGGGTGAAGGGATTCGAACCCTCGACATCAACCTTGGCAAGGTTGCACTCTACACCTGAGTTACACCCGCGATAAAGAGTGCCCTATAATCGTTTGGATATTTTTTTCGTCAACCTCTTTTTGATGCTGAAACAAAAAATTCGTAGGAACTTTATTTGACCGATTGGCAAAAAACGGCTTATCTTTACCGCTCTCCTTCAGGTGAGGTGGCTGAGTGGTCGAAAGCAGCGCTTTGCTAAAGCGCCGTAGTCCAAAAGGCTACCGGGGGTTCGAATCCCCCCCTCACCGCCACTCTCTTTTTAGAACGGCCCCTAAAAAAATCCATTCCAACGAAAGGACACTTTTTTTTAAAAAATTCTTGCGTGCTGGATTCAAAAGCTGCAAAGGATCGCCGCACTCAAAAAATCACACCCATCAAAATAAGCCCCACACAAAAAGCTGGCTTGCTCCAAATTGTAAAACGGCATAGGGTTCCCGATATGTCAAATCTCTCCTCAGAAAATTGGTTCCTTCGTAAACACGAGGACAAGTCGGTTTTTGGCCCTGTGTCTTTTAAACAACTTATCGAGTGGGCCCGCTCCGCACAGATTGCTCCGCACGATATGCTCTCTGAAGATCAAGAAGTCTGGACAAAAGCACCGATGTTTCCTGAGCTGGAAATGGACTGGCTCGTGCAGTTAGATGATGAGCTTTTCTATGGGCCGACCACCCCTCAAGCTATTTTGGAATTTCTAGCCGTGAACGAAATCTCAAAAAATACAACGGTTATAAATTGTAAAGAAGGCGTCGAATGCAAATTGGGCGATTGCGATTTCTACCCCAAGCCCGATAGTAGCAAATCGGTCTCCATCAACATTGAGATGCAAGAAGATTTAGAAAAACGCCTTGGCGATCTCGAAGAAAGTTTAGCACTCGCCAATGCCGCGATCAGCAAGTTAGAAGCCCGTATCGGAAAACTCGAGTAGCCCTGCTGCTAGGGGACTTTTTTTTAAAAAAAACATACCCCACAAAGCAGCTCTCTTTCAAACCCTCCGACAACCCACCCCTGTTATTCCCGATCCCCTCTTGTTTACTTCCACTTAATGCTGCATCCCAGACTAGGAAACTGCTCACCCGAAACAGGCTCTCCCACAAGGATGGCGTCTAAGGCATAGCGCAGATCATTTCCCGTAACGGCACGTCCGTTGCCCGGCGTGCTATCATCAAAGCGCCCCCGATAGGCCAATTTATTTTCGGCATCAAAGATAAAAAAATCCGGCGTGCAGGCCGCCGAGAAGGCTCTGGCCACCCCCTGACTCTCATCGTATAAAATAGGGAATGGAAATTGCTCCTCCAGTGCCATTTCCTTGAGACGCTCCGGCGCATCATCAGGATATTGACTCGCATCGTTTGAGGAAATCGCTAAAAATTTTGCCGAGTTCGTTTCGTAATTTCTTGCCAGTCGTATGAGAGCATCGCGCACATGCACGACATAGGGACAATGACGACAGAGAAAGACAACAACACGAGCCGTGGAGCCGTCAAAAAACGCCTGCGTGCGCAGAGTGTCGTCGATAACATCGGGAAGTTCAAAAGTCGGCATCTCGGTGCCAAGTCTAAAGGTCATATTAGATTCTACAGCCATAAATACAGTGAACATTGAATAGTGAATAGTGTATAGTGAAAACTCCCGACTAACATGAAATAAGTTAGTCTTTTTTTCACCCCCATGCGTGCCTGTGGTCTGGTTCTGAAAACTCCCCGACAGGGGCCTCATTGCCTTTCGGCTGTTTGGGGGGGTGGGACGATCGAAACTGCCAATATTGGAAAGATGGTATGGTGGTCTTCATTGCCTTTCGGCTGTTTGGGGGGGTGG
>JBKEAD010000004.1:0-2443 GCA_047971915.1 Chthoniobacterales bacterium
GTATGCTTTTTGGTGCCATCAGCGGCTCCGCTGTCGCCGCTGTCTCCAGCATCGGTAGCACACTGATTCCCGAAATGAATCGCAAGGGCTACGACCGAGATTTCAACATCGCCGTCACCGCATCCGCCGCCACGACCGGTCTTCTAATTCCACCCAGCAACATCATGATCGTCTATGCGTTGGTCGCGGGAAACGTCTCGGTCGCGGCCTTATTTTTTGCGGGAATCCTGCCCGGAGTGCTCATGGGCCTAGGAATCATGGGAGTCGCCTTTCTGCTCTGCAAAACCCGAGGCTACGGAAAAATAGAAAGTAATTCGGCAAATCAACCGCGTCTCGGAACTTCGTTTTTGGGTGCTTTTCCGAGCTTACTACTCATCATCATCGTCCTTGGCGGAATCCTTGGTGGTATTTTTACAGCGACCGAGGCATCTGCAATCGCCGTGCTTTGGTCCTTCCTGCTGGGCGTTCTTTTTTATCGTGAAATCAAAATCAGCCAACTCGGCAGCATCGTTCTTCGCGCTGCCAAGACAACGGGGATCGTCTTATTTTTAGTCGCAAGCAGCTATGCCATGAGCCGACTGTTAACCCAGGAACAAGTGCCGCAGCAGGTCAGCGCGGGACTTCTAAATCTTTCGCAAAATCCCATTTTGATTCTCCTGATTATCAACGCCACCCTTTTGGTCGTAGGCGTTTTTATGGACATGACTCCCGCTGTCCTCATCTTCACGCCAATTTTTTTGCCAATCATGATTTCTCTCGGCATTGATCCCGTGCACTTCGGAATCATTATGATTGCGAATCTTAGTATTGGCCTGCTAACTCCGCCGGTTGGAACCTGTCTTTTTGTCGGCACAGGTGTCGGCGGCAGCAACATCATTCGCGTCTCTCGCGCCATGCTGCCTTTTTATATCGTTATGATCGCCGTGTTGCTGCTTATTACTTACTGCGCTCAAGTCAGCCTATTCCTTCCGCAACTGCTAATTAAGTAACCCTTAAAAAAATCCCCATGCGTCTTTCTTTCACTCTTTTTCTCGCCCTTTTTTTTGTCATGCAAGCATCGGCCGCCCCGATAAAAATCGTTCTGACTGGAGATTCCACGATGTGTAACTACGCCCCGGAAAAACCCTCGCGGGGCTGGGGGCAGTTTTTAGCAGAACATTTTCCCGCAGGCAGCGTCGAGGTTATCAACCTTGCTGCCTCCGGTCGTAGCACGAAAACTTTTCGCAAAGAAGGTCGCTGGAAAAAGGCATTGGCTGAGCAACCCGATTACATTTTTATCCAATTCGGTCACAATGACTCACATCCCCCGCAAAACAAAGAGTCCACTGACTTTGCCACGGACTACCAAGAAAACCTAAAACGCTTCATCGACGAATCGCGTGCCATCGGAGCCGTTCCGGTTTTGGTCACGCCTATGGTCCGGCGCATTTTTTCCGACGACGGAAAAATTCTCGAAACTGCCGAGTCGCCGAGCCGTCCGCTTGTCGCCTACGCCGATGCTGTGAAAAAAGTCGCCACCGAAAAGCAGGTCGCCCTCGTGGATCTCTACACGTCGAGCAAAGCCCTCGCTGAAAAACTCGGGCCCGAAGCAAGTCAAAAATTTGCAAACAGAAAAGGAGATCCCACGCATTTCAATGAAAAAGGTGCCCGTGCCATGACCACCCTCGTCGTCGAACAATTACCCAAAGCCGTTCCAGACTTAAAAAAATCCGGCCTGCAATAACATCGATCTTATGCAAACTTCCTCACACCCCTTGGCAAATGCCATTCACTCCGGCATACCTTGGTTCGATCAAAATCATAATGTGCTCAGTGCCCACGGGGCGGGCATTTTGAAAGAAGGCGACCGCTATTATCTTTTCGGAGAATATAAACAAGACGGCGGAAACGAGTTCGCGGGAGTCAGTTGTTACTCATCGGCGGATCTCATCCGCTGGACTTTTGAAAGACTCGTGTTGCCCGTGCAAAAAAAAGGCCGCCTTGGACCAAACAGCGTGGCGAGCGTCCCAAGGTTTTAAAATGCCCCGCGAGCGGCGAGTTTATAATGTTTCTTCACTCGGACGATATTCATTACAAAAATCCGTCCGTAGCCTATGCGACCAGCCCGATAATCGCTGGCGAATACACCTTCTGCGGCCCTTTACTTTTTAACGACAAGCCAATCAAAAAATGGGACATGGGCATTTTTCAGGACGACGATGGCAGCGGCTACCTTGTCACGCATTCCGGCAATCTTTATAAACTAGCGGACGATTACAAAAGCGTAAGCACGCAAATCGTCAGCGACATGACCGAAGGCTGCGAAGCATCTGCCATCTTCAAACACAAGGGCCTCTACTATTGGCTGGGCTCCGACCTCACTGGCTGGGAACGCAATGATAATTACTACTTCACAGCGACTTCTCTAAAAGGCCCTTGGGAAAAACGCGGACGTTTTGCACCC
>JBKEAD010000104.1:0-2727 GCA_047971915.1 Chthoniobacterales bacterium
GTCGTCATAATCTTGCTTACTAATGACGCTGGAAGTCACCAATTTGCTACGGCGATCCATCGAGAGCTTAGCAACGGCAGCTGCCGCCTCGGCACGAGCAACACTAGCTTTTGAACTATCAAACTCCGTTTTATATCGAGCCGGATCGATCTGGTAAAGTTGCTCGCCCTCCTTCACATCACCACCTTCTTTAAAGAGACGTTTTAAAATAATACCCCCCACCTGTGGGCGAACCTCCGCAACACGAAAAGCCGCCGTGCGCCCAGGAAGCTCGGTTGATATTTCAACACGCTGTAGTTTCAAAGTTACGACACCCACACTCTGCGGTGGCATCTCCCCTCTCCCCTGCATCGCAGCAGGTTTGTTGCAGCCAGTCGCTCCTAAAATGATTCCCACTCCAATAATACCACAAGCCATTATTCGGCACCAGGTTTGTTTTGTCTGTTTTATAGCCATAATTATATTGTCCGTTTTTTTTAAATAAAAGTTCTCAAGTTATCATTACCTCGGGACCTAGCGCAGAGCCTTACCGAGAATAGTCATCATCGCGTTAATACGAATTTCATCGCTCACATCGATCCGTCCATGTCGCATATGCGGATGGAGGGCAATAGCCAAGCAATCTAAAAGCACACTCGCTGTCTTCGCAGGTTGTGTGCTGCTAAACTCTTTCGTCGCCACTCCTTCGCGAACAAGCCGCGTAAAATTCTCTAACAAAAATTCATCAAATTTCTGAATGCACGGCCACCCCTCCTCAATCGCCTCCACAACCAACTTAAAAATCTGCCGTTCATTCCGAAACAGTTCTTCATGAAAATGAAAAATCTTTAAAATACACTGCCTCATGCGATTCATCGCACTACCCCTTTGCCCTATAATCACCGCAATCTCAGATTGCATGAAGGACACATTTCGCTCCGCACACGACTCCACAAGAGCACTTCGCGAAGGGAAAAACTTATAAATATTTGCCGTAGACATTCCCAAGTCATGCGCTATGTCCGCAATCGTCGTCTTCATAAAGCCATATTGACGAAATAGCTCATCCGCCTTGGACAAAATCCTAAGACGCGTCTCTTCCCATTTCGCTGATCGAACTTGCTCCGTTTTCATATGAAAAGTGACGATTTACGTTATTCGTCACTTTTGTAAAGAAAATTTTCCGATATAAAACAAAACCTAGCAGCCTGTCGGACTAATAATGTCCGAGATAAGTCCGACAGGCTGCTAGGCTAGGCATCTTGTCGATCCGACAAAACAGCCGAAAAGGACACGCGCCGAACCAACTGATTAAAAGAATAAAAGCCTACACTAACCCGACTTCGGCAATATCGGTTCAACCACTTTTACCCCCGTGTCCACAGGACGATCCCAAAAATAACGCTGCAACAAAACCTTTATTGTCGCCGTCAACGGAACCGCCAACAAAGCTCCCAAAAGCCCTCCCAAAACCACACTCCAACCAATCACTGACGTGATCACCGTCAAAGCATGCAAGCCAACGGAATCTCCCACAATACGCGGCGCAATAAAAATCCCATCAAGCTGATTTACCCCGATAAAAATAGCCGTCACAATCAACGGCATCTGCCAATCCCCAAACTGCGCAGCAGCAACGATCACTGCCGGAATCCAGCAAATCAAAACCCCCGCATACGGGATGATACCAAGAATCCCAACCATCAAGCCTATCAGCACCGCATAGTCCAGCCCGGCAAACAAAAGCAACACCGCAATCAATGCACCATCAATCAAACTTACTAGCATCTGCCCACGAAAAAATGCAATTAAGTAATTGTTGATTTCATTAAGCAAAGAAACAATCTCCGTCTTCAAAGGAGAAGCCCGTAGAGGTACATAATTACTCCAGTTCTCGGCAATCGAAGGCGCATCCTTAAGAAAATAAAATAAAAAAACCGGCACAAGAATCATACTCAAAATAACACCGAAAATACCTAAAAAACCTCCAAGACTACTCGTCAAAAAATTACCCATCCCCAACATGATGTCGGGCAACTTTTGCTGCAACCAAGCAAGCCCCGATCTCACACCATTGGTGATATAACCCGAGATCTCATCCTGCGCTTCGATGAGTTTTCCATCTTCCGAAATTTCGGCTCCACTCCACTTTAAAATATAATTTCGCGTATCCATGAGCACGCGCTGCGCTTTCTGTGACGTTTCTGGAAACTTATGTACCAATTCGACTCCCTGACGATAAACCGGCGGCCCGATCCAAACCCCGATACCCACTGCACCAAACACAAAAGCAACAAAAACAAAAATCGTCGCCGTTGCCCGCGACACCCCACGAGCGCAAATAAATTTAACAATCGGATCCAGTAAATAAGCCAATATCGCCGCCACCGCCACGGGCAAAAGGATGGGTTGTAAAAAACCAACAACCCGAGTCGAAAGAAAAATAACGCCCACAATAACCGCCACAATAAAAACAAAAGCCAGCAGTGTAAGCGCAGACCAACAGGTCCGAATCTGAAACGGGGTTGGAAATTTCACGGCACTAATACATGCAACAAATCACCCCCATTGGCAACGCATTTACCCAAATCATTCAATTTTCAATTTAGGGACATCCTTTTTATAAAAAGAAGGCTTGACATGTTTTTGATGGGATGGAAGGTGGGGGGTATATATGAGACAGGCTCGTTTACTTTTTGAGGATGATGGGGATGCTTACTATCACTGTATGTCGCGGGTGGTCGATCG
>JBKEAD010000135.1:0-3377 GCA_047971915.1 Chthoniobacterales bacterium
GGGGGTTGTGATTCAAGTAATTTTTAATGAGATCAGTGCGGCAGAAATGGCGAAGCTCCCCAAAGAACTTCAGCTCGATTTGTTATCGGAATTTCAATTTATGCCGGAGGACATTGAGAAAATCGAATCCGATGAACGTTTCGGTAAAGTCGAGCACGACGGGCAAAAACTCTTGCGCTACCGAGCCAAAGATTACCGCATTTACTTCAGCAAACGCGACGAAGGCTTACAAATCCATCGCGTGCTTCACAAAAATACAATTCGTGATTTTCTGTTTCGCTCGAATCTCCCAATGACCGAGGAAGATGAGGCTCTTTCAAAAGCAGGTGGATTTTGGGAACTCATCGACGAAGTGCACAACAAAGGCTCACAGTGCTAATGTCCCGCTCTCTTTTTTTTGAAAACGAGGCTGCTCGGCACGCGGCTTTTCCCGTCTCGGCAGAGCGTATTTTCTTAGGTCACGGTGGCGTTACCGCCCTCCCCCAATGCGTGGCAGATGCCATGTCGGAGCAGATTAAAGCGAGTTGCCTGCATCATCAAGAATTTGGGGAGGTGCTTCGCGACATCCATCGCGCACGAGTTACCGCGGCGGATTTTATCGCTGCAAAATCTGATGAAATCGCTCTTTTAGGTCCGACTTCTCTGGGCCTGAGTCTTTTTGCAAATGGCATAGACTGGCAGCCAAATGATGAGGTGGTGGTCTATCTTGGCGACTATCCGGCAAATGCTTACCCGTGGATGAATCTCAAATTACGCGGCGTAAAGATTCGTTTTTTAGAACCCAAGCAACTCGGGCGTATCACTCCCGAGCTTGTCGAGGCGGCATTGACTCCCAAAACTCGCCTTGTCGCCTTGGCTTCCTGCCATTTTTTAACGGGTTGGCGCATCAACATCGAGCAAATCGGCAAGCTCCTACACGAACGCGGTATTTTATTTTCACTCGATGCGATTCAGACCCTTGGTGCTTTCGAGACACGCGTAGAGTATGTCGATTTTCTCAGTGCAGACGCTCATAAATGGATGCTCGGGCCGCTCTCTATCGGCATCGTTTACGTGGCCAGAAAGCATTTTGAAACCTGCCGCCCGACTTTGCTCGGTGCATGGAACGTCAAGTCGCCAGACTTTATCACCCAAGAGGAAATCGAATTTGTCGATTCCGCCCAACGTTACGAACCCGGCGTGCTCAATGTCCCCGGCATCTATGGCATGCTCGCCAGCCTCAAAATGCTCCAATCTTACGGACAAGCCACCGTCTCCGAACGGATTTTAAAAGTCCGCGATTACCTCGAAGATCGCCTGCGCGAGGAAGCTTATCTTTTTCTTTCACCCGACAAAAACGAGGATCTGCGAAGCGGTATTTTGACAGCACGCCACGCGACAAGGACACCCGAAGAGGAATTTGCTCATTTGGAAAAAAACGGCGTTGTGGCTTCTCTACGCTCCGAAAAATCCGGCCAACAATGGCTACGCTTCAGCCCCCATTTTTACAATACCATCGAGGAAATGGATCGCGTCGTCGAACTACTTTGCAAAAAATGAGCAAGCCGAACTCCTTAGAAAAAGCATACCTTTACGGTATCCTTGATCTCTCCTACACCGACAAAGCAAATGCCCTGGCGACGGCACGTGCCATGCTCGGCGGGGGCATCGACATCCTCCAGCTCCGTGCAAAAAAACATCCACCGGACTCTCTCGGTCCGCTTGCACGAAAGCTCGCAATGCTTTGTAACCAAGCAAATGTCCCCTTCATCATAAACGATTACCCGGCACTCGCTCTCGAAAGCGGAGCCAGCGGTGTCCACGTCGGTCAAGACGACCTTAGCGTCCGGGAAGTCCGCGAACAAATCGGCTCCGACAAAATCGTTGGCCTCTCGACACACTCCTTGCAACAGGCCCACGACGCACAGGCGCAAAAGCCCGACTACATCGGTTTCGGCCCACTTTTTGCAACCCCCACCAAACCGGATTACCGACCGATCGGAATCAAAGACATTGCCACGGTGCACAAAGAACTCTCTCTCCCCATCTTTTGCATCGGCGGAATCAAACTCGAAAATCTCGAAGATGTCATTCAAGCCGGCACCAAACGCGCCGTCATCGTTTCCGGCATTCTACAAGCCGATGACATCACAGCCTACTGCCGCAAGTGCGTGGATTTACTCAAAAACCACGGAGCAATTACAGACGTCATATAATCCTCAGCTTTGGCGGCGTTTTGTTCTCCAGAGGGATGGCGAGCAGGATAGTCGGCTTTTGAACCAAGCGGAGAAATGATAGGGTGAGCTAAAGCCGAGATCGTCGGCGATTTGGGTGACTTGGGCATTGCTAAATTCGAGGCGATTCTCCGCTTCGCGCTGGCGGAGGCTCATTAAGTATTGTTGGGGGCTGAGGCCGATTTGTGTTCGGAAGCAGCGGCGAAAATAGGCTTCGGAGACATTTTCGGAGGCGGCAAAGGCCCCGACATGGAAGGTAGCGTCCACATTGGCGTGCATGAGGATTTGTGCTCTTTGCACGATGGTATGCGATATTTTGGAAGTTGAGTTTTGTCGGGCGAATGCGCGTTTGTAGATAATGTAGAGCTGCAGGGCCAACGCGCTCAATTCTTCTAAATAATAGAGGGAATGAGAGGAGGCCAAGTGATGGATCTGCGTGAAGAGGTTGCGAACTTGAGCGGGGTCATCAAGATTGGCCAATGGATTTAAGGATGTTTTTTTTGCAAGGAGTCGGAGCTATTACAAATCCAGTCGCTGTCAAATTCAATCCAGTCTTCGGTCCATCCGATATGAGGCGTCGGGCGGTATCGGTGCCACTCGTTTGGGAAGAGAGGAATCAACGCCGGGGCACGAACTTCTAATGAGCCGCTTTGTTTATTTTCAAATGTTCCGCGTCCGCCAGAGATGTAGATGATTTGACAGGAGCGAAGTTTTCTTCCGCGTGTCCAATTCAGTTTATGATCGCTCGGGACATAAGATGTGGGGAGAGGATATTCTGCGCCGGGCGGAATTTCGGTGTGACCGCAAGCCGTTAGACTCATGGGTTGCTGAATATTTTTTTTATCCGGGGAAAATAAGATGCGTAGTCTTCCATTGACTGTATCGATTTCACAGTCATCCCATAGCCCCTGAAATTTGAGTAAGGAAGGCTGATTATATCTTGGTTTGGCAGGAGTTTTGGGGATTTTGTAATTTGAGTTCGAGTGCGCGGGAGGCAGGGCTTGTAAAATCGGGGAAAAACATGCCCGTAAAAAGTGACGCTGTTTCGACTTTGCTAAAAATAGAACCCGTCGTAGCGGACACCTCCGTTTTCGGAAACGAATCCGACCCAAAGAAGCTACGCGAAATTGGAAAAGCTGAATACAAAAAGCTCATAGGCCAGAC
>JBKEAD010000145.1:0-9257 GCA_047971915.1 Chthoniobacterales bacterium
TCCGTCGTCTGGAAAAACGGGGCTATTTTCGATTAGTTGGCATTGCGGAACCCGTCGCCGATTGCAGGAACAAAGCTCTTGCGGAGGGGCGTGTTGATTCCTTAACTCCGTGGTTTTCGAATTACGAAGAACTTTACCAAGCTGATCTCGGCATCGACCTCGTCAGCATTGCCACGCCGATTCCTTTTCATTATGAAATGACACGGGATGCGCTCGCCAAGGGCTTTTCCGTGCATTTGGAAAAACCGCCCGTTCCGCTCATCCAGCAGCTTTCCAATCTGCTTACTTTGGATAAAAAAGAGTCCGTCAGCGTCGGCTTTCAATTCATCAACTCACGAGTCATTCAGGAGCTAAAACAATGGCTCATCGAGGGTAGAGCAGGCCGCCTTCACTCGATCCGAGCAGTGGGCTGCTGGCCGCGGACAGACAAATACTACGCACGCGCCGAGTGGGCGGGGCGAATGCTGCTCGAAGAGCGTCCCGTATTTGACGGCCCCGCGACCAATGCCCTCGCGCATCTTATCCATAATATTTTATTCCTTGCCTCGCCCGAACCCGAGCATTTTGCAATGCCCCAATATCTGATTGGCGAGCTTTACCGAGCACGTCGGCTTGAGAGTTACGACTGTGCATGTATGCGGGGAGGATTTGCAGACGGCACCGATTTTGCCGTCGGTGTCGCACATTGTTCACGCGATGAAAAAGCTTTCCAAATTCTTGTCGAGGGAGAGCACGGGCACGCCCTAGTTTCCGAAAATGGCGAACGGCTGGAAACGAGCGATGGTCTGAAAATTCACCAACCCGAATCCACGGAAGCCCTGATTTTAAAATGCTACGATCGGCTTGCACAAACGCACCTCTCAGGAAAAATGCGCACCGCAACTCGCCTCGCGGATACCTTGCCCTATGTTCGCACAACGAACGCACTCTTTCTCTCCTCCGGCGGCATTCATGATTTACCGACAGAATTCATCTCGCAATTCGGCGAAAAAGATGACCGCGGCTACCATCTCGAAAATATCTCCGAAGCGATGGAAAAACTCATGCGTTCCGGACTCACTTTTTTTCAAACCATGCCTTGGGCCTGTGCGGATCCGGTAAAAATCGACCTCGCCTCCTTCGACTACCTCGAATTATCAGAACCAAATCCCGCCGCCGTAAGACCGTCCGCCGTCTCACTGTAAAAAAAATGAAACCCAAGCCTCCCCAAATTACCACCGGCAGCTTCACTTTACCGGGTGAAGCCGGACACGAAGCTCTGACCCTAGAGTTGGCGAAAAAATGGGGTGCCGACACCATTCGCGATAGCGACGGCACGGAACTCTCTCCCGAAATTTTTCAGGCGGGTTATAATATTTATTCCACACTCTGCCTAGTGCGCTCCATCCAACCCTGGGCGCGAAAAAATCTAAGCAAGCTTCAGCAAAATTTTCTAATGAGCTACCCGCTCGTAGCAAGCGGCAAAAGCCTCTCCATCGAATTGTTGAAGGGATATTATAATGAGCAATTTATAGTTAATTTTCACGACGACCCAAAAAAATGGTGGCAGGTTTTTGACCGCACGACCGGCTGCGAAGTCCCTAAAAAACAATGGAGCACGGACGAAAAACGCGGATTCGTAAAAATAAAAAAAACACTTCCCGGTCATCAATACACAGTCAACTTTCTGGCCTTCCGCATCTGGGAAGAAATCTCGATGTATAATCACCTCACAAACAATTGGGGTGATAAAGAACATCTTGCCGCTGTCGATCCCATGCATCCGGCAACGCAAAAAGAAATTCTGAAATTTTTAAAAAACTGGCTTGCCGATCACCCCGAAACCAGCGTGGTGCGTTTCACCTCCATGTTTTATAATTTCTCATGGTTCTGGGGCGCAGATCATGCACGTCTGCGCGATGTCTATTCCGACTGGGGCGATTACGCAATGACCGTCAGTCCACTTGCGCTCACAAAATTTAAAAAACGCTATGGCTATTCTCTCACGTCGGAAGATTTTGTTAATGGAGGACACTATAATTCCACACACAACGCCCCGTCGCGCCGTTATCGCGACTATATGGAATTTATTCACGATTTTGTGATAGAATTCGGGCGCAAATGTGTCGATCTAACACATGCTTTCAGAAAAAAAGCTTATGTATTCTACGACGACCACTGGGTCGGTGTAGAGCCTAACAGCCCGCGCTTTGCAGAGTTCGGTTTTGATGGCCTAATCAAGTGCGTTTTTAATGCTTTTGAAGCTCGGCTTTGCGCTCATGCAAAAGGCATCGCCACATACGAATTTCGTTTGCATCCTTATCTCTTTCCGACGGGATTAAAAGGCGAGCCGACTTTTAAAAAGGGCGGCAATCCAACTCTGAATGCCAAGGAATTTTGGGTCGACGCACGGCGTGGAATCTTGCGTGCTAGTATCGACCGTATCGGACTCGGCGGATATTTATCTCTCGTAAAACCCTTCCCCGATTTTCAAAATTATATCGCCTCGCTCGCTGATGAATTTCGTCTTTTGAAAAGTTTTCATGCCAGCGGCAAACCCTACGTCGCACCCTTCAAAGTTGGCATATTAACAGCTTGGGGAGACCTGCGTGCTTGGGTCGCTTCAGGACATTTCCTGCCCGGCAACGACTATAATGAATTAATCGAATCGCTCGCCGGTCTTCCGCTGGATATCGAGTTTTTAAGCTTCGACGACCTTCGTAAAAAAGGCGTCCCTAATGATATAAAGGTTCTAATAAATTGTGGTCGCTCAGGCTCTGCGTGGAGCGGTGGACACGAATGGGCCGACCCCGAAATAAATGCGCAGCTCACACGCTGGGTGCAGAGCGGCGGAGGACTTATTGGAATTGCTGAACCCTCCGCCTTCGAGCGGCCCGACCGCTTTTTCATACTTTCTCATGTTTTCGGACTCGACCGCGATACGGGTAAGCGCACCGCCAACGGAAAATTTAAGTTCAAACTCCACGGCAGCGAACATTTCATTACCGCCGACCTAGAAAAATCTCCGGATTTCGGTAAGGAGGTCGAAGGTATCTATGTGTCAGGTTCTGAAACTTGCGTGCTTCTCGAAAAGGAAAACACACCTCGCCTCACCACACACCCATTCGGAAAAGGTCGTGCGGTTTATTTGTCGGGTTATAAGTTTGATCCGCAAAATACACGACTCATTCACCGGGCTATTTTCTGGGCAGCAAATCGTCAGAGCATTTTTAATAAATGGAATTGCTCTAACATTCGCACCGAGACAGCTTATTTTTCTAAGGATAAGAAATTAGTGTCATCAACAATAGCGGCACTCAACAAACAACAAAAGTTTGGGATGCTAATAATAAGCCGATCACACTTTCTATCAAAGCGCACGACATTACGATATTAGATCTAAAATTATGATAAAACATCTCTCTATACGCTCTATCATAGCTGCTCTTGCGGCATTGTTTATTATAAGTTCGGCAAAAGCAGATATGCCCACTCTCTGGCTAATTGGTGACTCAACCGTGCAAGTCGGAACCCGCGGGCAACAAGGCTGGGGGACAGCCCTCCCACAGTTTTTTAATACGGAAAAAATAAAGATCGAAAATCGCGCTCGCGGCGGACGCAGTAGCCGCACGTTTCTAACGGAAGGGCTCTGGGAAAAAGTCCGCGAACAAATCAAGCCCGGAGATTATCTGATGATGCAGTTTGGTCACAACGACGCAAGCCCTATCAATGAAGACCCGCCAGTCACTAGGTCCACGCGCGCACGCGGTACCATCCGTAATAACAGCGACGAGACAAAAGATATTATCAACGTCCTCACTGGTAAGCGCGAAACCGTGCATTCCTACGGTTGGTATTTAAAACAATTTGTCACCGAAGGAAAAGCTGCCGGCGCACAGGTTATTGTTATATCACCCATTCCGAAACGGGGCTTTGTAAACGGCAGTGCCCGACGTGGCGGCGGTGGCTATGCCAGCCTAGCAAAAGAAGTTGCCGAACAAAATCAAGTAAACTTCATCGACCTCAGCTCACTCGTTGCTGATAAATATAATGAAATGGGCGAAGCAGCCTCCAAAGCTCTTTTTAATGATAGTGTTCACACCACTCCCGAAGGCGCAAAACTTAATGCAAGCTGCGTCGTTGAAGGCATCCGATCACTATCAGATTGCAATTTAAAAAACTACTTGCTCGAAACAAAATAACTTCGCGTTCTATTATAATGAAATATATCAAAACATTAAAAATTACTCTGCTTGTTTTATTATCGGTCCTACTCCTACCCTCCGGTCTGCAAGGGCAGCGCGTCACCGAAAAACTTAACCGCGGCCTTGTCGCCGTCCCGAAAGACGATAGTTCCTGCATTGTGACTTGGCGGTCATTGCCCGACGATCCGAAAGATCTTGCCTTCAATATCTACCGCTCCGAAAATGGTGTAGAGCCTGTCCTTGTAAATGATTCCCCGCTCATCGGCCCCACGTTTTTTGTTGATGAAGCATTTCACCATGGAACAAAAACTACTTACACAGTAAAGGCTGTCGGCACCGCTGTGCCGGAAGCCGACGGAACCTTCGAAGTAAAAGCCGACGCGCCCATCGGATACCTGCCGATTCCCGTCCAAACTCCCAAGGGCTATACTCCTAACGATGCTTCCGTGGGCGATCTCGACGGCGACGGTGCTCTCGAAATCGTACTGCATCAAACAGGCAAAGGCCACGACAACTCCCACTCCGGAAAAACCGACCCACCCATCCTGCAAGCTTACAAGCTCGACGGCACGAAACTCTGGGAGATCAACCTCGGAGACAATATTCGTGAAGGTGCACACTACACGCAATTCATGGTTTATGACCTCGATGGTGACGGCAAAGCCGAGCTTGCCTGCAAAACCGCTGACGGCACCGTAGATGGCAAAGGCAAAGTCATCGGCGACAAAAACGCAAACTGGGTCAATAAATACGGCTACATCCTCACTGGCCCCGAATACCTCACGATTTTCGATGGCAAAACCGGCGCAGCACTCGCTACCACAAACTACATCCCTTCGCGCATCCCTGGCGAACCTGACAACATTGAACCCAGCAAAGACGAAATTAAAAAAGTCTGGGGCGACAACTACGGCAATCGCATCGACCGCTTTTTGGCCTGCATCGCCTATCTCGACGGCAAAACGCCCAGCCTCATTATGTCTCGTGGCTACTACACACGAACCGTCTTGGCTGCCTTCGACTGGAAAGACGGAAAGCTCACCCACCGCTGGACCTTCGACAGTGACGACGGCAATCCCGAAAACAAAAAATATGCCGGGCAGGGAAACCATAACCTCACCGTGACCGATGTCGATGGCGACGGTCGTGATGAGATCGTCTTCGGTGCCATGTGCATCGACGACGACGGCAAGGGACTCTACTCGACAGGTCTGGGACACGGCGACGCGATTCACGTCTCCGACCTCGACCCAACGCACCCCGGCCTCGAAGTCTTTCGCATCCAAGAACCCTTCAGCGACGCCGGTGCCCACATGTTCGACGCGGCAACGGGTAATATTCTCTGGAAAAAAGCTTCCGTTAAAGCCGGAGGCGATGGCGAAGGACCCGGCAGAGGCGTCGCCTTCGACATCGACCCCACGCATCCCGGCATGGAATCCTGGGTTTACGGTGCGGGAATAAAAGGTCTCTTCGATGCCAAAGGAAACGTCATTTCCGATAAAATCCCGAAATCCTGCAACTTTGGGATCTGGTGGGACGGGACCTGCTCCGCGAACTTCTCGACCGCAACCACATCGAAAAATGGGATTGGGAAAACAAAGAAGTTAAACGTATTTTTACGGCGAAAGATTGCTCCTCAAACAACGGCACAAAGGCTACACCGACCTTCAGCGGCGACATCCTTGGCGACTGGCGCGAAGAGCTTATTTTACGACGCGGCGCGGATGAGCTTCGCCTCTTCGTGACGCCCTATCCCACGGATTACCGCATCACCACTCTGCTCGCCGATCCCCAATATCGTCTGGCACTTGTCACCGAAAATGTCGCCTACAACCAACCCCCGCACACCAGCTATTTTCTGGGCGCGGATATGGAAAAGTATAATGATAAAGTAATCTCCAAAGAAAACCCTGAACCTAAAAACTAAACCAACACAACGACTATGAAACTACACCCCCTCATCTCCAGCGCATTATTAACCCTTGCACTCTCACTTACATCGCTATCTCATTTGCAGGCGGATGACATCGTCGCTGCTATTTCGGTGGATGGTAATCGCTTCTTAAGTGCTCTTCCCAATGGAGGATTACATCTTTTAGATACTACGGCCATCACCGGTAAAGAGACCTTCACCATTAAAAATCTCAATGGCACTACGCTTGAAAACTCCGCTCAGATTCAAATTTTCTGGTATAAAACCGCCTTGGTCGTTTTTGAAGATAAAATCGGACGAACGGATAAAAGAGCCGCAAAGGACTCGAACAGCCTCTTCGAGCTAGTCGGGGAAAATGGCGAGTATCGTCTCCGAACACCCAACGGCAGCTGGTTTGGGCCTGCTACGGAAAATAATAGAGGCTTCCAAGTCGTCGATGATGAAGCCAGTGCTCTCATCTTTACTTTTGTCCCGCAGTCAACGCCCTGACCCAAACAATGACTACAAAATATCATTTCATTCCCCGCACCCACGCCGTAAAGTCGCGACAGAATATGCAATCCGCCAACGCCCCAGCCATTAAAATGCAGGACATTGCGGAAAGGTTGGGCCTTTCGGTCGCAACTGTCTCCCGCTCCCTGCGAAAAATTCCGGGAATCAACCCCCGAACGCGGGCGCGTGTGATGCAGGCGGCGGCGGAACTCGGCTATCGCATCCCGGACTCCTATCGCGGAAACGGAAGTGAAGAAACCAGCCTGAAACATATCGGCATCCTCCTCGAAACAGACAACCAAAGTACCGACCATCCCTACCTCATCGGCATGAGCGAAGCGTCGATGCACCTCAATGTCTCCCTAAACATCCACTATGTAAAAAAGAGCGAATGCGAGCAGGTTCTCGATTCCAAAAAACAACCCCGAGCGATGCAGGCAGGCTTGCTCTCCGGTATCATCCTTATTTTTCGCTGGCCCTACGAAGTTGTTCAAAAGCTCGCGCAAAAATACCCGACCGTCTCCATCATGCACCAATATGCCGGAATCGAAATCGACACCGTCGGCATCGATAACGAAGGCGGCATGGAGCTGCTTATAAAACGCCTGCACGCCCTCGGACACCGAAAAATCGCCTTCATGGGACGTTGTCCCCACCTGCATTGGGCAAACGCACGCTTTGGAGGATTCGTCTCCGCGCTCTCGGCAAGTGAGCTGGAATATCATCCTAAATGGGTTGTCGATGCCGCTTTTGAAACGCTTGCCACCGCAGACGGCAACTGGGAAAGCAGTCATAAAAAAATCGATCAGGTGATGCAGGACGGTGTCACGGCATGGATTTGCGCTTCGGAACCTGCGGGCTGGCATTTACACCGGTATCTTCAAAGCCGTGGTTTGCAAATTCCACGCGACGTTTCCATTACTGGCTTTCATCGCCCGACGCTGGCATCGACTCATAAACCCGACCTGACAAGTGTTGGAGCTTCTTATGAACACATCGGAGCCGCAGCCCTCAAACGTCTTTGTCAACGTCTGCAAAATCCTCTCGAATCTCCTCATATCACACTTTTCCCCGCTGAATACTACCCCGGCACCTCGACCGGTCTAGCAAGCTGAAGAAACCCACTATTATGAATTCCTCCACCTCCCCAATAAAATCTCCCCATTACACATGTGCCTTCACATTGATTGAACTGCTCGTCGTCGTTTCTATCATAGCGATTCTCATCGTGCTAGCTCTCCCTGTCATCGGCACAATTAAAGAAAAAAGCCTGCAAACAAAATGCATCAATAATTTAAAAACTTGGGGCATCGCCATAACCACCTACTCACAGGAAAATAACGGGAAGATACAGTGGAAAAACTGGCAGAGTATTAGCAGCAACACACGATACTATAATCCCTACTTTGGCACAGAAGCCATTGTCACTGCGAAAGGAGTCCGAAAACCTCAGGAATATTTTCGCTGGTGCCCGACACAAGAGTGGACGGGCGGCAATGCGCCTGTTGGTTACGCCTTCGTCCGCCCTAGCCAACAAATCAAAAAAGGCTACTATTACACTCCGGGTGAAAATTATAATATTAGAAAAGCGGCCCACCCCTCCCAGCTTCTCTGGATGATCGACTGCACCTCAATGAATATCAGCAGTCCCGACCATATTAAAAAGAATATGTTGCCCCTATGCACAGGAGTAGAAGAGAACGAAGACAAGCGCACCATCCGACACAGGGGTCAGGTAAACGCCCTCTTCGCCGACGGACATGTAAGCTCCTATGGTGCGGCCTCTCTCGATCTAGAAAATGCAGAAGCTAAAAAATGCTGACCCAGTGGTTTCACCTTGATTAGCCCTTCGTGCTCCAAGATGATCTACAGGGTTTGGAAACTGTTGAAAAAATAAGGAATGGAAACGGTGAGTGTTTAGAGGATCGCCGGACCGGAGTGCCTACGCCGAAAAAATCAACGGAGTGCGCTTTTACTCGCTATACCATAGCAGAGATCATTGCCGATAGCTACGCTCTGTAGTGGACTGGCATTTTTGCTAGGCATCTCTATTTTCCTCAAAAAATAGAATGGTTTCTCGTGCCAGCCACTCATTAAAATTAAATCGGCCAAAGCCCTTTGGTGGTGTAGGCGGAGAAATAATCTGCGCAAATCCTGTTCATCTGCGGTTAAAAAAATACTGAGTCCACATCTCAACGAGAGAAAGAAAATGTCAATATTTCATGGTTGCCCCCATTCACACTACTCACATCGCCCTCTGAAAATTTGCAGAAAAAAATGAACATCGATAAACAGAATATTCAGGATAAAAAATTAGCGTTCCACATTTTGTATGCAATCAAGCATTAATAAATCATGCAGCCTCTCTATTTTTATCGTATCGGCAAGCTTTTGCTGATGGATCGATTAGTTGTAATATGTCGCCTGACCCGAATGGCACTAAGAAAAGGTGGATTTGGGATGATTTTCGACACCGTATTTTCTGTGGGGTAAGGGGCCTACTTCGTGGCGGGGTTTGGTGAAGAGGCGATAGTTTTTGGGGCGACGTTTGCGGACTCTGGGTTCGGTTCTTAGAGGGCGAAGAGGGAGTAAGTCGGCGGCGATGACGCGGAGCATTTCGTCAGAGAGAGAGGCAAGGGCTCGGGGTT
>JBKEAD010000005.1:0-20667 GCA_047971915.1 Chthoniobacterales bacterium
CCCTTCGTGAATAAATACTCCAAGTGCTAGTGGAACAGGGTAAATAAAAGCTGCAAAAGCCATTACAGCGACCGTGGCAAGAGCGATGAAAATATTTTGATGAATAATCGTTCGGGAAAAAACACTCAGTTGACGCGCCAGCAAAAAATTCTCCAAGCGGTCTCTCATCAAAACCACTTCGGCCTGTTCCAGTGCGGCATCCGATCCACGGCCACCCATTGCTACGCCAACATCGGCGGCGGCCAGACACGGAGCATCGTTTACTCCATCGCCAATCATGGCGACTTGATGTTTGCCGCCGTCTTTGAGATTTTGGATGGCCGCGACTTTATCTTCAGGCAAACACTCAGAGAGCACGACATCAAGCCCGAGTTTTTCCGCGGCCGCATCGGCATTTGCGCGGCGATCTCCGGTTAGCATGACCGTCTTTACACCGTCTTTACGAAGGGTTTGCAAAATATCCCGAGATTCTGCACGCAGTTCATCTTGAAAAACAAAACGCCCAAGCAAGCCCGGACCGCGCACCCAGACTTCGGCACCGATGAGTGGAGCTAGGCCCGAAAGCTCTGCGTTAAAAGTTGGGTCCAGTTCCTGAAGCCAGTGGCGCGAGCCGAGGTAATATTGGTTTCCGGCGAAAGTTCCCTTTAGTCCACGCCCCATGAGCGTCTCTAGCTCTCCGACTTTGCAATCAGAAATTTCCCAAAGCGTGCCGGCACGAATGAGCGAGCGCGAGAGCGGGTGTTGGGAAAGTTTTGAAAAACAAAATGCCACAGATTTCAGCATTTTTTCATCTCCTTCCAAGCACTCGCTAGAGACCAACTCTAAATGACCAGACGTTAACGTGCCCGTTTTGTCCATAGCGACGACATCGACTGCCGCGAGATTTTCAATAGCAGCACCCCCACGAAATAAAATTCCTTTGCGTGCGCCGGAAGCGATTGCAGATAAAATCGAGGCCGGAACGGAAAGCACCAGAGCACACGGAGAGCAGACAACGAGCAGAGTCATTGCGCGGTAAAGAGCACTATCCTCATCGGGAGAATTTCGAAAAGGCGGCAGCCCAAAAAACAAATACCAAACAAAAAACATACCGAAACACAAAAGCAAAATTGCCCAAGTATAGATCGAGCCAAAGCGGTCCGTAAAACGCTGTGCCGGAGCCTTCATCTCCTGAGCTTCCTCAATCAGCGAAATAATACGCTGCAAAGCACTCTCGCTAGCCGGGTGCAAAACGACTCCCTCGACCGCTCCCGAAAGATTTATGGTCCCGGAAGAAAGCGTATCCCCAGGTTTTTTGGGAACAGGCTGGGCTTCACCGGTGAGGTTCGATTCATCCACTGTTGTCTGCCCTTTCGTCAGCCGTAAATCTACTGGCACGGCATTTCCGCTTGCCAAAAGAACCGTCATGCCAATTTTCAGTTCCTCCACCGGAAGCTCTATTTCACTCCCCGAAGCATCGAGTGTCCGCGCCGTTTTAGGAGCTGTTTTTAATAGCGCATCGATAGCTCTACGCGTGCGCCCCATCGCATAGTGCTCCATTGCGCCGGAAGCCGAAAAAAGAAAAAGTAAAACGGCACCTTCCCACCAAGCACCGATCAACGCGGCCCCGAAGGCGACAAACAGCATCAGAAAATGAATGTCCAGATCCAGCTTCAGTATCTTTGGCCAAGCATCCCGAGCAGCATCATACGCCCCACAGGCATAGGCCAAAACATAGCAAACAATCGCGGGGAGAAAACTCGGAAAGAAATGTTGGCAAAGCCAGCCCGAAATCGTAAAGACTAAGCAAAGAGCAGACAATATCGCCAGCAACTTCCAGTCGTCACCACTATGTGAATGTCCGTGCTCGTGATTATGCCCGTGTCCACAACAACTATCCATCGCCCAAGCTTCTTAGTGTTCTTAGTGAAGTATAGAGACCGTAAGCCGGTCTCAAAGACCCTCAACAAAAGTTTTCACTTTTGCCCATGAGGCATCGAGTAAAGATTGGGTCGCCGATAAATCGCCCGTTCCGTCCGGTATCACCGCAGCCGAAGCGATCATCGCTTCCGCACGCTCTTTGGCAGCAGCATTCAGGGATCCGGCGGATTGTCCATAGAGTGCTATCCACAAATTAACAATCTGCCCGGCGACATCCTCGGCTCCCCCACCATTAGCCACGCTCAGCCAAATCGAAAAATCCTTACGCGCCAGACTCGCCGGATCCCAATCCGCCTCCAGCTCATTTTTTAACCGCGTGTAAAATTCGACTAAAACGGGAATCGCCTTTTCCTGGTCCGCCTCATCCGCTCCCCTACGAATCAGCAACAGCGTGCGACTTGCACCTTGCGCAAGCATTACCGAAGAAATTGGCGAGATTCCAAACTGCCTATCATAGAGAAGATAAAAAGACTTGGCCGAGCCAAAAGCATCTGCCTTCGAAGCCGCCACCCAAGCGGCAGCCTCCAACTTTGCCGCACTCTGAGGATTGAATTTCGCTAGATTCGGATTCCTCGGCCAAAGAACATAGACCGCAAGGATGATAATGACTAATAAAAGAAGACGATTAATAAAGCTCATGAGTAATTTACGGGGTTAGACTTTTCGAAAAAAATCGGCGGCGCAACTAAAAACGCCCATCCAAACTTAAGGGCTAATAAATAAAAAGCCCACCGCCGAATCAAGCTAATACCAAAAGGAAAAACTTCCTGAACCATTTTTTCCCAATGGGCCTTAGAGCCTACTTCTTAAAAATCAGACGGCTCTTAGCCCAAAAAACTATTTTTACAAACTGATTTTATGGATTTAAGCCTTGCTGAAAATCAAACATGTGATACTTGTTTCCACTTCCGACTCCGAGGCAAGAAGGCTTGGAGGACGCTCCCCCTTTAAAAAAATAATAGAGACTATGGAAAGTAAATCTAAGTTTAAACGCGTTTTGGGCAAATGGGATATTTTCACCCTAGCTTTTGGAGCCATGATCGGCTGGGGCTGGGTCGTTCTCACCAGCGAATGGATCTTGCAGGCTGGCGTAATGGGCGCAATCCTAGCAGTTTTTATAGGCGGAGTGGTGGTTTCTCTGATTGGCTTTATCTATGCCGAACTCACTTCAGCAATGCCAAAAGTTGGGGGTGAGCATGTCTTCAGTTTCCGAGGATTGGGCGTAAATGCTTCGTTCATTTGCACTTGGTTTATTATACTTGGTTATGTCTCGATTTGCGCATTTGAAGCAGTTGCTCTGCCCGTTGTCTTAGAAAATATAATGCCCTTTTCGCACGAAATCCTCTTATGGGAAGTCAATGGAGGTGCGGTGCACCTGTATGCGGTATTGATTGGCGTTGCAGGTTCATTGGCCATCGGATTTATGAATTATATAGGCGTCAAATCGGCGGCGTTCATCCAGTCGATACTCACCGCCTTTATTCTATTAGTTGGCGGCATGTTAGTTTTTGGAAGTTTTTTTGTGTCAAATTCTCCTGTTGACTCCAAGGAAGTTTGGGATACCGGAAAGCTTTCGATTGGATTGATGTCTGTTCTTATAATGACTCCATTTATGTTCGTGGGTTTCGATGTTATCCCCCAAGCGGCAGAAGAGACGAACCTACCTTTTAAGAAAATAGGGAGAGTGCTTGTATTGTCGGTAACTCTTGCTGTGGTCTGGTATATTGCTATTATATATAGCGTTGGTATCACCATTCCTGCTTCAGGATTGAAGAGTATGTCATTGGCGCCCGGCGATGCGATGCAAGTAATATTTGGTGGAAAATGGGCTAAGGGCCTCCTGCTCCTTGCAGGGCTTGCGGGTATTTTGACGAGTTGGAATAGTTTTTTTATCGGTGCCACGCGATCTATCTATGCGATGGGCCAGTCCGGAATGCTCCCAATGTTTTTTGCTCGCTTGCATCCCAAATATAAGTCTCCCGTCAATGCGATCCTTTTTGTTACGGCTACATCTATTCTTGCCACCCTTTTTGGAGAAGTTGCTTTAAGGTGGATCGTAAATGCCGGCAGTTTGGGAATCGTAATTTCGTGGAGTATCGTTTCGATTGCTTTTATTAGTATTAGAAAAAAAGAACCCGGCATGAATAGACCTTTCAGAGTGCCCTTTGGAAAATGGGTTGGAATATTGGCCTTTGTTTTCAGCCTAGGCTTGGTATATCTGTATCTTCCGGGAAGCCCATCTGCACTGAGCGGTTATGAATGGACTATCATTTTGCTATGGAGCCTTACCGGACTGCTTTTTTACCTATGGACAATGAAATTTTACGGCAAAAAGAAAATAAGCGAAAGAATGTATGAGCATATCCATGACTAACGATTGATATTTTTTTAAGTCGAAATTTAGGTAAACTATTATGACTATGATAAATGACAGCAGCATTGATTCAACCGCACTCCTATCTCCGGTTTGGACTCATCTCACACAGATGAGACCTATTAGAGGCGAGGGCATTTTCTTGTTCGATGAAAATGGCAATAGATATATTGATTTTACATCGGGCATAGGGGTTATCAATACAGGGCACTGCCATCCCCGTATCGTAAGGGCGATACAGGAACAGGCGCAAAAATTAATTTTTGCGCAGATGAACTGCGTTATTCCAAACACCGCAATAAAGCTGGCCTCTAAATTAAATGAGATTACCCCATCTCACATTAATCGCTTCTTTTTTTCTAATAGCGGTTCCGAAGCAACAGAGGCTGCTGTAAAATTGGCTAAGTCAGCTACAGGAAGATCGAATATCATTGTTTTCCAAGGAAGTTTTCATGGAAGAACCCATTTATCCATGGCCATGACGACGTCCAAAACCGTCTATAGGCATAAATACCAGCCTTTGCCCGCAGGTATTTTTGTCGCCCCTTTTCCGTATGCGTATTATTACGGTTGGGACGAAGCTACGACGATAGACTTTTGTAAAAAACAACTGGATCTCGTTCTTACAGGTCAGACAGCACCCGATGAAACGGCTGCTATCATTATCGAACCTGTTATAGGAGAAGGCGGCTATGTGCCTGCGCCCGCCAAATTCCTGCACCATCTTAGGGAGGTATGCAATGAACATGGCATATTGCTAATATTAGATGAGGTGCAATCCGGATTTGGAAGAACCGGAAAATTTTTCTGTTTTGAACATGCCGAGGTAAAACCGGATATCATCGTAATGGCTAAGGGATTGGGAAGTGGTTTTCCAATATCAGCGATTGCTTCCACTTCTGAACTTATGGATAAATGGCCTCCCGGAACTCATGGCGGAACCTATGGCGGAGGGAGTGCGTTAGCTGCCGCTGCTGCCATGGAAACTATCGATGTAATGATAGAAGAAGATTTATTGGGCAACAGTATGGCCCGGGGAAATCAATTAAAAGAGGGGCTGCTTGCAATACAGAAAAAATATCCTATCATCGGAGATGTTCGGGGTATGGGACTCATGGTGGCCGCAGAATTTAGCAATGGGGACAAAACGCCAAATACCGAAATCACCTCTAAGGTGATCGGAAGCTGTATAGAAAAAGGGTTGCTGCTGCTAAGTTGCGGATCCTATAAAAATGTAGCGCGTTGGATTCCTCCCTTGGTTGTAACAGAAGATCAAATCAATGAGGCACTAAGTATTTTTGAAACTGCATTGGAAGAAAATGTCTAATATAACAAATCTAAAACTTAAAAATCCTAAGCTGTTTCAACAAAATGCGTATATTGGAGGGCGTTTCGTCTCAGGCGCAAGGGCAGAGAAATTTCCGTTATATAATCCCTTCACTAATCATAAGATTGCTGAAATTTCTAACTGTTCAGCACAAGATGCGCAGTTTGCTATTCAGGAAGCGGATAAGGCTTTTAAAGATTGGAGCGAAAGGACGGGAACCGAGCGCAGCGAAATTCTTAAAAAATGGTATAGCCTGCTTTTAGAAAACGAGGAAGACCTGGCTAAAATCCTGACCCTAGAACAGGGAAAACCTTTGCAAGAAGCACGTGCAGAAATACGTTATGGTGCTTCATTCATCGAATGGTTTGCAGAGGAAGCAAAACGGGTTTATGGCGATACGATTCCGGGTCACCAACGCGACAAAAGGATAATTGTAATCAAACAACCCATTGGAGTGATCGCCGCAATCACACCCTGGAATTTTCCAAATGCAATGATAACTCGGAAAATTGCACCTGCTTTGGCAGTTGGATGCACGGCAGTGGTCAAACCATCCGAACTGACGCCGTTATCGGCATTGGCTCTTGCAGTATTAGCGGAGGAGGCCGGAATTCCGGCTGGAGTTTTAAATATTATAACCACGACAAAGGCGTCAGAAATTGGAGACACCCTTACTTCCAGCCCCGAAGTTAAGAAACTATCATTTACCGGTTCTACCCCTGTTGGAAAACTACTATTAGAAAAGTGTGCCAAAACGGTAAAAAAAGCATCAATGGAATTGGGGGGCAATGCGCCGTTTATAGTTTTTGATGATGCAGATATTGATAAGGCCGTTGAGGGAGCCATTGCCTCTAAGTATCGAAATGCCGGACAGACTTGTGTATGTGCTAACCGATTTTTTGTGCAAAAAGGAGTCTATGATAAATTCTCACTAAAGCTCAGCACGGAGGTCAAAAAGCTGTCCGTAGGCAATGGAATGGAAGATGGTATAATGATAGGACCGTTGATCGAAGAAAAAGCGGTGCGATTTGTAGAAAATGTTGTAAAAGATTCGTTAGCAAAGGGAGCGAAAGTGCTTTGTGGAGGAAGGCGGTCGGGAAATGATGAGCGAACTTTGCTCTATGAGCCAACTATTATAACAGATGTCACATCTGAGATGGATGTTTTTTCAAAAGAAATATTTGGGCCGATAGCACCCATTTTTTGTTTTGAATCCGATGACGAAGTCATCGCACTGGCCAACCAAACCCGCTCCGGTCTTGCATCTTATTTTTATGGAAAAGATCCTTCCAGAATTTGGAAGGTTGCAGAAGCACTAGCGTTCGGAATGGTAGGAATAAATACAGGAATGATTTCCACAACCGTGGCTCCTTTTGGTGGTATCAAGGAAAGCGGCTATGGGCGTGAAGGTTCGAAATACGGAATAGAAGATTTTCTGAACATAAAATATTTATGTTGGGAAATTTAATCTGAAGTAGAAAACTATAATAAAAAATCAAAAGGAATTGCGTATGGGAGTCATAGCATTGCTTTTAATAACTAATATATTCGCTATGAAGATAGAACATCCAGATCTTATCCTAGTTAATGGAAAAATAATAACCGTCGATAATAACGACAGGATTGTAGAGGCCCTTGCGATCAGGAATGGGAAGATACTGGCCTTGGGCAACAGTGAAGAGATCAAGGCATTGTCTGGAGAAGGAACTCGTCGTATCGATTTGAAGGGCAATACGGTGACACCCGGCTTATTAGATGCTCATATGCATCTAAGTGCCAGTCCGTTCACTATTCCAAATATGATTGATGTGAGGTATCCTAATGTGAAGAGCATTGATGATATAAAAAGTCTTATTTCAGCCCAGATTAAAAAAGTATCCCCAGGGGAATGGATTCAAGGCAAAGGTCTTGATGAAGGAAAAATAAAGGAAAAACGGCTTATAACGGCAAAAGAACTGGATGAAATCTCTCCCAACAATCCGGTTTGGTTGTCTCATACGACTGGCCATTATGGGGTGGCTAACACTAAGGCACTAGAAATTGCAGAGATAGACGCTACCACTCCCAATCCCCCCGAAGGTATTATTGAGAGGGATGCTTCCGGGACAGCTACAGGCACATTGATAGAAAGTGCTATGACGCTCATCTATCAAAAACTACCACCTCTTACGGTCGAAGACATAGAGAAGGGCATTGCTCATATGAGTGACTTATTAAACTCTGAAGGAATGACGGGTGCCAAAGACCCCACCTTGACTGATGAGCGTTGGGAAGCCTACAAAAACCTTTTGGATTCAAAAAAGTTAAAAGTGCGGGTTTTAGGCTTATGGCATGGCGGTAAAAGCGAAGAATCTGTCCAAAGTGCCTTGAGACAGCATCAAGAAATTCAAGATACTTTTAAAATAGGAAAAAATGATCATTTAGTATCCGGCGGTATCAAGATTTTTGCTGATGGTAGCGGAGGGGCCCGGACCGCATGGTTATATGACGAATGGAATAAAAATTTTACCGAGGTGGATAAGGGAAATTACGGCTTTCCCAACATGACGCCGGACGTGTTGCGGGAAATGATCAAAACCATTCATGAAGCAGGGGTTCACGTAAGCATCCATGCCATTGGGGACCGAACTATCGATACCGTTGCCTCCATATATAAGGAAGTGTTAGAAACGAAACCAACTCAGGGATTACGTCATGGAATAATCCATGCCAATATACCAACTCCTACTGCAATGACGATAATGAAAGAACTTCAAAGCAAATATGATGCAGGCTACCCAGAGCCTTCAGCAACTTTTACATGGTGGATAGGTGATACCTATGCGCGTAATTTTGGGGAGCGTGCAAAAAGGCTCAATCCTTTTGCCACCTTTAAAGAAAAAGGTATCATCTGGGCTAATGGTTCGGACTATGCAGTGACCCCATTTCCTGCCAGATACGGTATCTGGTCATCCATTGCACGCCAGCCCGAAGTTGGGAAGTATGAGCAGACTCCGTTTGGTTTAGAAGAAGCGGTCGATGTAAAGACTGCGCTCAAAGCTTCCACGATATGGGCGGCTCACCAAATGTTCATGGAAGAGCACATAGGCTCCATTGAAGTAGGTAAATATGCAGATCTCGCAATTTGGGATCGAGACCTCTACACCGTTTCCACTCCAGAAATCAAAAACATGAAATGTTTAATGACCCTATTTAATGGAGACATCGTCTATACTGCGGATGAGCTTAAATAACGATTCGTAAACACTTCAGAAGACTCTATTTATACTGCGAGTCGGAAGCGTCCGTTTTGTCATCGCTAGAATAGGTCGCCACCGCCTCTCTAAAAGCGGCACCAAGGCTATAAACATCACTACCGACACTGCCGATCACGTAACCCTTTTCGAGCATCTCTTTTTCTCCCCCTTTACTTGGAACCGCAAAAAGCTGCTTTCCGTATTTTTGGGCAGCTTCTTCGACACGGCGACGTGCCTTTAATAAATCGGGATGATTTATATTTCCGGCATCACCAATACGCGCTGAAAAATCTCCCGGCCCGAAAAGTAGCATATTGTAACCCGGCACGGCAGCGATTTCATCAATCACTTCCACAGCCTCCGGCGACTCGATTTGCAAAATGATCAGCCGCTCCCGGTTACTTTCTGCCATGTATTCTTTTAATGGGGTTTGACAATATTTTCCATCTACATTCCCACCATCAAGCGCACGATTTCCAAGAGGGGGAAAACGGCATATCTCTACGATTTTTTCAGCCTCCCGAGCACTTGTGACGTGGGGCACCATGATACCCGTAGCATCCGCCTCGAAGGGTTTTATATAATCATTATACGACCCCTTGCTCACGCGGATAATAACATCCATGTCGTGCACTTTTGCCGCTCTCACACAATGCGAAAAGGCCGACCAGTCTGTTGGAATGTGTTCATTGCACAGCCAAACTGAAGATGCCCCGGCCAAGCCTGCAAGCTCGATGACGTCAGGATGCGGAATATTGATTTTCAAGCAAGTCGCAAATTTTCCGTCTGCAACTTCACGTAAAATACGGCTCTTTCTCATAGTTTTTCCAAAATCGGATTTAAAATATCCTGAACAGCGATTAGCTCGCCGCCACGCTCGCGACTATCCTGCGCAGCAATCAAAATCGCCATCATCTCCATCGTATGCTCAAAAGGAAAAGGAGCAACACCCGTTTGCAACCACTCCACCACGGCTACAAGTTGCCCTCTGAAACTCGCATAGGTATCTCTCAGCAAAATCGCTTTTTGTTCCTTCGCCCCGTAGGCATGGATCGCTCCGAAGCTTCCATAGGCTTCATGAATTGCAGCAACAGTCGCCTGAAAACCACTCTCATGCCGACAATAAACTATATCCGATCCCGCCTGCGCCTCACAGCGAATTTGCGTAAAGCCCGGGCCGACCAAACGAAAAATAGGCTCCAAAGCGTGAATTCCGTAGCGTTCCCAAGTCTTGCAAGTAAAGTTCGTCATCCAATCCCACTTCTCGCCCTCTAGTTCCTCTAACTTTGGAGCATAACGCATCCCGCTCGACGAAAGAATCCGCGCTCCACCTTTTTGCCATTTGACAAATTGCGTTAGCTCCTCGCGATTTGTAGCCAGTGGCTTATCCACAAAAACAGGCAATCCCGCTTCCACAAAAGCACGCGCACGCCGCACATGATCGCTCCCATCGTCTGTCGAAATAATCACCGCATCGACCTCACCGATCACATCTTCTGGCCGCGAAACGATGTTGGGAATCTTTGCAAAAGCGACCACGCTGGACGCCTCTTCTGCATTATCCGTCCAAAGATGCGTGACCTCCGCACCGTCAATCCCAACCTCCTCTGGGTTACGCTTTCCCATGTAATCCTGAATTGCCGGATATGGACAATCCGCAAGCGCAGCGGGATCGAATCCATTGATGATAGCGGACCAAGAGTAGGGGTGTCCATTACCGGGAATCATTCCCAACATAGCGAGACGGAGGTTTTTTTTCATAAAAAATCAAAGAGTGATTTCGCGGTGTGTCCGCGCCGATTCCAAAGAAGCGATGTTTACCCGAAGTGTCTGTTCCGCCTCTGCCAGAGTTGCTAAAGGCGTTTCCTCACCCGCAAGGGTATCTATAAAATACCGTGCTTGATTTTGAAAAAAATCATCCCGCCCATTCACGGGAAACTCTTCCCAAGTCCAATTTTCATCACCCAGCAAAAGCACGCCGACACGTGATTTAGAGAGATCGAAACGCAGACTCCCCTTCGTGCCATTGATCTGCAAAAAAACTTCATTCGGTGCTTGGAATTGATTAAAAGCCAAACTGAGCATCGTGCCATCAAGCGTTGTAGCAACCATATTCACCGTATCCTCGACCTCCACGCCCTCCAGCACCTGATGCTCCGCCGAAGTAAAAAGCGATTTTATATCTCCCATCATCCACTCCATCGTATGCACAGAGTGCGTAATCGCATCCTGAATACATCCCCCTCCGCGTTCATGTGAAGTGTAGTAAATCTCTCGATAAGCTGGACGACACGTTGGAAAATGCTGCCCGGCAACCAAAGAGGCATGGCGAGGCTGACCGATGCGTCCACTATCTAAAATTTTCTTTCCTGCCAAAAATAATGTCATCGAGCGATGCACGTAAGCCACCCGCAAAATTCGCTCCCTTGCCGCCGCCAGCTTTTCAAGTTCCTCGACACCATCTCGTGAAACGGCCAGAGGCTTTTCAATCAACACATGCAAGCCTGCCTCCACACACTGTTTCGTAATCGGAATGTGCGTATTTGCCAACGTGCAAACAACTCCCGCATCGAAAGTCTGCGCACGGAGAGCCTCATCTAGCGAAGGATAAACTGGGCAATCATAACGCTTCGCAATTTTTTCCCCAAGTTCGACGTTCATCTCACACCCCGCCACCTGGACATCCCCCAAGTTTTTAAAACAACGCAAATGCCGCTCACCGATGCTGCCAAGCCCGATCACCAATAGATTTTTCTTCATAATAGATTCGCTCATAAAATTTACTCAAAATGATTTTTTTGATTCTTTACGAGCTTGTATCAGCTATAAATCGCAAAATACTGATAATTCCGATTATTTATTAACGATCCCGCTTCTTCTCTATCGACGATGAATTTACTTTTTCACGGTATTGGTCACTACGCAGCGCAAAAGCAATTTGGTGCCGACGGCTGGCCGCACCACGATCTTTTGATTGTTAAACAAGGGCGCATTCATTTTCAAACAAAGCTCGGCAGCTTCATGGCAAATACCGACGATGCCCTACTCATTCCTCCCAAATGTTATTTTCAGGGAGAGTCGATGGAAACTCACAGCGCGATATGGGTCACCCATTTCAAAAAGCAACGCAATCGGCTTGTCGATTCACTGCTTCAAGAAAAATATATAAAATCCGGCATCTATTTTTTTGAAGGCGGCATACGTTCCGGCCTTGCCAGCAGCATCATGCAGAGAATCGATGAAAATTACCTCGGCGACTCCACATGGCGACCATTCACCGAAGAATATTTTAGCACGCTCCTTTGCGAACTCCTCGCAAACATTTGCCTGCTCCACGACGACAAAAAACACTGGGTGCAAAATTTACAAAATTGGGCAAAGAAAAATCTCCACCAATCCATCGGCATCCGCGAACTCGCCGCACACGCAAAATTATCCGAAAGTCATTTTCGCAAACTTTTCCGAAAACGAAGCGGAACATCCGCCGGACATTTCCTCCTGAAACTCCGCATGGAAGAAGCCAAAAAACTCCTGCTCGAAACCGATTTCAACATCAAAGAAATCAGCAGCCAAATCGGCTATAGCGACCCAGTCTCCTTTCACCACGCCTTTGCTCACTACACACAAACATCTCCCAACGAATACCGCGCGGGAAAACCAC
Organism: Chthoniobacterales bacterium; assembly: GCA_047971915.1. Taxonomy (GTDB): domain Bacteria; phylum Verrucomicrobiota; class Verrucomicrobiia; order Chthoniobacterales; family JBKEAD01; genus JBKEAD01. The sequence goes on from JBKEAD010000005.1 coordinate 12,519, forward strand.
AAATTATTTAATCCTCCCTAGCTACTGTTTGCCACCCGAGCCTTGCGCCGACGAACTGCATCAGCCAGAAACTCGGCCTGGGCATTAAATGGCGGCAGTTCACTCACGACGGGTTGATACGTCCCATCCGGCAGCATGACACGGCTCTTCACATTATCTCTCCAAAACCAATCGAGAATCTCCTCGACATGCTCAAACACCCTCGGACCAGTCACCGGAAAAACCGTCTCCACCCGTCGGAAAAGATTACGCTGCATCCAATCTGCGCTCCCTAAGAAAATGCGAGGCTCCCCGCCATTTTCAAAACGAAAAATACGACTGTGCTCCAGAAAACGCCCCACAATACTCCTCACCTCGATATTTTCACTCACACCCGGCACACCAGGACGCAAAGCGCACATGCCACGAACCAGCAAACGGATTTTTACCCCCGCATTAGATGCCCGATAGAGCGAAGAAATAATTCCCTTTTCAATGAGCGAATTCACCTTTGCATAAATTCCGGCAGGGCGCCCGGCCTCTGCATTACTAATTTCCTGCTCAATCAACTCCTGAAAACGACCATAGAGATCGTAAGGCGCAACCATCAATTGCTTCATTCCAGGATATTTTGAAATTCCGGTAATGAGATTAAAAGTCTCCGCAAGCTCCCGAGTAATCTCTTCATTACAAGTAAAAAGCCCCAAGTCTGTATAAATACGCGCCGTCGAGGGATGGTAATTCCCCGTCCCAAGATGAGCATAACGCCGAATCGAATCCCCCTCACTCCGAACCACGAGAATCGCCTTCGCATGGGTTTTCAAACCAGCCACGCCATACACCACATCCACCCCAGCCTCACGCATCGCCCGCGCCCACTTGATATTTGCCGCCTCATCAAAACGCGCCTTTAGTTCGATACAGACCGTAACCTGCTTCCCATTCTGCGCCGCCTGAATCAATGCCTGCACAATCGGTGAATCCGAACTCGTCCGATAAAGCGTTTGCTTAATCGCCAAAACCTGCGGATCCTCCGCAGCCTGAGCCACAAAATCCACCACCGTCTGAAAACTATCATAGGGATGGTGCAACATGATGTCCTCCCGCCGAATATGATAAAAAATATCCGCATCCGCCTCCAGCGACACCACCCTCACCGGATTAAACCGCTTATAGCGCAAATCCGGCCGATCAATCTGCAAAGCCAACGGCATCAGACGAACCAAATTCAATGGCCCATCAATACAAAATACATCCTCCTGCTCCAGCCCAAACGTATCCACCAAACGATCCACCATCTCCGGCGGACAATGCGAATCCACCTCCAGCCGCACTGCAGCTCCGCGATTCACTCGCCGCAGCTCCGCCTCGATCGCATTCAATAAATTATGAATCTCCTCATCATCCACATACAGATTACTATTTCGCGTAATTCGAAAAAGATGCGCCCCCTTAATCTTCATCCCATGAAACAGCGCACCCACATGCTCCTTAATGATATGCCCCAGAAAAACAAAATGCTCCTCACTCGCACTCCCCGGAAACGGAACCACTCTCGGCAAAATTCGCGGCACCTGCACAACCGCTACATCTGTCGTCAAATCCTCATCCTCAAACTCCACAATCACATTCAAACTCTTATTTAAAAGCTGCGGAAAAGGATGCGCCGGATCAATCGCCAAAGGAGTCAAAACCGGATACACCGACTCATAAAAAAACTTCTCAAAATACGCCTGCTCATCCGCCGAGATATTTGGATAATTATGAAAAGTAATCCGATTCGCCTCAAGCTGCGGCGCAATCTGCTTATTCCAGCACTCATACTGGTCATTCACCATCTTGCGCACACGCTTAGCAATCAAATCGAGCTGCTCCGTCGCACTCTTACCATCCGGCCCCACCTCGCTCGCATGATTTAGCTTCTGCTGCTTCAAACCCGCAAAACGAACTTCAAAAAACTCATCCAAATTCGAACTCACAATGCAGAGAAATTTCAGCCGCTCCAGCAGCGGATTGCTCACATCCATCGCCTGCTCAATGACACGTTGGTTAAATTCCAGCCAGCTCAGCTCACGATTAATATAATATTGGGGATCATCAAAATTCACAAAAATTAAACCTTTCCGATTACAAAAAAAGATCAACCCCCGAAATATAGCAGAATTGTAACAAAAACCAATTCCGAGTTTTAAAAAGAAAAAAGAATCCGCTAAGAACCCGCTAATACCAAAGTCCAACTCTCTCTCACTATGTCCAAAACCTCTCCACCATCTCCAAAAAAAACCACCATCTACACCCTCCCCCTCACCAACAAACAAGCCGACAAACTCCACAGTTGGGTAAAAAACCACGACGAATACGAAATCGATACCCGCCCCTACACCCGCTTCTTCGCAAAGAAAAAAAATCTCACCCTAGCCCTCTACGAAAAAGGCCCAAAAATCGTCGTCCAAGGAAAAGAAACCGAAGACTTCATCCGCTACGTCCTCGAACCCGAAATCGTCGGCGAAGCTACCTTCGACTACGAAGAATCCCTAAACCCCGAACGCTTCGAAGCCCATTTCGGAATCGACGAAAGCGGCAAAGGCGACTACTTCGGCCCACTCGTCATCGCCGGCGCCTACGCGGACGCCCCCCTCGCCACCGCACTCAAAAACGGCGGCATCGCCGACAGCAAAAAAATAAGCTCCGACGCACGCATCCGCGCCCTCGCCTCCACCATCCGCACCCTCAAAGTCCCCCACACCATCGTCCTCATCGGCCCCGAAAAATACAACCAACTCATCACCAAATTCCGCAGCCTAAACCACCTCCTCGCCTGGGGCCACGCCACTGCCATCGAAAACATGTGCAAACTCGTCCCCACCTGCCCCCGCGCCCTCTCCGATAAATTCGCAAACGTCACCGTCCTCCAACGCGCCCTCAAAGAAAAAGGCAAAGCCCTCCAACTCGACCAACAAACCAAAGCCGAGTCCGACTACGCCGTCGCCGCTGCCTCCATCCTAGCACGAGAAAAATTCATCGACTGGATGGACAACGAAGCAAAAAACTACGGACACCAAGCCCCCTTCCCCCGCGGAGCCTCCGAAAAAGTCCGCCAAACCGCCATCGATATGGTCAAAAAACACGGCGAAAACATCCTCCCCACCATCGTAAAAACCCACTTCAAAACAACCCAAGAAGTCCTAAAAGCCTGTTGAAAAGCTAAGGAATAGAAAACTGCGAAGAGCTTTATACCAAAAACTCACTCATTTCATAAAGCTTCGGATCACGATGCGGAGCCTTACGCCTCCCTCCCGCACCACTTTCCACCCCCTCATCTTCAGGGAAATCTTCATACTCCGCCTCCAGCTTTTCCAAATCCTCCCCCGCCTCCATCCGACGAATCATCTCCTCCATCCCGGCAGGAAGTTTTTCGCCCGAAGCCGTTTGGAGCTTCCTCATCACAGCACCAAGCACACGAGCATCCGGCTCACTATCCCCCATTTTTTCAATCGCCTGCATCGCCTCCTGCATCAGCGCGACTTGTTTAGCATCCGGCGAATCCCCCCCTTCACCTCCCGCCTCCTTAGCCCGACCGGTAAAAGCAAAACTCGACATCATCCGCTCCATCGCAAAACTCTCCCCATCCGGACAAAGCGGCACCACATCCCGAGACAAAATCCGCCGTGCATAAAAACTATAAATCCGATGGGTATCCGGCGAATAAAACTCATAAATCGGCATTCCCCAATTCAAAATCCCCCGCCCACCGCTGTCAATCCCGAGATTTCCTTCAACCCACAGTGAAAATTTTTCTGATAAAAATCAAACAAATCCTCGTCAAAACCCATCACTCAGGCTAAAAGGAGAACTCCGAAAAGTTATCCAAAAAAGCTTCGACTTTTTTCATATTGCGAAAAAAGCATTATTCGCTAACTATGCCCAGCCGTTACAAAAAAAGTCGGAATCTGAAAAGAAAACCTCTGCACAGATAAATACAAAGAACTCTCTATGACCGTCTCCCAAATCGAAACAAAAGCGAAAACAATCGATCACGCCAAAGCAGAAGCAAACGCCAACCTGCAAGCCGAAGCCAAAATAGGCTTCCTCGAGCAAATGTATCGCATCCGCCGTTTCGAACAGGTCTCTCTAAAACACTACAACCAAGGCCGCATCGGCGGCTTTCTCCACCTCTACATCGGCCAAGAATCCATCGCCGTAGCCGCGGTCTCCCTCATGGGCAAGCACGACCACATCATCACCGCCTACCGCGACCACGGACACGCCCTCGCCGTCGGCATGGGCATGAACGAATGCATGGCCGAGCTTTTTGGAAAAAAAACCGGCTGCTCCAAAGGACGCGGCGGCTCCATGCACTTCTTCGCTCCCGACAAAAATTATTGGGGCGGCCACGGCATCGTAGCCGGCCAGACCCCCCTCGGCCTCGGCCTCGCCTACGGCATAAAATACCGTGGCGAAAAAGGCTGCTCCCTCACCTTCCTCGGCGACGGCGCCATCAACCAAGGCTCCTTCCACGAATCCCTAAACCTCGCCTCCCTCTGGGATCTCCCCGCCATCTTCATTATCGAAAATAACGGCTACTCCATGGGCACCAGCCTGAAACGCTCCTCCGCGACCAAAGGTTCCCTCGCCGAGCGTGCCGAAGGCTACAACATCGACTGGGACCTAGCCGACGGTGCCCACTTCTACGAAACCCGAGCAAAAATTGCCGAAGCCATAAAGCGAGCCCACGAAAAATCCCGCCCAACCGTCCTCGAAATCAGCACCTATCGCCACTACGGACACTCCGTCGCCGACGCAAACGCCAAAAAATACCGCACCGAACAAGAAATCGAATACTACAAACAACACTACGACCCCATCCGCCACTGGAAACGCAGTCTCATCGAAGAAGGCGTCCTCGACGAAGACGCCGCCATCGCCCTCGACAAAGCCGCTAAACAAGAAGCCGACGAAGCCGCAAAATTCGCAATCGAAAGCGACTTCCCCTCCGTCGATGACATCTACCAAGACGTTTACTGGGAAGTGGACAACCAAACCGAAGCAGGCCGCACCGGACGCCACTTCTTCAATACTTAAAAAAACACCCCCCTCCCCCCTCCCCCCAACTCCGCCCCAAAGCGAAATTCAATAAATTTTTTTATGTCAGAAATCACCTACCGCACCGCCCTAAACCACGCCCTCGCCGAAGAAATCGAGCGCGATGAAAACGTCGTCATCATGGGCGAAGAAGTAGCCGAATACAACGGAGCCTACAAAGTCACCGAAGGCCTCTGGAAACGCTACGGCGACAAACGCGTCGTCGATACCCCCATCAGCGAAGCAGGCTTTATCGGCCTCGGCATCGGTGCCTCCATGCTCGGCATCCGCCCCGTGCTCGAACTCATGTTCTGGAGCTTCTCTGCCGTCGCCTGGGACCAGATCATAAACAACGCCGGCATGGTCCGCTACATGTCCGGCGGCCAGATAAACGTCCCCATCGTCATCCGCGGCCCCGCCAACGGCGGCACCAACGTCGGTGCCACCCACTCCCACACCCCCGAAAACTGGATTGCCAACGTCCCCGGCCTAAAAGTCGTCTGCCCCGCAACACCCTACGACGCCAAGGGACTCATGAAAACCGCCATCCGCGACAACGACCCCGTCTGCGTAATGGAAAATACCCTCCTCTACGGCAACCTCGGCGAAGTCCCCGACGGAGAATACACCATTCCACTCGGCGTCGCCGACGTAAAGAAAACTGGCAAAGACATCTCGCTCATCGCACACGGACGCTGCGTCCTCACCTGTCTCGAAGCCGCCGCCATCCTCGCCGAAAAACACAATATCGACGCCGAAGTCGTCGATCTCCGCTCCATCCGCCCACTCGACGAAGACACCATCCTCCAATCCGTGGCCAAAACCCACCGTGCCGTCCTCGTAGAAGAAAACAAACCCTTCTGCGGAGTAGCCGCCCAGATCTCTGCCACGCTCATGGAAAAAGCCTTCGACGACCTCGACGCCCCCGTGGGCCGCGTCTCCTCACTCGACGCCCCCGCCATCTACAGCATGCCCGTGGAAAAAGAACAGCTCCCGACCGTGGAGCGCGTCGTCAAAAAAGTCCTCGAAACCTGTTAATTTTCTCTACGTCGTCCGCTTTTTCTCCTTTAATACACAAAATTTTCCAGCCCTATGCCTATCCATATCGAAATGCCAAAGCTTAGCGACACCATGACCGAGGGCACCCTCGCAACTTGGAAAGTTAAAGAAGGCGACACCGTCACCGCAGGCGACATCATCGCCGAAATCGAAACCGACAAAGCCACTATGGAAATGGAAGTATTCGACGACGGGACCATTCACGCACTCAAAATCAAGCCCGGTGAAAAAGCCGCCATCGGCACGCCCATAGCAATCCTTTTAGAAGAGGGCGAAGACCCCGCCTCGATCAAAGAAACCACCTCCCCGCAAGAGACAAAAACTCCATCCGCATCCGCTGAAAAAAATACCGTTCCAACTTCCGCTCCCACTTCCGCCCCCACCACAAGCTCCGGCGAACGCGTAAAAGCCTCTCCGCTTGCTCGCAAAATCGCCGCCGAACGCGGAGTCGATCTCCAAGGCATCACCGGCACCGGTCCCGGCGGACGCATTGTCGCCGCCGATGTTTCCACAAAATCAGCCAGTGCAGCAGCCCCCGCATCGACTCCGGCACCGATGCCCACAAGCACGCCAAGCGAAGGCGACAGCACGATCCCACTCAGCGGCATGCGCCGCGTCATCGCCGAGCGTCTCTTTACCTCAAAGACACAAATTCCACATTTTTACCTACATAGCGAAGTCGATGCCACTGCCATCGTCACGCTCCGCAAACAACTAAACTCCGCCGCCGAAGCCAGCGGCACAGGTAAGATCACCTTCAACGACTTTGTGCTCCTCGCCGCCGCACGCGCCGCAGTCACCAACCCCAAAGTGAACGCCACCTTCGCCGGCGACGCCATTATCCAATTCCGCTCGGTGAATTTGGCCGTAGCCGTAGCCGTCGAAGACGGCCTCGTCACCCCCGTCATCCACGACGCACAAAATCTGACACTCCGCCAAATCAGTGACACGGTAAAAGACCTCGCCAGCCGCGCCCGCAACAAAAAACTAAATCCACAGGAATACCAAGGCGGCACGATCACCGTCTCCAACCTCGGAGCCTACGGAGTCGAGCGCTTCGCCGCGATCATCAATCCCCCGCAAGCCGCGATCATCGCCGTCGGTGCCATCCAGAAAAAACCCGTCGTCAACGACAAAGACGAAATCGTAGTCGGGCAACAAATGTCCATCTCCCTAAGCTGCGACCACCGCGTCGTCGATGGGGACGTCGGTGCCCTCTATCTAGGCCAAATCAAAAAACTCCTAGAAAACCCGGCACTGATGCTTTTTTAAAAAAGATACCTTTGCTTGCTCAACCACATGAGGATCTGTGGACACAAAGCAAATTTGGCGGGAAAGCCGTTCTTTTTTGTTTAAACAATTTTCCGTAAAAGCATTCGGCAGATAGGGCTATTCCTTGCATCCCGCCCGTTTCGTCTTTAATTTTTTTTCAGACGCAACTACTCCCCGGTGAATACTCAATCAATACATTGTCAACACAGCCAAGAGCGGCGGGTCTCTTGTGGCTTTTCTCTCGTGGAGGTTGTCATTGCGCTTGGGATCTTGAGTTTTGCGCTGATGGGGATTGTCGGATTGTTGCCGGCCGGCTTGTCTCAGTTTCGTCAGGCGATTGATATTTCGACTCAATCTCAGATTGCTCAGGCACTTATCGCCGAATTGCAGCGCGAGGATTATTCCGCCATTCAGTCCGGGACTTTTTACTTTGATTCGGAGGGACGTTCTTTGGCGACAGCGGATCGGGAGCAGTATGCCTATACGGCTACGGCCACCGTTCTGGGGGATAGTGGACTGGATGGCTTGATGGCTCCGACTTGGAGCGATCATTTGAGCAGCATCAAGGCGGTGAAGATTTCGATTGTCTCTCGGCGCGATCCGGCAACCCCTTACACCACGACGACCTATGTGGCGCAGGGCGTTTGGTTAGAAAACAGAAGAAGAGGATAAAAACTTATTAGAAGAAAAAAATAAACAAAAGCCCCAAAAAAGCTAGTAATAGGGTGGTGAAAACACAAACGAACTCGAAAAAAGA
>JBKEAD010000038.1:0-8371 GCA_047971915.1 Chthoniobacterales bacterium
CGCGAGCGGCCCTGCGTCGGGTTTGAAAAAACGCTTTCCCTCACCAGCGGAGCGGCTTTCATTTGGCTCCAGCCCGAACCACCAGACGGTGCCGTCGGCAGTCCAGTCCATGTATTTCCAAAAAACAAAACGGTTGTCGGCGAGGTAACTTTGCGCACCGATACTGAGTTGGCGGATGTTATTTGCCGAAGTCGCAAGGGAGGCATTTTCATACACTCGCAAGCCGACTGGCGCGGCGATGGACGCCAGTACCATCCCGATGGCTAGCACCACTGTCAGCTCGACCAAAGAAAATGCGCGAGTAGATCTTAGCATTGAAGAAAACGTCTGCGAAAATAGAGCAAAACCACTGCGCCGCCCAGGAAGTAGATCGCCGAAGGCTCTGGAATCGGCGAGATCGAAGGAGCCGTCAAACCATCTCCAAATACGAAACCATCCCAGCTCCCCGGCGCGAGTAAACGATAGGGATCAGAAAGCCCACTGCCAAAAGCCCACGTCCCATCAGCAAGTGGGCTCGCAACGGGATATCCGGCTTCGCCACCACTGACCCACTGCGACCAATACGGAGTCCAGGGCGGAGCCGCTGCATTGACAAGATTGACGCCATCGTAACTCAAGCTTGCGAGGAAATAACTCGGATCTTCGGGCGTGCCGTAGTTATTAAAAACACCCGTTAAATTGCTATCGAAAGCTATCACCGCTGAAAGAATATCATATCCATCCGGCGGATTCAGCGAGTCGTAATCATACCGCCATTCGTAAACCAAGGGCGACGCGCTCCACGCACTCGCCTCCAAAACAAGATAGGACGAATCCGCCCCCGAACCCACAATGATCGCCGCTCGACCGGCAGCTACAAGTGACAAAAACAACAAACAAATCGCGCACAAATTACGGAAAAAAGAAAAACAACGCATAAACATATTTAGATATATTGATATAAAATATTTATCTTTTCTGAATCGTCAATCAATTTTTTTTGAAAAATCAAAAATGGGGTATTACACCAAAAGGGAAAATCTTAGAGGCTTATCTAGTCTTTCATCGACTGGTAGCGTTGCGCTCACTGCTGATATGACCCTAGCTATTGGTGGCTTGAATTAACGAGATCCTGACAACTCGTTTACCTCAATTTGGAACATCACCCTAGCAAGGCTTTTATCACCGTGGTGGTATTGGAGAAGTCGGGGAAAAGGAGGTCGGGATTATGTTTGGCTAAGGTTTCTTGGGAGTAATTTCCGGTTGCGACGGCTACGGTAATGGCTCCGATTGCTTTGCCACATTCGATGTCTCTTGGCGTGTCTCCGATTACAAAAATATCTGCAGGAGCGAAATGTTTGCCTGTTTTTTCGAAGGCGAGTTGTTGGGCCTGTGGGCCGAGGTCGTTACGGTTTTGATGTTTATCGGCGAAGGAGCCGAATGAAAAAAAATCCCAAATACTATAGTGCGAGAGTTTTAGTTTAGCACCGCGAGCGATGTTTCCGGTCAGCAGAGCGATCAGGCACTTTTCGGGAGAGTGTTTTTGTAAGGATTGCAGTAAAGGTTGGACCCCGGGAAGTAAGCGACCCTGACGTTTGGGAAGTTGTTTTTGTAAAACAACAAGGTAGGCGTCGAGCAGCTTGCTTACATTTTCGTCGGTTTGCGGGAGGGCGTTTTGCGAAAGAAGTTCGCGAGCAATTCCTAAATCGGTGGCACCGTCGAGGACGATTTTGTCTAGTCCTTTACTCGTATTAAAAGCGGTATGTAGGGCGGTGCGTAGAGAGACTTGGCCAGCTCCGCCCGTGTCCACAAGGGTTCCGTCTATGTCGAAAAGAAGCAGCTTCTTCACAGAAGAAATTTAATCCTCACTTGGAGAGTTTTCTTTATCCCCCTCGGTTTCTTCAAGATGAGGTTCTTCGTTTTCTCGTAGGAACTTGCGTTTGCGTTTGCCGACGGGGAGTGGAGAGAGGGTCATGGTGACGGCACGCCCTGCCAGTCGTGGCTGCATGTCCACTTGAGACATGGTTTGCAAATCGTCGCGCACGCGCTTCATTACTTCCACTCCGAGTTCTTTGTGTGCGTTTTCGCGTCCACGGAATTGCAGGAGAATTTTCAGCTTATTGCCTTTGTCTAAAAAGCTTTCGGCGTGCCGCAGTTTGGTGATGTAATCGTGCTCGTCGATATTGACGCGGAATTTGATTTCCTTGAGTTTGCCGCTTACGTGCTTGCGCTCTTTTTCTTGTTTCGAGAGGTCGTAACGAAATTTGCCGAAATCAATGATGCGGCATACTGGCGGCGAAGCCTTTGGCGCGATTTCGACTAGATCGAGTCCGTAATCTCGGGCGAGTTTCACAGCTTTGTCGGTTCGCATGATACCGAGCTGTTGGTTTGTTGCAGCAACGATAACACGGACTTCGCGAGCCCGGATACGTTCATTTATGCGAATGTCCCTTAGGTTTATAATTCTTCCTCCTGGAATGTTGATGTGATCGAACCGTCGCTCAAAGCGAGGTTTTGTGAGTGATGATTTAGGATAAACAAAATAAGCAAAACGTCAGATGAGAGGGGATAAAACCAATCATAGGGCACGATAGCAGGTATCGTCACGCATGGCGATTGGTAATTTCTGATTGAACACGTTGAATAAAATCATCGAGAAGTAACGGACCGAGGTCGCCATCTTTTCGGCTTCGAACCGAAACTTGTCTAGCACTTTCTTCCTTCGCTCCGACGATAAGCATGTAGGGCACCTTGCTTAATTGCGCAAGGCGAATTTTTGCTCCGAGCTTTTCGGCACTTTGGTCACTGCTTACGCGGACACCTATTTTTTCAAAAGCGGCTTCGACTTCGCGTGCGTAGTCAGCAAGTTTTTCGGAGACGGGTAAGATGCGGACCTGCTCGGGCGAAAGCCATAGCGGGAAGGCACCGGCAAAGTGTTCGATGAGCACGCCGGTAAAGCGTTCTAGGGAGCCAAAAGGAGCGCGGTGAATCATGACGGGGCGATGTTTCTCCCCATCGCTGCCGACGTAATTTAGATCAAATTTTTCGGGGAGGTTAAAGTCGACCTGCACGGTTCCGAGCTGCCAATCGCGCCCGAGGACATCTTTCACAACGAAGTCGATTTTTGGGCCATAGAAAGCGGCCTCGCCTTCTTCTTGTGTAAAAGCAACGTCTAAAAGTTTTGCGGCTTTTTGGCAGGCGGCCTCAGCCTTTTGCCAATTTTCTGCGGTGCCGGTATATTTATCGGAGGCTGGATCACGCAGGCCGATACGCACGCGATAATCTTCGAGGCCGAAAGTTGAGAGAACTTTTTTGACGAGACGGAGGCAGCTCTCAATTTCCTGATCCATCTGATCTTCCATGCAAAAGATATGGGCATCGTCTTGAGTGAAGCCACGGACACGGGTCATCCCATTTAGCTCACCGCTTTGTTCCCAGCGATAGACGGTTCCGAATTCGGCTAAGCGCAACGGAAGCTCACGGTATGAGCGGGGGTGCGATGCAAAGAGTCGCACGTGCATGGGACAATTCATCGGCTTGAGTAAAAAGCCGTCGATGGCACCCTCTGCCAAGCGGTTTGAAAGTTCGCTGCAACTGCAACCCTCATCAGATAATTTATGAAGGGTTTCTCTCTCGATGATCGGCGAAAATTGTGAGTCCGAGTAGTAAGGGAAATGTCCCGATGTGCGATAAAGCCCGAGTCGCCCGATATGTGGTGTATGAACTTGCTGATACCCCTGCTGCTTCAATTCTTCGCCAATAAAACTTTCTAATTCATGCCGTATGATAGAGCCTTTTGGTGTCCAAAGCACGAGTCCTTGCCCGACTTCCTCATCAATGAGAAACAAATCGAGCTCGCGGCCTAGCTTGCGGTGATCGCGTTTTTTCGCCTCTTCGAGCATCGCGAAATGTGCCTCCAATTCTTCTTTGGTTGGAAAAGCTGTGCCGTAAATTCGCTGAAGTTGCGGGTTGCTCTCGTCGCCCTTGTAGTAAGCACTTGCGACATGAGTGAGCTTAAAAGCACCGATTTTCGACGTATCTGCAAGATGTGGTCCGGCACAGAGGTCGATAAAATCGCCATTTTGGTAAAGCGAGATAACCTCGTCTTCCGGAATCCCCTCCAAAATATCTAATTTAAAAACACTGGGCTCAGAGCGCGAGCCGAGTGCGGCTAGGCGTCCATCGCGACCTAGCGCGATTGCCTCATCACGGGAAATTTCGCGACGTTCAAAAACCTCCCGGCGTTTGACGACGGCCTTCATCTCCTTTTCGATACGTTTAAAGTCCTCCGGTGAAATACGGTGATCGAGCCGAACATCATAATAAAAACCATTGGCCACAGGAGGTCCTGCCGCAAATTGGGCCTCCGGCCAGATGCGAAGAATAGCAGATGCAAGCACGTGCGCTGCGGAGTGGCGTGTTGTTTCGAGTTCGGTCATAGTTTTTTTAAAGACAGCTTTTTAAGCCGCAAGAAGAAGTGTGAATAGAACACGCCATTGCAATCCAAGCAACCGAGAAAATGACTATTTCTTTAAAGCATCCTCAAAAACCTGCTTTCGGATGAAAATGCCGGATAAAATTTTAAAATAACAATGGCCGCATCCGTGGTGAAAATTCGTGATTTTTTAAAAATTTTCACAGCCATCTCACAAGCTGAGAAATTTGGATTTAATAAGGAAAGCAGGAAAAGAGGTCGATATAGAATATAGAAAGGCTTTTCCCGAAAGGCTACTTTGAAACTTACACGATCGTTTATTGCTGATAAGAACAAAAAATAATGTCTTTCCTGCCTTCCTTATTTAAAATTCAGAGGGTGCTGCTGAGAAATTCTGTTATTGAGTTTGCCTGTAAATCGCTGCCTACGGGATAATTGTGGGCAAAAAAACTCAAACTGCAAAAAACGCGAAAACCTTCTCAGAGCAAGGTAAAATAAGGCTCCTTTTTCCAGTTTTAGCATCTATGGGATGGCTGTGAAAAATTTTTTAAAAAGTTTTTGAACGTTTTTCTATAGGGCACGTCTAAGCTTACATACGAAGAATTTGTCTCGACTCGCCAACTACCCTTGCTGAGTAAGACAGAGCTTCTGTAGAATAGATTTTTCATAGTGCTTAAAGCGGTTGATTCGGTATTAGACCTGTAAATATCTGGGGGGAAGTTTGCAGGTCGCGGTTCAACCAAAATATCGAAATCAGCCGCTCTAAGGTTTTTTCATAGTAGATTGATAAGGAGAAAGTCCCGACTGTATTTTCACGGTCGGGTCTTTTGTACTAGCGGATTGCGCATGTTTTTTTCAGAACCCTTGAGGCATCCTTCTGCCTCATCGACATTTTTTTTTAATTTTTTAAATCTATATCGCATTTTTGGATGCGCGATGGATAGACTGCTTTATTTGATATGACACCTCTTGTTATTCTTGTCGGATTTCTTGGCTCCGGCAAAACGACCTATCTTAGAAAATTACTTCCTGAGCTCCGAAAAGGTGGGCTGGAGCCATTTGTAATCATCAATGACTACCAAAATGCCTTGGTTGATGCGCAGCTTTTGCAGGGGCTGGCCGATGCGATAAAGCCCATTAGCGGCGACTGTGTTTGCTGTGGCTCAAGCGATGAATTATTGGAAACTCTTATAAATTTTGAGCATTCGCCCAAAAGAGTCGTGCTGATCGAGACCAATGGCACGACCGACTCGGACGAGCTAATCGAGATGCTTTCCTTAAATCCGACCCTCGCGAAATTTACCCTCCCCGTGCAGCTTTCTTTAATTGATGCACAGCGTTGGCAAAAACGTTTTTGGCATAATTCGCTGGAACTCGAGCAGGCTAAAACAGCGAACTATCTTTACCTCTCGCGCGATGAGGAAATTGACGCGAAGCGAAAAAATCAGGTTAGGGATTCATTGGCTAAATATAAAATAAGCGTTCCGATTCGGGGGCCGGAATTATTTGCGCAGGAGTTGATTTCGATTACGGCCTCGGCCACAAAAATTTCTTCGCGGCAAATCCACGAACACTCCGAGGATTGCGAGTGCGGCCACGAGCATGCGCATGAGCATGAACACGAACACGAGCACGAGCACGAGCACGAGCATCATCATTTCGCATCGTTGCAACTTAATCTGCCGGAGATTTTACCCAGAAAAAATATAGAAGCCTTTCTTGATTCATTGGGAGAGGAGGTGATCCGCGCCAAAGGGATTGTTCGTCTTACGGAATTTCCCGATGAGCTCCATGTCTTTCAAAAAACAGATCATGGGCGTGTGCAGTTGTTGCCCATTGGGCAGAAGAGCACGATCTCGGATCCGGTGGGAGTTTTTATTGGTCCTCACATTGATGCGGATGCGTTGAGAGCGAGTAGCGAAGCCCATTTTTCCGTAGCTTGATATCACAATAGATGGATTCTATTTTTAACTTCAACCTAGCGGATTTCAGCTTTGCTTTTTTGAGTATTTTGCTGGAAGGGTTGCCGTTTTTACTTTTAGGAACAGCACTCTCCGGCTTGATCGACCAGTTTCTTCCGGCGCGCCTCATGTCGCGGCTTATCCCAAATAATCTATTAGCCGGGACACTGATATGCTCTCTCATGGGAATTATTTTTCCAATGTGCGAATGTGGGGTTGTGCCCGTCATTCGCCGGTTGATGAAAAAGGGGCTTCCCGCATCAAATGCGATTACTTATATGTTGGCAGCTCCGGTGGTGAATCCGGTCGTTGCTGTGAGCACCTACACGGCATTTAAAGGCCAAATGCCTCTGGAGATGGCTTTATTTCGGCTTGGAATAGCTGTTTTGGTAGCCGTCGTTATCGGAATCATTACGTCGCGGATTGCGCTAAATCGGATTGTGCGTGAAGATGTCATGGCGACGTTTGCCCTTTCCTCAAGTGATTCCGGCGGGGCGGCGAGTGTGCCTATGCGCTTGTGGAATGCGGTGGCAATTTGTGCGGGGGATTTCTTGGGGATGATGGTTTACTTTGTGGCAGGTTCCTGTGTTGCGGCAATTTTTAATACAGCCATTAACCAAGATATTCTTTGGCCGCTGGCAGTAAATGATTGGCTTGCTACTTTTTCAATGATGGGCTTGGCATCGGTGCTTTCCGTATGCAGCACGACAGACGCATTTATCGCCGCTACTTTCACGATGTTTCCGGCTGTTGCCAAACTCGCGTTTCTTACCTTCGGACCCATCGTTGATTTGAAATTAATATTCATCTACTCCGCAGTTTTTCGTAAGCGTTTTATTTTCGGATTGGTCGTGACGGCATTTGTTCTTATTGTTGCGGTCTGTATGCGTCTTCGACTGGTTTTTTAAATCCTATGAATTCTAATACTTATAGATACCTCTCAGCCGGCGTCCTCGCCGTATGGGCTACGGTTCTTTGTTTTTTTTACTTCACGGGGCGTGTGAAGGCGTATCTTCACCCTAGTTTTCATCTGCTCGTTTTGCTTTGCGGGGCCGGGCTCTTTCTTTTGGCTATTCTTATTGCTATGGCTCCGTCTGGTGTGAAGGTGGGGTGTGCGACTCCTTCCTACTCGTCTTTGGGGGGGGTCGTCGGTGGAGCGGTATTAGTCATTCCTCTTATCATTGCGTTGATATTTTCGAAGGATGCTTTTGGTGCAACAGCGGTGCAAAATCGAGCCTATGTCGAAGATATATCGCAGCTTTCAGGAGGGTTTGCCCCGTCGATTTCTGGGGTGACAAGTGCTAGTCCGATACTTCCGGGCGAAGATTCCTCATCGCAAACAGAGGAAGAGGAGGTCTATGATATTCCGAAAAATAGTGAGGGCGATATCGTCGCGGATATTGTGGATCTGCTTTACGCTGCGGAGGTGCCGGAAATGCGAAAAATATTTGAAGAGCAACCCGTAGAAGTCGTCGGTCAGGTCGTCCCCGCGAAGAACAATAATGCAAAGGGGAATCGATATGACATCGTGCGTCTTTTTATGACTTGCTGTGCTGCGGATGCACGCCCGGTCGTCGTCACCGCAGAACCAATATCTCCGCCGGGTCTTGAGGATATGAGTTGGGTAAAGGTTCGGGCAAAGGCCACCTTTCCGCTAGTGGGAGGAAAAAGGCGTCCCTTTTTGGAGGGCGCGAAGATTATTCCCATCGACCCAACGGAGTAGACTTTTGTCTATTGATTTTTTGGAGAGGACAATGCCTCTTTTTCTTTTTGCCCACTTGGAATTTGCATATTAAAAATCGTGAATCAGGTGCTCTAAATCCTGCAAAACGTGGAATTAAAAAGTGCGTGCAAGTGGTTTCGCTAAAGTAGGGTTACTTTGATAAAGCGACCGCGGGATTCGGGTTACGATATGATACGTTGTGGTCCTTTTTAGTCGTTCCTTCAGGAATACCGCCGTGTCAAAAAAGCCTCTACTAGGCGAGTGTCTAGTCTT
>JBKEAD010000046.1:0-21557 GCA_047971915.1 Chthoniobacterales bacterium
GCATGTTGTGTGCCGTGGGAGTTTGCAACCCAGCGTTTTTCAAGAAGGACGGAGGAACAGTAGGCAATTTCTGAGATCAACCCGCAGCGTAGCCATAGTTCTCTATCTTCTAGTGGCTCAGTTCCCGAGGTGAATCCGCCGACTTGTTGAAAGAGAGTTTTTTTAATGATAGCGGATCCCGGCGTAATGATTGCACAGCGATGAATATTTCTTTGTGTTGGCAGAGGAGGTTTTCCGGCGCAAAAATCAAAGCCATTTTCACGGTTCGAGAGGGGGGGCGGACGTTCCTCCCAAACTTTGCCATAGATAACATCGGCTTTCGCATTTTTATTAGAAATAGTAATTAGGTCTTCGAGCGCATTTTTTCTTAGTATATCATCGGCATCTAAAAATAAAAGCCAATGGCCGCTGGCTAATGAAGCACCAAAATCGCGTGCGGCGGCAACGCCTTGGTTCGAAGTGCGACGATAGGTAATTTTTTTTGTAAATTTTTCGACTACAAGCGGCGTATCGTCCTGACTGCCATCGTCGATGACAATAACTTCCAGAGGTTTTAAGTTTTGTTCTAAACAACTTCTAATAGACGCGTCCAAATATTCAGATGCATTATAAGCGGGAATGATGATGGAAATTTTGCTCATTATTTTTTAACCACGGATAAACACGGATTTATAACAAGAAAAATATCTGTGTCCATCTGTGGTTTTAATAGCTTTTAAAACAATTCCAAATATTAGAATCGTCTTTGATAAAAATAATTTCGACGAGCCAAAGGATCTGGTGAGCTGGACTATAGTTTAGATCACTGATATCAAAAACACGATAGCCGTGCTTATGCATGAAGTCGCAAACCGTAGAGAGTGTATTTTCTAATACCGGGGCACAGATCGCACATTCTACAAAAAAGACTTCTGTTTTTCCTAAGACTTGAGTAGCTCCTTTTAGGGCTTTTAAATCAAATCCTTCGGCATCTATTTTTATAATATTAGGAATTTTTTGCTCCTTTGAAACAATATCATCGAGAGAGAGAACATCGACTTCGACGGATGGAATTGTGGAGTCTTGTTCGACATTTAAAAAACTGGCTCCGTCGTCTCTGTTGGGAAGCGAAAGTCTAAGCTTTCCGGCTTGATCGCTTATGCCGGCAGTTATCCACATTATATTTGATCGGGCAAGTAAGTCTTCAGAATAATTTTTTAGACGTTCCTGCGGTTCTATCATTAGAAATTCAGTTTTTGGAAAATAGTCGAGAGCGGAGCGCGTCCAGCGTCCGTGATTGGCACCGACATCGATAATGAAATCAGGTGTAGGCATATAAGTTTTCCAAACGTTAAAAAAACATTCTAAACGCGTAGGTTCTGGCGGAGTAGCGGGATGAATTTCGTAACCTAGAAAACGAAGTGAACGATGAAAGAGAGATTTTATCATGCGAAAATATTATTTTTTAAAAGCCACTCGCCCAATTTCCTGACACCACGCACGCAAGCACATGTCAAGGCCAAGCGGACCGGAGTTTAGAGCCTGTTTTTTAGCGGCTAGGAAACGGCTTTGCCAAAATTTAACATCGAGTTGTTTTCGAGAGTGAGAATCCCATTGCCCGATTTTTTTTTCTAAAAACTCGGGTGTCAAAGTTAAAAAATCATTTACAAAAAGAACGGGAAGCTCGTGAAAGTCACGCATAGCAGGCGAGTTTCGGACGACTGGAATAGCTCCGCAATAGAGAGCTTCCCACATGCGGTGCGTATCTTCGCCATTACCCGGAGGACACAGCACGAAATGATGGGACATTAAGTCATGGAGGTAGCCCGACTTCCCCGCTGCGTCAGTGTGTGGACGTTGCGTAATCCAATTTTGCTTCGGACGTTGGAGCCATTTTTGCAAAGGTTCCCGGACGCCGGGGTTGCTGTCGGTTCCGAAATTTGCGTAGAGCAGTTGTGTGCGAGGGGGAGGTGCAGCCAATGCCGTTTGAATCTCGCTCCAATGAGGAGTTTTTGTTCCGTCGGAGTTTCCCAAGCCCAGCGGAATCGGATATGCCGACTCCGCAGATGCGAACATATTCATTCCAAACCATGCCAAGATGTGGGGAGGTCTTTGTTTCCAAAGTTCGGGCGAGATTGGTTTGTCTCCTTCGCCTGTGACGAGCACAATCCGTTTTCGCGTCCGACGCAGTGCGCGGAACAGACGCCAGGCTTCATCAATTTTGCAAAAAACAATGTCGCCATGTCGAAAATGCGGGTTTTTGCGTGGCTCTGCATTGTGCCAAAAAGCATGGTCACAAAGTCCGCGGAATGCATCAGCGTTGACGGGGGTCATGTGTATTTTTTGTAAGGAGTGATCCGCAGATTTCGCCGATTTACGCAGATTAAAATAGATGTTTTTATGTTTTAATGTTAAAATGCCTTTATGCGAACAACTCTTGATATTCCAGATATGCTCTTTCGCGAACTTAAATCTGAATCTGCCAAGCGCGGTCTTAAGCTCAAGGAACTTCTGGCAATTTTTGTGGAAGAGGGGCTACGGGGCATTGATAAAAACCTATCAAAAACCAAGACCAGAAAACGAAGCCCTTTGCCGACAGTCCGCCGCGGCAATGTGCCTGAAATACCTGCGAGAAGTAACGCCGAATTATCCCGGATACTGGATGGTGAAGAGGCATGATGAGCGACCTTCCGGATTTGAATGTTTGGTTAGCGTTGGCCAATGAGAACCATCAGCATCATAACATTGCACGGCAGTATTGGGAAAATGAGTCTGGAGAAAAGATACTTTTTTGCCGGATCACGATGCTCGGCTTTTTGCGATTGTTGACAAACTCCGTGGTTATGAATGGGTATCCTTTTACGGCATCCGAAGCATGGCAAATTTATCATGATTTTGCGCTTCTTCCTGAAGTTAAATTTCTATACGAACCGAACAGTTTCGAAAAACGATTTGCCGATTTTTCAGAGCGAGCGAATTTTCCGGTGAAGCTTTGGACGGATGCTTATCTGGCTGCGCTGGCCGTAGAGTCTTCGTGTCGTCTGGTGTCGTTCGATCACGATTTTACACGATTTAAAAATCTAAAGTTTCTCTGTCTTCGGACCTCGTAGGAGGAACTTATCCGCAGATGTTGTTTATCCGTATCGTCGATCTTTTTCGGCCCACGCACGCAGGGGCCAGGGAAGACGGTGTAAAATTTGTTGTGTCTTTGCTCCGAAGCGTTTGTGTTCGTGAGCCAGTGTAACATATTTCTGATGGCTATTTTTTATATATTCCTCCATTTCCTGCGCTCCGAGTTCCTGTTCTAAAACAAGCGTTTCTTCGCTGCCAAACGGGAGGATTTTTTTCCAGACATTTAAAATACTTTCGGGAGAAAGTGGTTCGACGCAGAGTGGTCGAGGTAAGTGGCAACGCCAATCACAACCGCGACAAGGAGTGCGAACCGAAAGAACGACCGCTCGTGTGCCCTGTGGGAGAAAACGTCCCCAATGCCCACCACCGAAAACCGCGACGGTTGGTTTTTTCAAAGCGGAACACAAGTGCAGAATACCGCCATCTTTTCCCACGAATCCCGTGCACGTATTTAGAATGGCAAGAAGATTCGAAAGAGAAGAAATGTCTCCCGTGAGGTCGGTGTGTAGCGTGGGGTTTTGTAGTCCGGCATGAATGACTTTGTGGGAATCCGCCTCCGACGCGCTACCCAAAAAAACAAATTTTACTCCCTCGGCTTCAAAAAATCGAAGTGCAGTGATCCAGTTTGCGTCTCCCCATCCTGAAAAATAATCGCCCTCACGGCGGCCTGCGCATACGGCAATTCGGCCTTCTCCGCGGTTGTCGTAATCGGAAAAATTCTGAAAGTGAAAAGCTGTATGGAGAAGCGTTTTTTTTAGAAGTGCTTCAGCGGCTTTGCTGTTCCGCTTGGGTTCGGAGTCACTTGCTTCGATAGCAACGCGCTTGTCCAACCGCTTTGAGATTTCTTCCGGCGTAGAGATTGATTCTCCAAACCAAACAGAATTTTTAAGAGAAAATCCCCAAGTTTTTCCAGGGAGTCGAGATTGTGAAAGGATGTCTTCAAGGTAAGTAGGCTGTGAAGGGCCGAGAAAAATAATGGAGGGATCGAATTTACGAAGAGCTTGTTTTTCCGCAATGAAAGGATGTCGGGAAAGTTTTACGGATTTTTCATAGGGATTTTTAGAAAGCTCATGCGCAGTAAATTTGAGTCCCGCGAGATTAGCTGTTTCGATAGTCGGTGCGCGTGCTATGAGAAGCAGCTCCCAGCCCTCCGACTCCATCGCCTGGATCCACGGAATGCGGAAAAGGAAATCCCCAATGCCGTCTGGGCAGGTAAGGGCCCATTTTTTATTAGGTGAATTCACGGCAGGAAAAGATATTTCGTAAAGTTGTTAAATAGTGTTCGAGCAACGTTTTACGCTTTATTATTCGACGAATTGTTAAGCAATGTATTAACAAAAACTTGATAATTGTTTTTAAAAGCCTCCAACGTGTGAACCTGCCGAACATGCTCCCAAGATGCGCGACTGCGCGCTTTTAGATCCGAAGCAGAAAAATTCGCTACTTTATCCACCGCCTCACGAACGGCAGCTAATGAACCATCTCTAATTAGAACGCCAAAGTTTTCAATATCTACCGAGGCTGAAGGCGTAACTACCGGAAGCAAGCCTGCATGTTGCGTGTGAATGACCGCCCCTCCTCCGCCTTCCGAACAGGATGGATAAAGAATAAATCCATGTTCTTGCCGGATTTGTTCAAACGTATCGGAGGCGGGATCCACCCAACCTGCCAAATGAATATTTGAAAGTTTTGTTAGTTCTTTCTTATAAAGACTAAAAAAATCGTCTTCTTTTTCCGGTCGACCACAAACGGTCAATTCTAAGTCTGTTCTTTCGGAAAAGGTTTCTAACACGAGATCAAGACCTTTATGAACCATTCCAAAACTGCCGAGCCAAAGAAATTTTTTGCGGGCTTGGTCCCAATTTTTATTATCGGGCCAGTCAAATTGATAGGCCGATGAAATGGGAATACGATGGATAGGTTTTTTTGAAAATGCGAAAGAATCAACCGTGAAGACATTTCCAAGGACCGTGACGCAGTCGGCAATTTCGATTCCCTGATTTGGGGCAGACTGACGACGTGGCGTCAGGGAGATCTCCCGGCGGTCTCGCAGCGCGATGAGACGGTTCATTTCCGCTAAATTTTGAGTCATCCAGTGTGCGCCTGTCGCATGAAGAATTTTTTGGCAATGGAACGGAAGGATATCTGCCCAACGAGAAAAATTTTGATGAATATCAATAGCAAAATCGTAAGTTTTTTTAGGAAACACTCTTAAATCATTTCGATCTACAATATCCACTTCACACCCCGACGCGCAAAATGTTTCGGCCATAATGCGACACTCCTGCCAGTTGGTATGTGCTCGCGCTTGATTAGAGTTGGCAGATTGCTCAAAAGGTTCTCTCAAATATGATAAAAAAACTTTGGCGCGTGGCGTTTCCTTTGGATGTAGGTGAATCGGTCGTGGCGGCCAAGGAAGTTGAAAGGTCATGGCTTGTAAAAGAGACACTATTTCACAGAGAAAGTATTTTGAGGATTATCTCAAAAGATTTTTTCGACAAGCAGAGGATCTGGCGATGTGGCGGAGTCATCAAACGCTAAGAGCAAAATTCGCTCAAGAGTCGAAGGATCCAGACTGATATCGTAAGCTTGACCGCTGTCTTTTCCAAAAAAATGATAATGCCGAACGCCTCCGAGTGATGCCACGCGATGCGCCGCATGGTCCCATACGCGGGGATTGAAAGCTTCTATAAGTGCGGTCTCGGGTTGGGCGAAAAGAACATTCATCGTGCCCGCTCCGTGAACGCCAAAAATAGCTTCTGCTTCGGAAAATGTTTTTACCTGTTCCGAAAAATTCATTTCTTCCGGAAAAATTTCTTCAAAGCCAAATTTTTCCAGAACCGGACGGATTTGCCCTTCGTTTATAATTTTTCGGCGAGTTTTCTGACGTGATATATAGATACGTCTTGAGGGTTTTGGATTTTCGATACCGATAGATTTTTGCAAACGTTTTCGAATGCGGTGAAGAGGGGAAGGATCGGGCATGCCACTCTTTGTGGACGATACAAAGTGAAGCTCTCTGAAACGAAGAAGGCTGTTTTGGGGAATCAAGCGGTTTGGGATTTTCAAAAGAGTCGTGCTCTCCTCTTGAAATCGCGGTGCATTTTTATCAAGAATAATGAGTCGAGGATCGTTCGAAACCAAAGCATCGGCTTTTGGTAACGCATCCATCAACCAATGGGCGTAATTGCGTCCCCAAACAGTCGCCAGTTTAAAAGCGGGTTCTTCAATCCAGGGGGACTCATTCCAATCAACTTCCGAATGGCCTTGGTAAAAGGCATTTAGTGCATAGGTGGAAAAAGCTAATATCTCTTTGGAGCTTGAAATCACCATTCCTGACGGCACGTGTAGCCAGCAATTTTTTAATGCGAATTCGAAGGTTGCCGGAAGGGAATAAGCTTCGCCAGTGTATAAGCGCGAGTATTTAAGAATATCCCAATCGCGTCGACTTTTTACAAAATGTGATTCAGGGTTCGCCAAAATGGCTTCTAGCGTTTCGGGAAGCGTTTTGGAGGGATGCCGACGAGTGCACAGAGCGGAATTTCTGCTCCCAGTCTTAATGGATACTTCGGTATCGTCCTTATGGGTTTGAAGCCACTTGGAGGCATCTGTGACCACAGGTAGTTTCCGTGCCTGTTCTCCAAACTGCCATGATTTTTTACGGTTTAAAAATCCCATAACTTCAAAATTTTTTCAGGAAAATTGCGTCTCTCGAATTCATTGAGCAAAAAATTTTCGTCACTTTCTGAGAAGAAATTTTTCCAATCTCCGGTAATCCCTTTTCGAGGTAAAATTGATGAGCCATCTCCTAAGCTGACTGATGCCTGATTCCAGCGCGGAAGTATTCCTATCTGGCGGCAAGCTCGCCAAACACAACTTCTAAAATGTGTTTTTAAATCTTCGTAACGTAATACGCAAACACCCGGAGTATTCATCCAGCCCTCGACATGCGACGCCCAGCGACCGACGACATTATCAAAATCTGGGTTTTGATAGAATCCCAATCGAAGATAATCACTTGCGGGACGTCGAAGAAATTCGCTAAAGGAGGTGCACCGATGATCATCCAAACCCGGATTGGTTTCGTATAGTTTGTTGCTGTTAAGATAATGATAGAAGGAAACAAGTGTATCTCGCGGATCTCTCAGGACATAAACAATACGTTCCTTCGGAAAATATTTTTGAAAAGTTTCTCTATCACAATGGCTTTTAATAATACCACCCTGATGTAATCGGACGGTCCAATTTTCGTAAAATTTTTTGAGGTGTTGATTACGCGTAGCCGGATTATTATAGGGTCCGATCCAGTCGCCAACATAAGAAAATTCCTGTCGAATATAAGTGTTTCGAAAAAGCGTATTGATTGCAAAATGTGTTCCAGAACGCTCGTGTGAAATAACATAAAACGGTCTTTTTCGCGAAAGTAAGCTATATAAAAAATTTGTTAGCTTCATAAACAATCTGTTAATTCTCGCGACCAGATAACATTTTCTTTTAGAATCTGTGCGGGTTGCCCACCGATGATCGTATTTTCTTCCTCGAATTCTTTCGTAACCACGGCTCCTGCGGCAACGACGGTTCCTGCTGAAATTTTTGCGCCTTTTAAAA
This sequence comes from Chthoniobacterales bacterium, assembly GCA_047971915.1. Classification (GTDB taxonomy): domain Bacteria; phylum Verrucomicrobiota; class Verrucomicrobiia; order Chthoniobacterales; family JBKEAD01; genus JBKEAD01. The sequence continues at coordinate 7,720 of JBKEAD010000046.1, forward strand.
TTAAGGCGCGTGTGCCTACCCACACATGATCTCCAAGGATGATGTCACGTCCCTTATTTATTCGCTGTTTGGAATTTTGATCGAATATTGAGTGGGAGTCACCAGTCCGCATTTCGATGTGTGTTGAAAACATACAGTCGTTTCCAATTTGTAGAGACGTTCTTGATTCGGGCGTGGCTAGCGAGACATTTGCAAAGGTTGTGTCTGAGCCAATATCTATTGTACAATCATTTCCAAAAATCCAGATTTCACCCTTATGAAAAGCGACACGCTCTTTAAAAATTATGCGATTATGACTTCCGAATATTCGGATAGCGAGATTGTTAAATCGACAGTCGGAACCGGCGCGAATCTGATTTTCATTTCCTTCGATTTGAATATGTAAGCGACCAATTCGAGGGTTCGACAAATGTAAATCATTTTTAATTCCATTGATCTTAGCTGATTTTCTAAAAAGATTTTGCCAACCTCTGAGAGATGGAAGTTTGCGGCGAAGATGCCAACGATATTGATTGGAAACCCATTTCCGAAGAGGGAAAGTTTTCTGGGAGATTAAAAAACTCAGCATACTTATAAGTGGAGTTCTATCTTTTTTTGAAAAGTCGCCTGATGCCATCTCGAATTCCCCATACATGTCCAACGCCAGGTATCACATAAGGAGGGGCCTCGATAAGTTCTAGGTCGTTTCGTTTAGCCCATTTATTATAAGCACGGAAATTAGCCTGATAATATGAGTTACTATCTTCGTTCGCTGCGGATGATTTTTTGTGACTCGGATGGTCGATGTAGCCAACGAGATTTTCGTATTTTCCATAAAGCGGCATGGCCCGCGAGATCCACCAGTCAACAAAGGAGACACCTACATAAAGTGGAGGAATGTCTTTAGCTAAAAAATTGTCCCAAATGGCTGTTGGAATATAATACATGTCAACACCGGAACAAATTGATCCGCTTGGAATTTCTGTTCGATGAAATCCATAAACCTGTGCAGAGTCGGGAACGTCGAAGGGATTCTTTTTTAAAATGACATCCGAATTACACCAGACAAAAGCATCGCCTTCGGCTTCCCTACGTCCTTGTTTTAGAACATCCTTGAAAAGGCACAGATTGCGGCCTGCCGGATAACGAACCGCGTTGAGACCTAATGCTCTGAGGCTTTTTTCAAGAAGTAATTGGGCTTTTGCAAGCCGTTCAGAGGCGTTTTCGACCCATACGTAAACAACCGTCATACAAAATCAATTTTTAGGTTTTGTTGCCGCTAAATTAAGGGAAATAGGTAAGCCATTAAGAATAAACTGACTAGTATCTTTTGAAAAAGATTTAAAGGGTCTAATAGAAGTAAAACCCAGAGTTTCTAATGTATTCGTTAACATTTTTACAGTAAATCCACAGAAATGAGAGTTTCCGGGATAATTTTGGCCACCATACAAAGCACCCATAAATCCCTTGCTTTCAGGTTTCCCATCAAATTTTAAAAGGCCCTTAAAAACTAATTCTAAATCAGGCACAGCAACACAAAGAATACCGCCGGGTGCCAAAATATCGAACCATCGTTTTAAGACTTCCGTATGGGCAGGCATCTGCTCATTAGAATATAAGCCTGAATGCTCCAGAACATGACATGCATAGATTAGGCCAATCGAATTTTTTGCGTCGTCGGGTAAAAGAAAGACATCGCAAACTTTATCGGTGGCCGAAGTTTTGCGGAAATCCACATTGCACCAACCATCCAAGTGTATATTTCCACACCCTAGATGCAGACGTTTTTGCCGATACGTTTCAGGAACTTCTGTGAGAAGAGAGCTTAGGGTTCTGGAACGTATTTTTTTAAAAAAATTGAAGCCTAGCATTAAATTTTAAAGTTCTAAAAAAATAGAGTAGATGCTTTATGTATAGCGAATTCGATGGCCAAATTGCATGGCAGGTCTCTCAATGCACCTCATGGAACACTCGGCTAACACAAAGACAATAGCGAGACAGAAAAACATGATAGTGGACTCGGAAAGCGAGCTAAAACGAGGGCGACTGTAACCCATCGCTCCATAGACAAGTCCTGCTATCGGCTGATGAAAAAGATAGATGGCATAGGAGCGAGTTCCCAACCAGCAAAGTGATCGGGCACTAAGAATTCGAGAAAGCGTACCCCCGCGACAGACGAATGCAGAAAGTAGAAAGGCAGCATAAATAATTGCCAAATAAAGATGTCCAAGGGGATGACCTATTCCAATTTTCCAGAGTGTAAGAGGAATAAACCCAAGAGACAAAACGATCGCTGTTGATAATATATAATTTCGGTGACGCTTCAACCATATCAAAGCAACGTTATTTCTGACTAATAAGGCTAGTAGTGCTCCGAAAGCGATTGCATCGGCGCGAGCAAGAGGAAAAGTATAGTTGCCCCAGTAGCCCAACCAGTGCCGCATTAGTGGAGAAATTATAATCATTGTAACGAAAATAGCAGTAAGCCACCGTTGCGACAGAAATCGTATAAATAAAGGAATTAACAAATAAAACTGTTCCTCAATGGCTAGTGACCATGTGACGCCCAGCCAATTTGGTCCGAAGCCAGCGGAATGCATAAAGAAATTTTGAAGGAAAAAGAAATAGCTCCAAAAAGGAAGAGCTTCTTTGAAAAGCCAGTTGTGAGATGCAAGTGCCAAGTGACTCATGGGCGGAAAAAGAAGCAGTATTAAATAATAAACAGGTAAAATTCGGCAGACCCTCCGAGTAAAAAATGCTTTGAAATAATGAGGAGCCTCTCGTGCATCAATCAGAATTCCGACAATCAGAAAACCGGAAAGTATAAAAAAAAGATCAACGCCGCTCCAAGTGAGAGACAATGCGTTTTTCAGTATTCCCACCCAAGTATTCGGATCTCCTCCTGCTGCCTGACAAACTCCATAGTGCCAGATTAGCACTAGTCCCAGCGCAATTCCTCGCACTCCGTCCAGCTCGGGAATATGTTTTGGTGATCTTCTAGCGGTCATTCTTCTTTCGGGTAGAAGATCCTTTGATCTCGAAATAGAAGGCTTGGACCACAGGTGCAAATAAAATGATAGTCCTGATTTTCCAAATATTTGGTTATTTGATTTTTTTCATCAGAAGTATGCGCTTCTATACAAATTAAACCGGGCCGGGTTTTTATAATATCAAAGCCTTTGAGTATAGAAAAATCGATACCCTCGCAATCAATGTCTAAAAAATCAACAGGACTATCTACGTGCGGAGAATTATTAAAAATTTCGCGGAGCGTTTGTGTGACTACGGAGGTGCGGTAATTGATAGATGCTGCTCCGGGGAGTGGAATAGAACCCTTAACCAAACGGCTTCCGGCCCCCCCTCCTGCATGAATGAACTCGTTATCTTCCTGTTTTTCTGCAAGAGCTGCACAGATATTGTAATCATCAGGACGGTAGTGTTTGAACTCCGCGATGGCTTTTTTAGAAGCATCAATATTGATGCCGCGCCAACCCAGTAAATTTAAAAGACGTGTATTTGAAAAGCGAAATGGATGAAAACATCCTGCATCAATATAAATACCTTTTTCGGGTCGTTTTAAATTAATTAGGTGTTCGGCAATAATCAAATCTTCTCCGAATTGCGAAAAAGATATTTTTAGATTGGAACAGTCTTCGGGATAGAGAGTTTGCAGGGGAAGTTTCCGAAATTGAGATAAAAGTTTTCCGCAAAGTTTTGCCTGAGTGTTTTTGAAAAAAGAAGAAAAATCCATTATGGTAGAAATTTAAACTGAAAGTTTTACCGCATGAAATTTCTGATGCCTTTTGGCATCCATTTTTCTTGAACAAAAATACCAGAAAGTAAAAGCAAATGATATAGACAGGATAGCGGTAATCCAACCAAACATATATTCGTAAGATTTTAATTGTGGAAATGAGCGAAGTGTAATAATAATAATCAGGTGATTGAGATAAATGGGGTAAGATAGCTCGCCGATAACCCTATCAAACTTCATATTACGTGTCATGTAAAAGATAGGGGCAATACAAGGAGCGAATAATAATATAAGTGCAATGCCGGAGTAGGCTTCGCCGATATGCCATCCTAATTTCCAGGATGCTGTCGGAAAATAAAATCCCAAAAGCATCATACAGCAACAGCCTGCAATGTAGAGTATAGCTGGACATTTTCCGCTCTTGGGAAGATGTGGCATCACTCTTTTTAAGAGACGCCAGATAAGCATTCCGGCAATGAAGAGAGTACTCTCAAATGGAAAAAATCGATAAAACCAGGGGTCGTTATTAAGTCCGATAAATTGAAATGCGAAAATTCTAGCTAAAAAAGAACTCAGCAAAATTAAACCCAGCCATCGGGACGGCAGACCGCATAACAATGGAACTAGTATATAAAACAGCAATTCTAAAGACACAGACCAGCACTGGGGAATAATTAAATAACGGTAAAGCGGTTCGGGTGATACTGTAAAATTTGTCGTGAATTGAAATCCTGTTTCAATATTGTCTTTGAAGAACAAAACAGCGTCCTGCCCGAAAATAGTAAGGTTTGATATGCTGGTTAAAATAATGCCGATAAGGCCGTTATGAGAAAGGGGATTACCGGCGAAGGCTTCCAGAGCCAACCATTTTGAAAAAAGAATCCCTGAGATCAGAGATAATAACAAAATAAATACAAAGTGAAAATAATAAGGTATTGCAATGCGTTCCCAGCGGCTTCCATAGAAATCTTTAATATTAGTGTATTTCTGCGATAAAATCATCGCCATATAAAATCCGGAAATGACAAAAAACATTTCCACTGCATAGCGTCCCTGAACGGAGGGCCACGGAAACAAGTTTCCCGTGTGTGCATGGACAACACATATTGCTAGGTAAAAGCGTAGAAAGCCCATATCGAAATTTGAGCGATAAAGATTATTTCGGACAGGCTTCTAGCTCCCAGGAAGACTTGATAAGCAAGACCCCAAGACCATCAGTAACTCTTACATTTTTGCGATAATATTCGGAAGGAACGACTTCAAAAACGATAGTTCCCGATTTGTCCAAAAGTTCACCGAAATGAGGGCCGTTTCGAACTGTAGCGACGAAACCTATGAAATAACGTCCCGGAACCATATCTACCGAAGGCCATGTCATACGAATAACGCCACTTTTATTGTCCCCTAAAAATTCAGTTCCATTAAAATGACTGTAGTTACTAAGGACGTCCGCCGTGGCGGTGTGAAGACTGAAGCCCAGCGAAAATAATTCGTTCGACATCAGACCGGTTTGTTTATAACTGATTTCAAAAGTTACCGAGCCACCAGCGGGCACAACCTCCATCGGTTGACCAGTTTCGTTTCGTAAGGTAAGATCGGTCATTCTAAGGCGCCCAGAACCTGCACGGTTATCTCCAAAGGCCTCGTCGGAAAGACTGTCATCGCTTTTAAGATAACGTTGCAAAACAGAATCAATGGGACCGTCGGCTATTAATTCGCCCCATTGTAACAGAATTCCTCGGGAACACAGGGATCTGACGGCTTCCATATTGTGACTAACAAAGAGAACGGCACGGCCATGATGTTTGGCGACGTCGTCCATTTTAGTAAGGCATTTTTCTCGGAAGGCTGCATCGCCGACGGCAAGTACCTCATCGACCATGAGAATATCTGGTTCAAGATGAGCCGCTACAGAAAATGCCAAACGAACATACATGCCACTAGAGTAGCGTTTGACCGGTGTATCAAGAAATTGTTCGACTTCGGCGAAGGATACAATTTCATCCAGCTTTGATTTCACTTCCATACGCGACATTCCCAAAATGGCACCGTTGAGATAAATGTTTTCGCGACCTGTTAATTCGCCATGAAAGCCCGTTCCTACTTCAAGAAGGCTGGCGGCACGTCCACGCAGTCGAATGCTTCCTTCTGTCGGAGCAGTGATTTGACTTAGAACTTTTAGCAGGGTGGATTTACCGGCTCCATTGCGTCCAATAACTCCAACGATTTCGCCCGGATTCACAGAGAAACTAACATTTCTGAAGGCCCAGAAGTCGTTTGCATTTCGCTGTCCATGTGAACCCATTGAGAGAAGCGGAGCGTTTGGATCTTCGTGTCCGCGCAGTTTGGCCCACCAGCTTTGAATATCTTTGTAGAGCATTCCGCGGTTGATAACACCGAGGCGATATTTTTTTCCCAAATTTTCTGTCTCTATGACTTTCATAAGAAAAATTAACCGTAGGATTTCTTTAAACAGTTAGATATTGCATGCCCAAATCGGTTAAAAGGAGTTTCAATACATTTTTCAAATATAGTTGCTGTTAAAATACTTGTTATTAAAACGAATAAAAAAAGAAATGTTAGAGGAATCCATTGCGATTCAAATTGAAAAATACCGGGAATGTATATTTTAAATAATGATCTGCCTAGAAGTAATATAGGTTCATGCAACAAATAGAGACTAAAAGATACTTTGCCGACATGTAGTAGTATTGGTTGTTGAAGTAATTTTTTTAGAAAAGAAAGTTTTGAAGTTATAATAATGCTTATTAGTAAAGCTCCTACCAGCGATAAAATTAATTTAGCCTGTATTTTTAAAATCGTGACAAAAAGCGTTAATATAATACACAGGAAAAGAATAAGGAGAAGATAAGTGGAAGAAATATCATTGAAAATATGACGGTATTTAAAAGAAAGATAACCAATAAAAAAAGAAAAGAACCAAAACCCTGACGTTGCCCAATTCGGAGATCCAGTGGCCTTGAAAATAAGAAAACTTGAAATGATCCCGATAGGAATTTCCAGAACATGAAACCTAGTTGCCAGTAAGATAGCCCAAGGTAATAATAACGAACAGGTAAACTCGGCTTGAATGGTCCATAACGGTGGATTTAAATAGGAATGTATTAGTAAAAACTGCTCTAAATATTGTGAAAAAGAATCGACGGATTTTGCCTTTCGTATAATAAATTCCAGTCCTCCCAGACCGGGAGATGGGTCTGTTACTGGTATATAATAATGTGCTAAAATAGCGGCGACAATGATGGCGAAGAAAACAGCCGGATAAATTCTAAAAAAACGACGAATATAAAAACCCGTAATTTGTTTTATTGATAGATTATTTCTAATAAGCGAATTGCTTAAAACAAAGCCACTTAAGACAAAAAATATGACGACTGGTAGGCTTCCGAAAATTGGACCAATAAGATATTTTATTGTTATACCATCGAAACAAGATGTTGTATGAAAGAAAACAACAGACATGGCTGCTATTCCTCGGAGAGAATCGAGTTCAATTAGTCTTTTAAGCGACATATTGCAATATCGTTTAAATCGTATCGCTAAAGGTGCGTTCGACGTGGCGGAAGATGATGAGGCCGAGGACGAATACAACCAAGCTGACTGCGGCTCCGGAGACGAGTTGATAGATCTCCACCGTGCCGGCTCCGAGGAAGGCGAAGCGGAAACTTTCGATTACGGGCACCATCGGGTTCAGAACAAGCAGCCAGTGCCATTCTTTTGGATAAAGCGACAGCGGGAAGAGCACGCAGCTCGCATACATCCAGAGCTGGACAAAAAATCCTAATAGCATGGCCAAATCGCGATAGCGTGTGGTTAGCGAGCTGACGATGCATCCGAATCCGATTCCGAGCATGGCCATTTGCAGAAGAAGAAGCGGCAGGACGATGATTCGCCAGCTCGGGTGAATCGGTGAGCCTTTCCACCAGAAATATCCCATGACGACGATGAAGAGGGAGAACTGTATGGCGAAAGTGAGGAGGTTGGTGATGGAGTTTGCTATCGGGACGGTTAGGCGCGGGAAATAGACTTTGCTAAAAACACTGGCGTTACCAGAAAATGTAGCGGCACTTTTATTCAGACAATCCGCAAAGTAAGTCCACGCGACAAGGCCGCAAAGATAGAACAAAAAGGGCGGAATGTTGTCCGTCGGCAGCTTGGCGATGTTTCCGAAAATGATCGTGAAAACGATGGTCGAAAGCAGCGGCTGAATAAGAAACCATAGCGGTCCAAGAATCGTCTGCTTATAAGTAGCGATAAAGTCGCGACGGACGAGCAGATAGATAAGATCGCGGTAACGCCAGAGTTCGGGCAGGTTGAGGTCGAGCCAGCCGCTTTTAGCGGTGATGATACGGTCCCATTCGGGTTTAGAAGCACTATCAGATGTTGGCATAATGAAATTTAAAAAGATTCGCTAAGAGCTTTTTCCCATTCTTTTTTTCAGAGGGCGCGCAAACAACTCTAAAAGATCAGGTTCGGGAGCGGGTAAATTCTGATTCATCCGGAAAGTTCGTATATAGAGAAGGGGAGTAGTGAAAAGTGTGTGAGGCGAAGAGAGAAAAAGGTAGGGTCATTTTGATAAAAAGTCATTTCTATGAAATAACTGGTAGTGACCGTGGCATGTTGCGAGCGTCACACGTTGCGGTCGTTTTGTCAAAACGACCCTACCTTTCGGAGCACCCCTCTCTGCCTCCTGCCAGATTCAAAAACAACCCTAGGTTTTAAGGTGTTGCCACGTTGTGGCGTAAAAACCAACGCTTCTTATACATATGAACCTCTTTTTATAACCCCCACTCCTGAAGCTCTGAATCAGTAAGAGGAGCGAAGGCCGTATCCGGGATTTCGAAAGGCTTTGATGTCGGAGTCCCAATATTTAAAATACATGGAGGAGATTTCTTTGGGATATGCTGCCGCCCTTGGTCGTTTGCAGGTTTTTTGCAAGACCGTCTGGCATTATTTAAACTGTTTTTGACTGCGGACATTTGCGTTTTGCAAAGCAGTCGCTGCGGGGAAATAGATTTGTTTATCCAAAAATCACATCTTCAAAAAACGGAGGGCCCAGGGTAGGAGGCTGTTGCCTTTTTCGACCCAGTGGCGAAGGCGTTCGATTTTTTCTTGGCGTATTTTTCGTTCTGCCTTTGGAAGTGTTTCAAGATAAGCTTCCATATTTCGGAGGCGTTCTTCGGCGCGTCGGAGGCGAGGGATGACTTCTTCTTCGATAAAAACGGTGGCGAAACGGCTGAGTTCGAGGTCGGCGGTGAAGTGGTCGCGCCGGTCGCCGGCAACATAAGTTGTCTTCACGGCACCGAGGGAGCGTAGGAGTTTCAGCCCCTGGCTGGCTGCGCCACTGCTGATTTTCAAACGAGCGATGAGAGTATCTACTGGCAGCGGCTCGGGTGAGACGAAAAGAAGTCCGTAGATTTCACCGATGGATTTGGGCATGCCGACTAGTTTTAAAAAATTGATAAAAAGCTCGATGGCCTCGATTTCCAGCTCATTCAACGGCGCAGCCGATGGCGTGCTTGCAGCTTTTGTCGCAGCAAGAGTTTCTTTTTTAATCCGGGATATGGCAGCTTTTTGCGGCATGGATTTTTAACAGTCTGTTAAGGGATTAGCAAATACCTCATTTATTTCAATAAAAAATGAAGAATATGAAAGCTTTATTTTTGAGCCGGGTAAATCGGGGTTGGGGGGTGTGAGGAGCGATTTTGACATTCGGGTTTGGAGTCTTGTTTTACGAGACGATTAACAAATGCGCTTGAGTTTGTCGGTAAATTTAGTCGAGTTTGGTGTCTTTGCATCCCTAATTTATGACATCGAAGGTTCGTAATCTTTTTCTCGCGCTTTTTTGCCTGCTCGTTTTTGCGGCGTTGGGTTTTGTTTTTTATACAAACTGGGTGGTGCAGCGTCCGTTTGCGGTGATTCTTTTTGTATCGAGTAATTTGACACCGAATCACCTAGCCGTGGCGCGGGCGTATCAGTCGAATTCCGGTAAATTACTATATTTGGATAGGCTTCCTATACGTGGCACTTTACGAAATGCATCCAAGGATTCCTTGATTCCTGATAGCGCAGCAGCGGCGTCCGCTCTCGCTACGGGTCGCAAAATTCCTAACGGTGTCGCCTCTTGCTCCGCTACGGGTGAAAAATTGACAACCCTCTTAGACGCAGCGGCAGCTCGGGGTCGGGCGACAGGCATTATTTCCAACGGGCAAATTTTTAATCCCGTGCTGGCCGCCTTTGCGGCACCGGTTCCTGACGTAGCGGATCGGGAAGCCATCGGGCGGCAAATGCTGGAAAACGTAAAGCTGGATATCCTGCTTGGTGGCGGACGGCAAAACTGGGTTTCGTCGCTCCAGGGCGGGGCGCGCAAGGATAATAAAGATCTGCTCTTGCAAGTGCGCAAGGTGGGTTACGATATTGTGCGGACACGAAAGGAGTTATTGGTCACTCCGACGTGGCGTTCGCCGCGTGTGGTGGGGGTTTTTGCGGAGGGGGACATGGCCTATGCGGAGGATTTTGAAGCTGCGGCAACTCAGCCCAGCCTTTCGGATATGGTCGCGCAGGCTATTCAGCTTTTACAGTTCAATGGCAAGGGATATTTTCTCGTGGTCGATGCAGGCTTGGTGGAAAAGGCTGCTGCTGAAAATGAAGCGGAGGTCATGGTGCGGGAACTACTCATGCTGGATCAGGCGGTGGCTGCCGCAGTCAAATATGCGGGAGAAGATGCGCTCGTCGTCGTAGCCGGAACCAACGCGATTGGCGGGTTCAACCTGTCTGGTGATGCGCAGTCGCAGGATCAAGGTATCGGCCTCTTTGTTCCGCTGAGCAGCGGCAAGCCATCCATCACTTGGGCTACGGGAAAAAATAATTCTCCGGCCACCGCGGAATCTTCATTACAAAACACACGCCGCCGCGGGGTTTTGCAACAAGCAATCGCCGTCGATACACCAACCGCACTTCCCGTTGCCAGCGACGTTTTCTTTTTCGCTAAAGACACAGACCGTGAAAAATGGGGGACAGTCAGCGATAATACCCAAATTTACAAAATTCTGTCTGAACAGTTTTAGACGGGCTCTTAGCAAACTCTTCTGTAGCGAGGGCTTGCGGAGATAATTTTTGGTTGCAGTATTTGTGGTGGAGTTATTGAGTGTGTGGTGATGGGCATGAACGAAACACGCCGACCCTTGAAGACGCGGGGAAGACTATGGGCGCAGACCCTGCTCCGCCGGATTGGATTTTGTCTTTTCTGGGTCGTTGACCTCTCTTGAAAGCGCATTAATTTCCGTGTTGCTTCGAGTTATATAGGTGAGGCGATTTTTTTAGATAATCGTCTTTTTGATTGCCTGATTTGAATTGCTCGTCTAGTAGTTGCCGCTCTGGTTTTTGGGTCAGATGCATGCTTGACCGCTGCAAAATTCACGATTTTCCAAATTTTAAATTAGGCCGAAAAATAACGGCAAACTTTTAGGGATCTGCGTGAAAGACTTTTGAAGTTCGGGAGTGATTCAGACGAAAGTAAATTTGAAAAACTTCCACTTCGAGCGACTAATGCTCTGACCACCGGCCAGAACCGTATCCGGGATTTTCGGCCGGCCTCCGACCGATAGGAGCGCAAGTGCGCAGGATGGAAAAAACCTAAATCCCGCAATTAGAAAAATTATTAAAAATGAACTCGCAAAGAAAATCTTCATCAAATCGCACCCGACGGCCGCGCCGCCAAGAACGTCGCGGCAGAAACCGCAACTCACAAAATTCTAAACCACAGAAAAAGGTTGGCTTTTTTGGCAAAATCCTCGCTTTTTTCTCCGGTGGAGACACGCCCTCGACCAGCACTAGTGAAAAAAAACAATCCACTTCTTCACCGCGTAAGACGGCTTCAAAACGTAGTGGCGAGAGGCGCGAACGCACCGCTCGTAAACCCAAGCAAATCGAGGTCACCTCTCCGCGTGTTTACGTTGGAAACCTCTCCTTCGACGCCACGGAAAGCGACCTCGCAGATCTCTTCAACGGCATCGGTATCGTAAATAGCGCAGAGATTGTTTTCAATCGTCACACGCACCGCTCGAAAGGCTTCGGTTTTGTGCAGATGCAAACCATCGATGAGGCCAAACGTGCCGTTGAAAAACTCCACGACCAAGACTACATGGGCCGCAAGCTCGTTGTCAGCGGAGCAAAAGCACTCGACGAGCGCAAGCCTAGCCGTTCCTCCGACGACAGCTCAGTAAACGGAAAAAGCACCGAAGAACCGGAACCCGTAGCTGCCGAGGCAGAAGAAACATCCGCACCTCAAGCTGAGCAATAGCGCATCCATTCAACCACTTCTCATCGCCGGCCCAACCGGCGTTGGGAAGTCCACCTTCGCCGCCGAACTTGCTCAACGCATCGGCGGCGAAATTATTAATGCAGACGCCTATCAAATTTACAGCGGCATGGGCACGCTCACCAGCCAACCCGATGCGCAAATGTGTGCAGCCGTGCCGCACCACCTTTACGGGCAAATTTCTCCGGCCGCTGAATTCAGCGTAGCCGATTATCTCGCACTGGCGCGGCCTTGTGTCGCGGAAATTCAATCGCGAAACCACCGCCCCATCCTTGTCGGTGGCACAGGACTTTATCTAAAAGCCTTCCTTTACGGTATCGACGAGCAGCCGCCCATCGACAAAACCTTGCGCGAAGAATTACAAAAATTATCTCCCCCCGACCTCCTTGCCCGCCTTGCCAAACTCGACCCAACGGCACTCGAACTCATCGATTTAAAAAACCCCCGCCGCATTCTTCGCGCACTAGAAATCATCATCCAAACAAAAAAGCCCTTTCTCGAATCACGTAAATCTTGGAAAAAAAAAGCAATCCCGCACACTGCTTACTTTTTAAATCGCAATCGAGAGGAACTTCACGAACGCATCGAAACAAACGTGCGGACCATGTTCGCCAACGGCGTGCTGGAAGAAGTCCGAGAATTGGAAACTCTGACCCACCCCATCAGTAAAACAGCCAGTGCCGCGATTGGGTATATGCCGATCAGAGATATGCTGAAAGAGCATTCCCAGCCATCTGCTTCCACGTTAGAGGAGCTCATCCAGCAAATCGTAATCAGCACCCGCCAATACGCAAAACGCCAAAAAACCTGGTTCCGCGCCCAAGCAACTTACGAGCATCTTTTACTCCCAATTCCTAACCCGAAAAATTATAAGTGCCGCATTGATCCGGTCTGACGTGTTGCATTTGCTTTTTGAATCCAAGAGTTTTTTTGAATAAGGAAGGCAGGAAAAGAAGAGTGAATCCGAAATAGGGATTTCTTGCGATACTAAAACAGCCCCTTCTTTCTCTTCACTACACAGGAACTTTCCGCATGAATCCGATTTTAGAGATCCCTCATTGCGCACTTCGTGTTCAATTGTTTGCTTGTTAAATTTTTAAAAAGTTAATTGTATATTTTTTTTAAATAAGAAATGCTAAAGAGGTGCTAACTAAACGAATCATTCCATGCCTTGATGTTACAGAGGGACGTGTTGTCAAGGGAATTAAGTTTGTGGATTTAATTGACGCGGGTGATCCTGTGGAATGGGCTCGTGAGTATGATCGGCAAGGTGCCGACGAGCTTGTTTTTTTAGATATTACAGCCTCTAGCGATAATCGTAAAACATTGGTAGATGTGGTAAAGCGAACGGCGACGGAATGTTTTATGCCGTTAACGGTTGGCGGTGGGATTCGTGAGGTTGAAGATTTTCGCGAAATGTTGCTTGCTGGTGCAGACAAGGTAAGCGTGAATACCTCCGCGATTAAAAGACCTCAGCTTGTTGCCGAAGCTGCGAATGCTTTTGGCTCGCAGTGCGTGGTGGTTGCAATCGATGCAAAAAAAGACGCAGAGCTTGGTTGGCGGGTTTATACGCACGGGGGGAGAAATCCTACCGAGCTTTCTGCCGTCGAATGGGCCGCAGAGGTCGAACGACTCGGTGCTGGCGAGATTTTATTGACAAGTATGGATGCGGATGGAACTAAGGCGGGTTATGATATAGAGCTAACGCGTGCCGTTTCCGAAAGCACACGTGTTCCCGTGATTGCAAGTGGTGGGGCGGGAGAT
>JBKEAD010000039.1:0-10074 GCA_047971915.1 Chthoniobacterales bacterium
AATTCGGTGTTTTGCGTCCCGCTTTGTTCGCTTCATATCTGATAATCTATATAATAGAGAATGTGGCAGGCTTTATTTGATGGTAGCTCTGAGCGCAGCCTGGACGATTTTGGCGATCTTTGAGCGGCTGTATTTGCGGCTAACCTCATTTGAAATTTGCTCTGTAAGTTGAAGTGCTACAGCTTTACTGAGCGAGCCAGTGATGCCAAATTCTGCTGCAATTTCTGCACTCCATGCAGAATTGATAATTTGAGTTTTAGTTGTAATGCCACCCTCTCTATTCGGCTTAAGTTTAGATGTTGGTTTCGCAGTTACATTCTCGTCTTTGATCGGCTGATTGTTGTTTGATTGGGGTGCTGTATTCATATTACTTTAAGTTTGATGATTCGTTGTGCTTCGATTGCAATCTTAGGAAGAAGTCTTGCCTCGATTTTTTCTTCGCTCTTCACAAGGAAGCAATGGCGGTTCTTCGCCACAAAGAAGACGGCGGTAAGCGTTTTTAAGGCTTTGAAAATCTATTCGTGTTTTTCGACCACGCCCTCCCTCTGAAACAATTGTGAGCCATTTTTCCTTTGGCGTTTTGGCATGCCGGGTCGCGTACAACCAGCGTTGAACAAGTCGGGGCATCCCTACGATCTCGAAGGCTTCACGCTTCGAGACAGTAAACGGGTCTGACTTGGTTCGTTTTGTTCCGGCTCGCATCACGAATGGACGATGCCACATGCGAACGAGCTAAATTAAAGACCTCGAAAACTATTTTTGCGCGATTTTCGCGGTCTGCTTGCCCTGCTTCTTCGGACGGCCGCGTTTAGCCTTGCCAAGAACTACGTCTAGCGTGCGAGTGAGACGATCAAGATTCCGATACTGGCCGTCGTTTTCGCCATCTCTGACCTTTCGACGAGCGCGGACAAGAATGCTCTTCCTCGTGACAAGGTCAGCCCCCCAAAGCCCCTTAATAGCATAGCCTTCTCGCCGGTCCGCCAGCAACAACTCGCGAGCGACCGAATTGTAGTATTCTCCCTTTTCCACTCGCGCCACGCTCTCCAACGCGGATGCGAGCTTACGAAATATTTCGGCGTCGCCCGTGTCCAGAGCCTGCTCCAATTCTTTAAAAAGTTCCTGTTTGGACATGGCAGTATAATCCTCGTCAAAGTTGTTGGCCTTCGGACTCCGACAGCGGGAAATTTGAAGCACAAATGGAAAAGTTGGGTTTGTAATTGCATCCGGCCCATACTCCGCCAACAAAAGCTGTTCCTTCCTATTCAAACCAAGGAATTGTGCATGACGACGATTTGGCTTCTCCGCTGGAGAAGAATTGACGGTCGAAGACTTCTTTTTCTCTGGCATGGTCATGCGGCTTTCACCAGTTTCGAGGTTTTAATATGCTGCGGAGTCAATCCCCAATAAGCCACCACATCGGTTTTGAATTTCACGGCCTTTCGGTAATAACGAAACAGCGTACTGGTGTTATTTTGATGGCCGAGATTTTCCGCGACGGCACCGGAGTTTTTATCACGCGCCAGAAGGTAAGATGCGTAGGAATGGCGCAGCACATCCTCTGGCCAGCCATCCTCATCCCAGCAGAGCTTGGAGAACATGGCAAACTTTCGTTCAAACGCAATCGGAATCATCAAGCCTCCATCTCTCTTGTGCGGCAAAAGCCACTCCGCCAGCACTGGTTCGATAGGAATCGTTCTCCCGCTTCTCGTCTTAGTGATACCCGCTGGAACGTCAAGGTGGGGCTCGTGGTTCTCCGTCTTCACATCGCCCCACCAAACCCATTCCCATCTCATTCGACGGGTTTCAAAAGGTCGCATCCCCGCGAACAGACCAAGGACGACGAAGGGAACCATTTCGCCGGGCTGAATGATGATAGATTGCTTGCCAACAATCATCGGCTTGGCACACCCCGCCACCGCCACGCGGAGAATTTTTTCAGCTTCCCGAATAGTTAAAATTCGAGGGGAACGATCCTGGGAGAGGACTTTCCTGGCCTCGGCAAAATTCCAATTCAACACTGGATTGACAGCCATCACCTTCTTTTCAACGCACCACGAGAACAAAGAGGAAAGTGCTCTCACCATGTTGCGCTCACCGACCGGTCCCAATTTGCAACTGCTCACGAATCGCTCCACATCCTCCCGCAGAATGGTATGGACGGTTTTCGCCTTCTGCGCGGGCAGGAATTTGGCAAACCGCTTCCAGCGGGTCTTCAGGGCGTAGAGGGTATAAACAGAACGGTTCAATTTTTCCTTCTCGTCCCCACACCGCTTGATAGCCTCTTTCAGGCTCATCGTTCCGGCGGAAGGTGGAATTACCTTTTTGGCAAGTTCGATGGCCTGGGTAAGTCCAATGCCCATAGTATCCAGCTTTTTCAAACCAGCCAGCGTTTCGCCCAATTCCACTGGGGAAAGGCTGAAAACCGCTTTACCCAAATTCCGCTTCAACTCAACCTGTGGGGGAGGAGTGCTTTTCTGTTTCTGCGCTTCTTCGCCAAAAATCCATTCTCGCGCTTCTTCCAATAAGGCAAAATCTTTCAGAACTACAGGGCCACCAGTAAAGCGTTTTCCCAGCCTTACCCGCCAGTATTTAGTGCCCCTGCCGTTTACTACCCTTCCAACACCCACACCTTTTGGCAAACCAGCTATTTTTGCTTTCTTCATATCAATATTTATACGTAAATTATACGCTAATGTCAATTTTAGAGTAAAAATGAAGGTTTCCTAAACCTTAAATCCGGGTTCGATTCCCGGCGGGAGTAGTCTTGATTATCAAGGGTTTACGAAATAAAATTGGGGGGGGAGGGCAGTCAACATGTTACGACTAATCGATCCATCCGCAAAGGCTTGCCGATACGATAAGAATAGAGGGGGCTGCATGATTTATTGACGATTGATTGCATGCAAAATGCGAAACGCTAATTTTTTTAGCGTGAACATCCTGTTTATCGATGTTCATTTTTTAACCGCAGATGAACAGGATTTGCGCAGATTATTTTTCGCCTCCTTCACATTTTCACATTACATAAAAAGTATAAAGGGACGGAAAAGTATAAAGGGACGGGGCAACTGTATTACACTGCTTTGTATTGAGCTAGAGCGGCGAGAAACTGAGAAGGATTGTAAACCAGCAGAGAGGAATTGCGAAAATCTACTTCATTCCGTGTCACGATACAATCGGCTCCTGCAAGAACCGCTGCGTGATGCAACACCGCATCTTCAAAATCTGAAAACTTATCGTAAACGGCTGAATCAATGACTGATTGGTTTACTGGAGCGACTCGACAAATGGATGTCAGATCTTTGAGGTGTTCTACTGTCGCTTCAAAACCCAAACTACGCCTGACCAAATAGAAAACGGTAGTCACAGTGGTGGCGCAAATCCAGCCGACAACATCGCCTCTCTCTGCCCGGTCAAGCACGAGGGACGAATCTGCAAAGAATGGATCACGATGAGCGAGAACATCGATAATGACATTCGTATCAATGAGAGCATTCATGAATGCTTGCGATCTAAATAGTTTATGTAATCCTGCATGTCGGCATCCGTTGCGGTGATGCATCCGGCGAGCCTTTTGGTTCGAGGAGCTAGCCGATCAATCTCCAAATCAACCGCTGCATTCCTCTTGGATAGCGTGGAGAAAAAGTCGGAAACAAGCTTGGATACAGAAACTCGTCTCGCCGCAGCCTCGTCCTTGGCCACTGAGACTAATTCCTCGGGGACATGAAGTGTTAATTTCGACATGACGTATTGTTGCGCAAAATCACACGTCGCTCAAGTTTTTTTAGCAAAATTAAGGATGAGCAAAGTGCCGCGCATCCGCAAACCATCGCTGCCCGACGTCGAGCAAACCTCATTTACGACAAACTGGGTATCGACTGGAAAGCCGCCTTTCCTACCCTTAAAACCTTTATAAATCCCTGACGACTTTGTAGTGCCTTTCGGACGCCCCCTTGATTTTATGCCCCTTCCCAGACCACAATAAGAAACTTGGGTTAGCGCACGTCGGAGAGGATGCGCTAGACTTGATCGAAGCTCCCAAGGGCTTCACGCCTCGCGAATACCGTTATGAAAGGTAAATTTTTATGGGATAGAGAGAGTCAAATAGTGCTTCTTTTAAAAAATTAAAAAAAGCCCGACCGCATAAAAAACCGCCCCGAATTGCTTCGGGACGGTTTTTTGTTTGTTGAGACGTTCGGTTTGAACGGCTGGGTTGGATTTTTATTAGAATCCGCCCATGCCTCCCATTCCGCCCATTCCGCCCATGTCGGGTGCTCCGCCGGCGGCTGGTTTCTCGTCTTCGGGAGCTTCGGTGATGAGTGCTTCCGTGGTGAGGAGAAGTCCGCTGATGGAGGATGCGTGCTGTAGCGCACTGCGGGTTACTTTTGCGGGATCGACGACACCGGCTTTGATGAGGTCTTCGTAAACGTCGGTGGCTACGTTGTAGCCTTCGTTGCCTTTACGTTTTTTGATCTCTTGCACGATGAGGGCACCTTCGCGGCCTGCGTTGTTGGCGAGCTGGCGGAGGGGTGCTTCGATAGCGCGGCGGACGATTTCGAGTCCGATGGCTTCGTCGCCTTCGAGTTCGACTTTGTCGAGGACTTTTTGGGCGCGGATGAGGGCGGTGCCTCCTCCGGGGTCGATGCCTTCTTCGACGGCTGCGCGGGTTGCGTGGAGCGCGTCTTCTACGCGGGCTTTCTTTTCTTTCATCTCGGTTTCGGTGGATGCACCGACGTTGATGACTGCGACGCCGCCGGCTCGTTTAGCGAGGCGTTCTTGGAGTTTTTCGCGGTCGTAGTCGCTCGTTGTCTCTTCGATCTGGCGGCGGATTTGTGCTACGCGGCCTTGGATGTCGGAGTTTTTTCCTTCGCCTTCGACGATGGTGGTGTTTTCTTTGTCCACGGTGACGTGTTTGGCGCGTCCGAGGTCGTCAAGGGTAAGGTTTTCGAGTTTGATTCCGAGGTCTTCGGTGATGCAGCGTCCGCCGGTGAGGACTGCGAGGTCTTCGAGCATGGCTTTGCGGCGGTCGCCGAATCCTGGTGCTTTGACGGCGCAGATTTGGAGCGTGCCACGGAGTTTGTTTACTACGAGGGTTGCGAGGGCTTCGCCTTCGACGTCTTCAGCGATGATGAGGAAGGGGCGTCCGGATTTGGCAACTTTTTCGAGAAGGGGCAGCATTTCTTTGAGGTTGCTGATTTTTTTCTCGTGGATGAGGATGTAAGCGTTTTCGAGAACGGCTTCCATGGCTTCCATGTTGGTTGCGAAGTAGGGCGAGAGGTAGCCTTTGTCGAACTGCATTCCTTCGACGACGTCGAGGGTGGTTTCGATGGATTTGGCTTCTTCGACGGTGATGGTGCCGTCTTTGCCTACTTTGTCCATTGCGTCGGCGATGATGCCGCCGATGGTTGCGTCCCAGTTTGCGGATACGGTGGCAACTTGGGCGATTTCGGAGCTGTCTTTTACTTTTTTGCTGATGCGGGCGATTTCTTCAACGATGGCTTCTACGGCTTTTTGGATTCCGCGCTGGAGCGAGGTTGGGTTGGCACCTGCGGTTACGTTTTTGAGGCCTTCGCGGTAGATGGCTTCAGCAAGAACGGTGGCTGTCGTGGTTCCGTCTCCGGCGACATCACTGGTTTTGCTGGCTACTTCGCGAACGAGTTGGGCACCCATGTTTTCGTAGGGGCACTCGAGTTCGATTTCTTTGGCAACGGTGACACCGTCTTTGGTGATGGTGGGGCTGCCGAATTTTTTGTCGAGGATGACGTTGCGGCCCGATGGTCCGAGCGTTGCCTTGACTGCTTTTGCGAGTTTTTCGACACCGCGAAGCAGAGCTTGGCGTGCGGACTCGTCGAATTTTAGTTGTTTAGCTGGCATAATATTTTATTAGCTTTTTATGTTTGGTTGAGAGTGATTTTCGTGATGCGTGAACTTATCCAAGGATGCCGAGGATGTCGTCTTCGCGCATGATGAGGTAGCTGTCGCCGCCGATTTTGACTTCGGTTCCACCGTATTTGCTGATGAGAACTTTGTCGCCAGTTTTGACGGTGAAGTCGATTTTGTTGCCTGCGTCATCGGTTTTGCCGGTGCCGAGGGCTACGACGGTGCCTTCTTGTGGTTTTTCTTTTGCGGAGTCGGGGATGATGATTCCGCCGGTGCTTTTTTGTTCGGATTCGTCGGCTGGTTGGACGAGCACGCGATCACCGATTGGTTTTATTTTTGGTGTAGCCATAGAGTATATGTTTTATTTTTGTTTGTTGGGTTTTTAACGAGCGGCTGAGAGGGAAGTGAATTTTCTCTCTCAGCCGTCTTGGTTAAATTTTAGAGATTAGTCTTTTTTGTCTTTGTCTTCGTCCACCATTTCGAACTCGGCATCGACGACGTCGCCGTCTTCGGCTTTTGCTTCGCTAGCGTTTCCTGCGGAGGCGTTTGGCTCGGGAGCGGGACCGCTGCCGGGAGCTGCTGCGCCTTCGGGTGCTGCGTTTTTGTAGAGTTCGGCACTGATTTCCTGGAATTTATTTTGCAGGTCTTCGGTGGCGGATTTGATGGCGTCGATGTCGTCGCCTTTTAGAGCTTCACGAAGTTTGGTGACAGCTTCTTCGACTTTGCTTTTTGCTGCTGCGTCGATTTTATCGCCGAGGTCTTTGAGCTGTTTTTCGCATTGGTAGGCGAGGTTGTCGCCTGCGTTGCGGACTTCGATGGCTTCTTTGGCTTTGAGGTCTTCGCTGGCGTGGGCTTCGGCTTCTTTTTGAAGTTTTTCGACTTCGTCTTTGGAGAGGCCGCTGGATCCGGTGATGGAGATTTTTTGCTCTTTGCCGGAGCCCATGTCTTTTGCGGAGACGTTTAGGATGCCGTTTGCGTCGATGTCGAAGGTGACTTCGATTTGTGGCACGCCGCGTGGGGCTGGCGGGATTCCGTCGAGGTGGAATACGCCGAGTTGTTTATTGTCGCGGGAGAGCGGACGCTCGCCTTGCAAGACCTTTATTTCAACGCCGGGTTGGTTGTCGCTGTAGGTTGAAAAGATCTGCGACTTGCGGGTTGGGATGGTGGTATTGCGAGGGATCATCGCGGTGGCGATGCCGCCTGCGGTTTCGATCGCAAGGGTAAGCGGTGTGACGTCTAGGAGCAGCACGTCTTTGACGTCGCCTTGGAGGACGCCGCCTTGGATGCCTGCGCCGATGGCGACGACTTCATCGGGGTTTACACCTTTGTGGGGTTCTTTGCCGATGAGTTTGCGTGCGGCTTCGACGACGCGAGGCATGCGGGTCATACCGCCGACGAGGACGAGTTCGTCAACGTCTCCGGTTTGCCATTCTGCGTCTTTTAGGCAGGCGCGGACGGGTTCGAGAGTTTTTTCGAAGAGATCGTCGCAGAGCTGCTCGAGCTTGGAGCGGGTGAGTTTTTGCTGAATGTGTTTTGGTCCGGACTGGTCTGCGGTGATGAAGGGCAGATTGATCTCGTATTCTTGCGTGGAGCTGAGGGCGATTTTTGCTTTTTCAGCTTCTTCTTTGATACGCTGGACAGCGTCGGGTTGCTTGGAGAGGTCGATGCCGGAGTCTTTTTTGAACTCTTCGATGATCCAGTCCATAAGGCGGTTGTCCCAGTCGTCACCACCGAGGTGGGTATCGCCGTTTGTTGCTTTTACTTCGAAGACGCCTTCACCGATTTCGAGGGCACAGATGTCGAAGGTGCCGCCGCCGAGGTCATAGACGGCGATTTTTTCATCGGACTTTTTGTCGAGACCGTAGGCGAGCGAGGCTGCCGTGGGTTCGTTGATGATGCGGAGCACTTCGAGACCGGCGATTTTGCCGGCGTCTTTGGTGGCGTTTCGCTGAGAGTCGTTGAAGTAAGCGGGGACAGTGATGACGGCTTGGGTGATTTTTTCACCGAGTTTGGATTCTGCGTCGGCTTTTAGCTTGGCGAGAATCATCGCGGAAATTTCCGGTGGGCTGTAGGTTTTTTTCTCGCCGTTTACTTCGACTTGGATGTGGGCGTCACCGTTTGAGGCGGGGACGAGTTTGTAGGGGACGCGGTCGAGTTCGTCTTTGACTTCCTCGTATTTGCGACCCATGAAGCGTTTTACCGAGAAGATTGTATTAGCTGCGGTGGTTACAGCTTGGCGTTTGGCGGCTTGGCCGACTAGGCGTTCGCCGGATTTTGAAAAAGCTACGATCGAGGGTGTCGTGCGTGCTCCTTCTGAGTTTTCTAAAACGACGGGCTCTCCACCCTCCATTACGGACATACAAGAGTTTGTCGTTCCTAAATCGATTCCTAAAATTTTTGACATATATTTAAAATTCCTTCCTTTTTTCTTTCGTAAGATTTTTAGCAACAGGTATGCCAATTCAATTTAATAAAATTACAACTTGTTTAATATGAATAACTTAAAAAATATTTTTGTTCTAAAAATGCTTTTATAGGACATCTCAAAAATGAAAAAACGTAACTTTTTGACTCACAGAAGGTAGGTTTCTTGAACTCAAAAGCGTCAAAATGACGCAATATTATTCTCGAACAGAAAAAAGCAGAAATTCGGTTTTCTGATCTTTACGAAAATTATTATCTGAAACCAAGAATACGCTTATTTTTTTATCGATGGTGGGGCCAAAGCTCATTCCTTCCACGTTATCGATGTCGTCTAGGTGAGCTTTTTCAGAATCAAAAACGAGTTTTTTTGAGAGCGGTGTGTAGTCCGTTTCACGCAAAGAAACGATACTTTCTGCTGGTGTCGCGTTTTTTTCAAAAAAATCAACCTCATAAACCCGAGCACGCACGTGCCGCGGAGCTTTGTTTTCGACAAGAGTTCTTTCTAGCATTAACAGACGGCCATTTTTTAAAGCTAAAATTTCAACAAGTGTATTATAGGCAGAACTTTCATCCGGCAAATACACGCACTGCCGTGGCGGTGTCTCACGACTTTGCAAATCGTAACGTAAAACACGAATAGGCCCCGCCCAATGTCCATCTTCGCTGTCTTGTAAAAGAGGCGACTCGCTTGCTGCAAAAAGTATTTGTCGATCTGGGGAGAGGCTGAGTGATTCCAAACCACGGTTTTTTTGCAAACCGGATTTTGTTTTACTCTCAAAAATTTCCGGCAAGGGCAGCGAAAAAATTTTCTGCCCTGATTTTTTATTGAAACAAGAAATACCTGATGCGCTCGAGCTGTCGTTTGCCTCATCATACGCTAAAAAAATGCGATTTTTTGTCGCTAGGGCGAGTCCCTCCACATCAAGCGAGGCTCCTTCTAATACGACAAACCTTTCAGGAACGACGCGCAGCTTTTTCGATTTATCAATATCTACGTCAAAAAACCACAAAACGCTTCCGATTTTCCGTCGCGCATCGCTCGCAGCAACAAGCTGTTTAGATTTTTTATCGTAACCCAATGAGGAAAGCCCACCGATTTGTTGTCCACCCATCTGCTCTCCTTTTGGTAAAACACAACGCCCAATCAGCTCCCAATCGCCGGCCCGAGCGGATTGAACGCAGTTAACAAAGATACAAAAAATCAGAAAAGTGCACCTAAAAAGAGAGGGGAAAAAACGCATAAAACAAAATATTCTCTCAAAGAAAGCGCAGGTCAAGTCATCCCGTGCTGGACCTTCTCGCAAACCTCCGTAATATCGCGACACATGAAATACATTTTTGTGACGGGCGGTGTGGTGAGTTCTTTAGGCAAAGGATTAGCTGCAGCATCACTAGGAACTTTACTCGAACGACGCGGCCTCACCGTCACTCTCCAAAAACTCGACCCCTATTTAAACGTCGATCCTGGAACCATGAATCCTTTCCAGCACGGCGAAGTTTACGTGCTCTCCGACGGTGCCGAAACCGATCTCGACCTTGGCCATTACGAACGCTTCACCGATTGTCAACTCACCCGAGCCAACAATCTCACCAGCGGCCAGATCTACGAAAGCGTCCTCATGAAAGAGCGCCGCGGCGATTATCTCGGTAAAACCGTGCAAGTGATTCCCCACGTCACCGACGAAATAAAAGCCCACATCTACAACCTCAGCCAAAGCAGTAAATCAGACGTTCTCATCACCGAAATCGGCGGAACGACTGGCGACATTG
>JBKEAD010000089.1:0-7228 GCA_047971915.1 Chthoniobacterales bacterium
GGTAATGGCTTTGTCGGGTTTCGTGATTTATCGCTATCGGGAGACGCGAGCTTTGACGATGGAGCAGTTTTTTGAAATGCGTTATAGCCGGAATTTTCGTATTTATGCGGGTGTTTTAGCCTGGGTTTCGGGAGTTTTATACTATGGGATTTTTCCGGAGATTACGTCGCGGTTTATCATTCATTTTACAGGGTTGCCGGAGACGTTTTCTTTGGGAGGCTGGGAGCTTTCTACCTTGTCGGTGGTGATGATTGTGATGCTTACGATAGCTGTTCTTATGGCGACTTTGGGGGGGCAGATAGCTATTATGATAACAGATTTTTTGCAGGGGCAGTTTACGACGATTGTGATGTTGCTGATTCTTGGGATTCTTTTCATGAACATGTCGTGGTCCACGGTGCTGGAGGGCTTGCGCACGGCACCTGCCGGGCAGTCCTTGATAAATCCTTTTGATCAAGCAAATATACCGGACTTTAATATTTGGTTTTTCCTTATCTCGGCTTTTATTTCGGTCTATGGGTTTCGTGCTTGGCAGGGGTCGCAGGGGTATAACGCTTCGGCATTGAATGCGCATGAAGCGAAAATGGCGGGAATCTTGGGGGAGTTTCGTGGGATCGTGACGACCCTGGTGATTCTTTTGATTCCTGTTTTCATATATGCTTATTTACACCTGCCGCAATTTGCGGAGCAGCAGGCTGCGCTGCAATTGCAGTTGGGTAATTTTGAGAATCCTCAGACGGCCGAGCAGATGCGTGTGCCGATTGCGTTGAGCGGTATTTTACCTACGGGGGTGATGGGTCTATTTGCTGCGGTGGTGACGTTTGCTGCGATTTCGACGGATAATACTTACCTGCATTCCTGGGGGAGTATTTTTATTCAAGATGTCGTGATGCCTTTTCGGAAAAAACCTTTTGGTCCGAAGGCTCATTTGTGGTTATTAAGAGGGTCTATTGTATTTGTTGCGGTGTTCGGTTTTTTCTGGAGCACGTATTTCCCACTGCACGAGTATATTTTGATGTATTTTCAGCTTACGGGGGCGATTTTCTTGGGTGGGGCTGGTTCGGTAATTCTCGGTGGGCTTTATTGGCGACGCGGCTCGTGCGAAGGAGCTTGGATGGGAATGACGATTGGGCTTATTTTTGCGGTGGTGGGAATTGTGACAAGGAATGTCTTTTGGCCTTACTACCTTCCGGCTTTGCGTTCCGAGTATGTTGATGTTTCATGGATTCAAGCTTTGCCCAAAGACTTTCCCTACAACGGGACTCAAATGGCGTTTATTGCGGCAATTGCTTCGATTCTTGCTTACGTCATTTTTTCCTTACTTTCGCGAAGGCCACCTGCAAATATGGAAAAACTTTTGCATCGTGGGAAATACTCGATCCAAGGCGAGCATGTTGGGAAAGATCCGCAGCGCGTGCCAGCAGGCAATCCGATTCACGCTAAAAGGCCGAAGACTTTTGAGGAGCGTTTGGGAATCGGGCCGGAGTTTACGCTTGGGGATAAGGCGATCTACTATTTCAAATTATGCTGGGCGTCTTTTTTCATCATTGTGTTTTTTGCAGGAACCTTTGTCGGTCTTATTTATGATATTCCAAATTGGATTTGGGAAAAATGGTGGGGCTTTAAAATCGGAATCAGCGTTGTCCTCGGGGTGGTGACGGTTGTGTGGTTTCTGTGGGGTGGTTTTGTGGATTTAAAGCGAATGGCTGTCTTGCTCCTCCATGAAAAAGTTGACGATACGGATGATGGAACGGTTCGGTCGGACGAGCACGTGTAGCCTTGATTTTGAAAAGGCTATTTTTCGTCAGCCATTTTCAACTGACAGCGTAGAAGGTCGTGCAGTGTGAAGATGGCGGCTACTTGACGTTCTTTTCCTTGAACGAGTGTGACGACATGAAGCGGGGCTTCGATAAAGGCGGTTTCGGCATCTAAAAGGGTGGCGTCCATCGGTAGGGATGCTGCGTTTTGTGGTTGGGGCCATACCTTTGTCTCGTAATAGCTCTGTAGTTCTTGTCGGCTTAAAATTCCGATTAGAGAATCGTTTTCGATTACAATGGGAAAGGCTTCGTAGGACGTCGTTTCGAGGACGTGGGAGACGCTTTTTATGTTTTTTTCAGCAACAACTTGTGGATTGAACCTTGCATAGGAGGCGACGCGGCGCATTTGCCAGTCGGCGAAAGTGCGGACGGGATGAAAGGAGTCCAGCGGGGCACCGTCGTCGAGTAAGAGTTGATTATAAAAATTATGGGAGCAGAGCGCACGACTCACACCTTGGCTTACCAAAGTCGCCAACATGAGTGGGGGGACGAGTGCAAAATCGTGCGTCATTTCAAAAACAATGAGAATAGAGGTGACCGGTGCCCGCACAGCAGCTCCCAAGCAAGCACACATGCCTGAGACGGCCAACACGCGTATCTCACCCGCTTGTAAATTAAAGTGAGGAGCTACGATTCCGGCGAGTAAGCTTCCAATCATGGCACCGAGAAAGAGCATGGGTGCAAAGATGCCGCCGCATCCACCCCAGGCGTAGCTGGAGGTTGTGGCAATCCATTTCCCAACAAGAAGAATAGCAATCACGCCAATAGTTAGGCTACCGGCCATGACGGCATTTAGGTCGTGGTATCCCAAACCGTAAATTCCGGTGTGTCCGGTGGAGAAAAAGACGGTGCAGAGAACTGCCCAAGTCAGCATTGCGCCAATGGCCGGACGCATCCAGAGGGGGATTTTTGAAGTGTTGGTGATGTGCTTACGCCAGTTGAGGGTGGCTTTTTGAAAAGAGATGCCGACAAGTGCTGCGAGTGCTCCTACGGGTAGCACAATGATATAAACTTTCCAAAGAAAGGGCTGAATCGGCGGGATGTGAAAAATGGTTTCGGTGCCGACTAAAAAATAAAGAACCATCACGGAGACAACCGAGGCTAGGAGCATACGCCCGATGAAGCGGCTGTTTAAATCTTCGATGACCTCTTCTAGCACAAAAGCCACGGCTGCCATCGGAGTATTAAATGCTGCGGCGAGTCCTGCTGCGGCACCGCAAGCTGTTACAGCACGGAGTTCTTTTCCGATAAAGCCGAGCCGTCGTCCGAGAGCGGAGGCCGCGCCAGCTGCAAGCTGCACCGTTGGTCCCTCGCGTCCGAGGCTCATCCCTCCACCGACAGATAGGGCTCCGGCAATGAATTTGGTAAAAACTATTCTAGTGGGAATACGCCCCATATCGCGCCAGTAGCCTATTTTGAGCTGAGGAATGCCGCTCCCTGTGGCTTCAGGCGCGATGAAGGCAAGCATGGCTCCGGTGGTAAGTCCCACTAAGAGCAATATCGCCCCGGAATATAAAACAATCTCTAGGTTCGATAATTTAAAAATGGGGTGCCAGAGTAAGAGCGTAATAAAATCGATGCTCTTTGTGAAGGCAACTGCCAGAACAGATCCTAAAATTCCAGCAAAGACTGTTATTGAAATTAACCTTGCTTGAGGTTTTTGACGCTGGAACCATTTCATCTACTTGGCAGAGCCTGCATTACTTTTTTGTGGACGACCAGAAATTCTATGAATTGTTAAAAAAAATTTCCTGACTTTTGAGCTTTACGCCAAGCGGCGATTTTCCAATGTTTTGACCGGATGATTCGATTTTATAATTTTCATTTTGTGGTTTTGGCTTGCTTGCTTTGCTTGATTGGCTGCACCTCTTTTTCTGAGATGCGCGAGGAGTCCGAGCAAAAGCGGGCCTTGGAAAAACTAGCTGCTGAAAACTCTGCAAAATACGAGGAATTTCTCAAAACGGCAAATTTACGAAATGATACCTATCGCAACGATGCCGTGCTTGCTCGCGCCGGGGATAATAATCAGCGAATCGAAGTCGGCCTCAAACGTCAACGGGGTATCTTTTTTGTGGACGACATGGTGGCAATCGACTTCCCTATTGCAAGAGGTCTCAAGGCTTTCCCAACTCCAAAATGCGAATATACGATTCTTTCCAAAAAAGAAAAATACGCCTCAAACCTCTACGGCACGATTTATGATGCCGCGGGAACGGCGATTGTTAAAGACGCCGATGCGCGTGTCGATGCCGTTCCGGAAGGTGGAAAATATGTCGGCGCAAAAATGCCCTATTGGATGCGCCTAACAAATAGCGGTATCGGTTTCCATATCGGCTATGTCCCCGGTGGACGAGGTGCTTCGCATGGCTGTATTCGCTTGCGCCCACAGACGGCAAAAACGCTTTTTCACACAACCTATATAGGAACCCCCGTAACCATTTCCGATAAAGAACCTTTTTTCGCATTATCGGAGTAAATATAGTGTTTACTCTTTGATAAATTAGCGATGCCCCTTGACGATACGAGAAATTAAATACTTAATTGTCCTCAATAAACGGCATGTCTGAATCGGAAATAAATTTACAGAAAAAGGAAGAGGGAAATTTAGCACTTTCAAATGCAGAAATGGCAAGATTTACAGAAATTATTACGGTTTTGCAGAGAAATTTCATTTTACAACTCTCGACGCGTTTGACGAGAGGCCACCTTTCTTTTTCACAGCTTTTTTTACTTTGCCAGTTGGTTGGAAATGAGGGGATGACGATGTCGGAAATTGCATCAAAAATGTCTCACACGATGGCGGCAGCGACGGGTCTTGTTGACCGTTTGGAAAATTTTGCCTACGTTGACCGTTCGCGTGCCCCGACAGACCGTCGAAAAGTTTTGGTCAAAATTACTTCAAACGGTCAGTCGATTGTGCGCGAAATCAAAGATGAAATGCAGAAAAACTTGACTCGCATGACAGCTAGCCTCGAACCTCACGAGCAGAAAACTTGGCTTACGATTTGCGAGAAGCTATTTATTTACTGCGACCCAAGCTAAGCGGACTTCCAAGCCCGAACTTTACAAATTTTATGATGAGAATTTCTTTTACTTTTTTTACGTTTTGCTCGCGCCTCAGCACGGTGTTGCTTTTGCTCGGCGTATTGCCATTTTCAGGAATATTGCTAGCCCAAGATACGGATAAACCCGCTCCAAACGATGCCGCAAAAGTAGAAGAAAACGTCACCGCTGCGGCTAATAAAAATCTCGATTCCGAAGGTTTGCAAGATATCAAAGTCCCTGATGCCGACGAAATAAAAGCTGCCGATTCGGATGTCACAAAAACTTTGCCACAGCTTGTCACAGATGACCCAATCGTCCCTGAAAACCTCGTAGATCCCATTCCCAAACCTCCGACAGATATTGTGCATCATACCGTTCAGAGCACAAAGCGAGCTATCAACGCCCTACACCGCACCGCGACAAATTCCGACGTAGCCACAAACGCACCGCCACTCACCCTCGACGAGGCCGTTGCCTTTGCTTTAAAAAGCAATCCAGACATCCTCTCCTCTATCCAGAGCATCTACGCAACGCGTGGACAGTTACTCACGGTGACCTCCCAAATTCTCCCACACATCACGGCGGCCTCCTCCTATTCCGTGCAGGAAAAATCTCTCTTTGCAACGAGCCTAAGCTCTTCTCTCCCCATTTTTCAGCAAAACCAAGCATGGGATGTGCAAATTGCCGCAAGCCAGCTTATTTACGACGGCGGAGCAGCTTATTCAGGAATAAAATCTGCCCGCTTCACCGAAGATGCCGCTTATTTTCAGCTACGCCAGACAATCGACCGCGTTGTCGCCGAGGTGAAAATAAACTTTTTCCAAGTCATCTTAAACCGCGCTCTGATCGTAGCGCAGGAACAATCCGTCACACTTCTGGAAAGCCAACTCCAAGACCAAACCAACCGTTTTGAGGCAGGCACCGTTCCGCGTTTCAATGTGCTCCAAGCCGAAGTTGCTCTCGCAAATGCGATTCCCCCACTCATTCAAGCTCGCAATGCACTGCGCATTTCACAATTCCAACTCGTCCGCCTTTTAGGAATGAATTACCCCGCCGGAAGTCTTGGAAAAGTGCCATTCAACGTCAAAGGAAAACTCGAATACAACCTCCGAAATATCGACACGGAACGTTCGATCCGTGTCGCCCTAGAACGCAGTCCGCTCCTCAAAGCCCAGCGCCGCCAGATTCTAGCAAGTGCTGCCGACATCAATGTAGCCATTGCCGGCTACTTGCCACGCATACAAGCCCAGGGCGGCTACCAGTGGATGAATGATAGCTCCTCGCGCAGTCTCACCAATACGGTCGAAGGATGGTTTTTCGGTGTCACCGGAAGTTGGGATATTTTTGACGGCTTAGAAACAACAGGCCGAGTAAAAACCGCAAAAGCCGAACTCGAACAGTCAAAAATTCTCTACGACAACTCTGTTCGCGAGGTCATTTTGGTCGTGCAAGAATCGATTTCCGATTTGCAACAAGCCCGTGAAACGGTGGACAGCCAAGAGGCCAGCGTCGAGCAAGCAAAAGAAGCCCTCCGCCTAGCACGTGAACGTCTAGATGCCGGAGCTGGCACCCAGCTAGATGTCTTGAACGCCCGCGTCCAGCTCCTCACCAGCGAAACAACTCTCTTGCAGGCCAAGTTCGACTACATCAGTGCACTTGCGCGTTACGACGCCGCGCTTGCCCTAGACACGCAATACATGGAGACATTTACCGACCCCTTGGTAAAAAACCAAAAGCGCACCTTCCTCGTGAAAACCGATCTTGAAAAACCCGAGCCAAAACTCCCACGAGTCTATCGGAATAAAGATCCTCTGGCAGATATTCTCGGAGATTCAGCAGGTGCTTCGGGCGATAAAAAAGAAGCACCCGCAGCGAAAAAATAGCCCAAACGACGCTTCCGTGTTCAAAGTTTATCAAACACGGCTACCAACGGGAAAGAGCAACACTGCTGCTTGGTGACGAGTCATCAGAATGAGACGGCTGGCCGTCCCACGAATTTTTATGGATTAAAAAAAAATCGGAGGGGAAGAGGAGAGCCTTTCCCCTCCGATTAGAGGTAAACCAAAATGGGGGTTACTTTTTTGCCCGTTTTGGCGCAGCTTGTTTAGCGGCAGGCTTTTTGGCTCCAACTTTTTTCTTAGGTGCGGCTTTTTTAGGAGGTGCTTTTTTTACTAGCATAAATCTCTTCCCCTCCTTTCAGTCTGCTGGTGCAGAAAAACTGTGAATAGATTGTGAATAACTCTTGAAAATTGTGAATAAGTATCCATCACGACACGGTCAATCTTTTTATTAAATTAAATCGATTTTCCTTAACGAAAATTAACATTCCGGGGTGGTTGTGAGTGCCGCGAATTTTTATAAAAAAA
>JBKEAD010000112.1:0-5065 GCA_047971915.1 Chthoniobacterales bacterium
TTTTTTTAGGCAATTGCCTTTTTTGCTGAAGATTTCTTTGAGCGGTGGCGGCGATGTTGAACAACCGCAAAAGCCACAAAAAGACATTCCAAAGCAACAAAACTGAGTGCCATACCGCGCCCCCCCGTGCCAAATCCATAGCTGTGCAGGCCGACACCGAGGACGAAATTCACACCATACCACGCCATGATGATGCTTTGAAAACCAAGCACGGCACCAACAGCAGTTCCAAAACCGCTCCACATTCCGGCAATACGCCCGTGCAGAATAAAAAGATAAATCAACAAAGCGACCAACGCCCAAGTTTCTTTCGGATCCCAATCCCAAAAGCGGCCCCAAGAGTAATTTGCCCAGACACCGCCGAGAATCGTGCCCAGCGCAAGCAACAGCACGCCGACCTGCAGTGCCCGGTAAACGTATTGATACAGGCTCGCTGCCGGTTTTTTTCCAATAATAACAAGGCTGAGCGGGATATGCGCGACTCCGAGAGCCAGCGCAAATGCTGCATAACTGAGTGTGATCGTGAGCACGTGCGTCGTAAGCCAAAAGTTACTTTGCAACACAGGAACGAGCGGCGCAATGGAGGGATCCAGCGCGTGAGGATAGCCATCGGCAAGAATCAACGACAATACGGCAACCGGAATCGCCCCGAGCAAAAAGTAACGCGTGCGGCTTCTCATCTCGAAAATGAAGGCAAAAAAGACCGTGCCAAAAGCAACCCAGAGGATGGATTCATACATGTTGGTAACGGGCGGACGTCCCGCGACGAGGATACGTGCTGCGAATCCGAAAATTTGAAAAAGCAATCCGGCCAGCGCACAAAGCCAACCCAAAAGGTAACCCGGACGGCGGAGCCATTGCAGCGAATTGGTCATCGTCACAGCCAGAAGAATACCGCTCGCAAGGTAAAAAATCCACGCGATCCGGAAGGGGTGAAATTTTTGATAAAGCACTTCGAGCTTCAGAATATTCGGATTGGGAAATTTCTCGGGCGCAATCTGCTTTTGCCAATCGAGAAGTTGAGTGGCTGCCGTATCAAAGGCTGCTGAATCGAGATTTTTTAAAGCCTGCGTGAGTGCGGAAATGTGTGGATCGGATACGGGCAAAGTTTCCCAATCAAAACTTTCTCCGGGCCGCAGCCGGACAAGGCGGCCCCGCGTAATGTTTTCATAAAGTGCCACACGCATTCCGACATCGGCAACTCCCTTCAAAAGTCCGGTAAGTTTTGGAGAAGACTCGCCGGGCTTGGGCGCACGTGCAGCCGCGGCTTCATTGAGAAGTTTAATGAAGGCCTGATTTTTCGCAAGCTCCTCGTAGCTGAAAAGACGGGTATTTTCGGCGAGTCCGATTTCTTTTTTTAGCGGAAGATAGGAGACGAAAATCGTCGGCGTGCCATCCCACTGCGAGCCTTCGAGCCAGAGGTGCGTGATGAAGGATTCAGACTCGAGCGTTTCACCCTCGACTTTGAGCTTTCGTTTTCCGGTGAGAGCGAGGATGGATTCATCGGCAAAGACGAGAAAGGGTTTTTTGCGTCCGCTATCTTGGACGACGAGTGTATCAAGAACCGAATAGTCGAGATTGGAATCTTTTACCGTCGAGATTTTTGAATTTACAGCTTCGCTTGCATGGGTGCTTTGCAAGGTGCCAAATAAAGCGGAAAAAGCGAAAAACGTCAGGAAACAGTGAATGGAAGATAGTTTCATTTTAGAGTTCAAGATAGCCGGAAGTTATAAAAAATCTGCCACTTTCGACAATCGGATGGCAATACTAACTATCATCTAAGACGTTTCAAGAAAAGATGCGCCCCCACCCATTTTCCTCACGGCCAATTCACGAAGTCATGGGGAAGACATCGAGGCGTTGATGAAGTCCACTTTCTATTCCCCAGGACTGGCGGTTGAGTTGGAGCCAATCTAAGGCACTGAGTTGTTCTGCACACAGAATGGGTATCCCTTACTTTTACACGACGAAGAAATCGCCGCCCTACGCACCCGACGAAAAAAACGTCAACTCACCATCTCCCGCCGCACCCGTCGCGAAAGCAACGCCAAAACTCGCAAAGAGCAAAAACAACACACCAAAACCCTAGAACGTCACCACACAGACGAAGACGAATTTTAAAAAAATTCACACACTCATTTTAGTAAGCGTGCCCAAAACTATTAACTTTTTACACGCGACTATAAAATGAATAAGCGTGATCGGAGACGATGCTAAAGTAAGAATAGCTGGCATAATTTTTTTTTATGAACACCATCGCATCCAATCCCCGCTTCACTGATTACGAAAGCCTGAGTTTTCTGGGTAAACTCAAAACACGCAAGAGCACAGAAATGACCTCCGGTCGGCTTGGGGTCGGTTTTGAGACTTTAGACCGCGACATGTGGGACGTAGAGCAGGCATGGCCGGTGCTCGACACCCTAGGCGTAAAGTGGGCTCGTGTGCAAACCGGCTGGGCTAAGTGCGAAAAAAATCCGGGAACTTACGATTTCGCATGGCTAGATGACATTGTAGACAAGCTTCTCGAGCGGGGTGTCACGCCGTGGTTGAGCCTGAGCTATGGCAATCCGATCTACACCCAAGGCTCAAGGAGCCACGGGGTCGGTGCGCCGCCTATCCGCTCGGATGAACAACGCCGGAGCTGGCAAAATTTCGTGACGGCACTCAGTGAGCATTTTCAAGACCGGGTTGGATATTACGAAATCTGGAATGAGCCGGATCTGCTCAGTTTTTGGGAACCTATACCTCGGGCGTCTGAATATGTGGATCTTGTGCGGCTGACCGTCGAACCGTTAAATAAGATCCAGCCCACCGCCAAAGTCATCGGTGGTGGGGTCGCTTGGGGCAGGACTCCGTGGAGCATGAAGTTTCTAGAGGACTGCTTACGCCAAGGGATGCACGAGTATATAGATATCATCACCTATCACGGCTACAAATCCGTGCCCGAGCGACACACGACTCAGGAATTTCCCGCTTTCAGGCACTCAATTAATAAATATAAGCCTTCACTGAAGTATTGGCAGGGTGAAAGCGGCGTCCAATCTCATGTCCCGGAAAAGGCTGTGGGCGTAGGTGCTCTTTCGACAATGAAATTCAGCGAGGCTATCCAGGCTCGTATGCTGCTGCGGCGTTTTTTACTAGAACTGGGCAACGATACGACAATGTGCAGCTATTTCCATATGGCGGATTTTGCGCATTACGCTAATTTTAAAGAAAGCTTCCATTACGGCTTGGTGCGTTTAGAAGACGGCTCTCCGAAGCCCTCCTACTACGCCCTCCAATCTCTAGCCACCCTGTTGGCTGATCCGATGGAGCCCGCTCGCGGCAGCTTCTCCTGCCACATGAGCGTGCTCAGCGACACAGACGATCCGCGTGCGACCAAAGTCGCGACGTGGCAGGAAAACTTTTTGCGAGGCGACGTGCCGGTTCACGCATGGTGGTTGCCAGACTCGGTAGAGGACGACCCGACGTGGCAGCAAGTCGAGGCTACCTACTGGATAGACTCTTCTCTCAAGCTGGAAAATCCCGTTTTGATCGACCCCAGCACTCAGGACGTTTACGCCGTCCGTTTTGATATGGATAAACGCACCTGCGGCGAAACATGGATGGATCCCGATCCCGAAGCCGAAGGAGTGCGTCATTTTAAACCCCTACCTATTAGTAACACCCCGCTCCTGTTGACAGATCGTTCAGTGATCGACATTAAAAACGGAGACTAATCGGATACAGATTATCTAAAATTTCTAAAATTTTATGGACAAATGATTCATTTCATTGCAATATTTCAAAAGTTCACAATCAACTATTCATAATATGAAAAAACCCGCCCAAAAAATCCTGACAACGAGCATTTTACTTGCCGCATTTCATGTTCAAGCCTCAGCTGCGATGATCGCCTATTGGCGTTTTGAGGATGGTCCCAATGGTGGAGCCATTACTTCCGCCGCAGATTCCACGGGAAATGCGGCGAACACGCTGACCCCTTTGGCGATTCGCACGACTCCCACAGCGGTAGATCCGACCTATGTGACAAACACAGAGTTTCCAAATCCGGTTCCGGAAACCGGTGATGCGAATAATTTTGCTGCAACCGGATTTTCTCAAGGAGGCAGTGTTCTGCAGAATACGAGTTTTGATTTTTTCAAAGACAACCGCGACCCTTGGACGCTCGAGTTTTTCGGAATGTCTAACGAGCCTAACGTCAACACCCAAAAGCGATTCGTTACCCTTGGGATAGGTGGCTATCCCGTAATGGAGATCAAGCTAGCTCCCGCTACCGGTCGGATCACTTGGGCTGGAATTTCAGGTTCTCAGTTTGATTTTTCCTTGACCGGAGGTGCTTCGAGCACCCCCTTCCACTTCGCTCTGGTTCACGATACGGATAATGACTTGCTGAACGTCTATTTCAACGGTGCTCTAGCCGCTTCCTCTTCGACAATTGCCAATCCACGAGTTGCTTCAAATGCCGGAATCATCGTGGGAGGTTTTGCGGAAGCTGACTTGGTAAATGGCTGGATAGACGAACTTCGTATCTCCGATACCATACTCGCACCAAGTCAGTTTCTTAACGCCATTCCTGAACCCGGAGTCGTCAGCCTGCTAGGAATAGCCGGATGTGCAATCTTCTTCGCCGGACGCAGAAAACGCTCTTAAGCGAACTCGCGAAAAAAAATACATTTTATTTATAAAAAATAAGGAGGTACCTCGTGGGGCGTAAAAAAGGCAGTCTTGCTGAAGTTCAAAGACTATCAGGAGTTTCAGCGGCTACGGTATCCCGTGTCCTGCGTGGAGTTTCAGGAGTTTCGGATAAGACGCGCCAGAAAGTTCTCGAAGCAGTGAAGCTTTCTAACTACACGCCCAACAAACGACTGCAGGCTCACTTCAAACGCCTGCACTCACGGAGATATTCGGTTCAGTATCTTATTAATAAAAATTATGCAGATCAGGAAAATGAGCGTTTTTTTCACCGCATGCTCTGGCCTCTGGAAAAAGAAATGTCGACGAGAAAGGGAAGCCTCGTCGTTTCCAGTCAAGAAGAGTCCATTCTGCAAGATGGAAGCACGTA
>JBKEAD010000168.1:0-6747 GCA_047971915.1 Chthoniobacterales bacterium
GCGAACAGCCGGCCGTGACAAACTCGCGCCCTGGAGCACGCCTCAAGCCTTCTCCTCCGCTTTTCTGAATGCCAGGTCTGTACTGCCGACCTTTGAGGAATTTAACGCCATGGTCTATGCAGCGGTGAGTTCCGGTGCCAAGGGATTAATTCCATTCATGTATGCTCCGACCCTAGCTACGACAGATCTACGCCTAGGATACGACTACATCTACGAGAGCTTATTCATGCTCGAACCCTATCTTCTAGAGTCTTTTCCGGGACTGCCAGTGAAAGTCGAAGCAGAAGAAGATGCCGTCCAAGTGCTCCTTCAAAAACATAAGGGAAACTTTGCCTTACTGGCGGTAAATCTTTTGCCAAAGCCAATCTCCGCAAAGTTAGAGCTTCCAAAAGAAGTTGCCGGACGAACCTTTTACGGACTGCGCTCCGAGGAGTCGGTAAAATCCCAAAATGCTCAACTCAACTGGGAATTTGCACCCTATGAAGTCAAAATTTTCACCACCGATTCAAAGATCAGCAGCACCTTGAAATCCGATGCACGGTTTCGTTTGGAATTGGAGGCGGCACGCAAGGAATTAGAGACCCCGGGCAACCAAATCTTCGGCAAAGGACGGGATATCGTATGGAGTGCCTCCAGCATCTGGCCTAACGAAGTGACGCTGCGCACGCTTTATACCCTGTGCGATGGAGAAAAATCAGCTTTGGGATATCGAGCAGGGCGACCGGGAGAAAACGAGTGGATCATGATGGGATTCCCCAGAGAGGCTGTGCGTTTCCAAAAAGTGCGCCTTTATGGCGAGGGTATCGCCAAAGCTAAATGCTCCTACCTAAAGCGTGGGGAATGGCTGGTAGCAGGCGAAGTGGAGTGGGACGCAAGTGCACCGTCGGTAGAGATCGAGCTTCCAGAAGTCGTCAGCACCGTCAAGGTAAGGCTCGATTTGATTCCACACCAAAAAAATGAAAGGATGGAACTCTATGAAGTCGAAATGCTTCAATAGGAGCCGCTCTCGAGATCGATTGGGGAGAAAGGGCGCCTTTACGTTGCTCGAACTACTGGTCGTTGTCTCTATCGTCGCTTTACTGGCAACTCTTTTGATGGCGACTCTTCGGAACTTTCGTCTGAAAGCTGCCGGTGCCGTATGTCAGTCAAATTTGAGAACCTTGGCAACGGCTTATAATAGATATCGGGCGGACTATCGTGGTATGGGACCGCCCTCTTTCGTCAAGGATTCGACACGGAAATTTTTCCCTTTTAATGAAGGGCATACTTACGGGGCGATCCATGCCTTACGTTTTTATTATACAGACGGTCCGCGCTATATTAGGGATTGGCTGCCGGATTACACCTGGAAGATCGAACCCAGGGAGCACTGCCCCGCCGCAAAATTGACAGGGACTCTTGCCCCCTCGATTGAGGCATTCACTAGCCACTATGCCATGATTCCCGGAGACACCGTCAAGCTGGATGATGGAAAAACCGAACAGGGGCAGGCAAATCTTGCCGCAATAGAGAAACCCTCGCAACTTCCCATCATCTGGGACTCGTGGGGAAAGGGGTTCGAGTATAGTCTCCCATTGCGACATGGAAACGGACTCAACGTAGCCTTCCTAGACGGGCATGTGGAAAATGTCCCCCAAACAAAAGAGGACGGCAGGCTATATAGATGGTGGTGGGAGGCGGCGGTCTCAAAAAAAACCATCGATCCCAACAAGCTTGGGAAAGGTTCCCCACTGGGAGCCAAGGAAAGATAAAGGGTAGCCTTTTTTTAAAAAAAGACACGAATATGAAGATTCTTTTTCAGGGAGATTCCATCACGGACGCTTTTCGCAAACCGGAAGAAATCAATCCGGCCTTTCAACTAGGGAATGGATATGTCTTTCTCATAGCGGCACGCTTGGGGAGAGATCATCCCAAGCGAGGATGGGAGTTTCTCAATCGCGGCGTGAGCGGGGATTGTGTAAAGCGTCTGGAGGCTCGGTGGCAGGACGATGCCGTGGCTCTAAATCCAGATGTCCTGTCTTTGCTCAACGGAATCAATGATACAATCCGGAAGTTCTCAGGAAAGGAAAGCGAATGCCTGAGCGACGAGGTATTCGCCTCCACGTATCGCCGCCTGCTTAGTTCTCTGCAGGAGAAAAATTCGCAAATCCACTTCGTTTTGATGGAGCCTTTTCTCCTCGAAGTCGGAAAGGTCACCGGGCAATGGCGGGAGCATCTGGCACCACGACAAAGAATGGTGCGAGAGATTGCCGGTGAGTTTAATGCTATCTTTATCCCCCTTCAAAAGCTCTTTGATGAAGCCGCAGAGCAGAGGTCTCCAGAATTTTGGCTAGTCGATGGAATCCATGCTACACACGCGGGATTCCAACTTATCGCTGACGCGTGGATGAGCAAAGCCCACCCCTTGTTTTTTGATTTTCAGCCAAAAACGAAAACTTTTCTAAACGAATAAATCGCTGATTATGATGTTTCAATTTTTAACGCAGTTCCTGTTTCAATGAACAAAGAGAGCCAGGAAACCGCCGATCCATTTGCTCTGATTGGGCAACGTGTTCCTGAGTGGGGAGAAGGGCTTTGTTCACATCCGCCGGAGGTGTTGCCAGACGTATTACTACCGACAGCGCCCTATCAAAAAACGCAGGACTTTGCGCCATCAGACAAACCGTCCACGCCGGAAGATTTACGCAAGGGCGTGCACGCTCTTCAAAAAAAAATGCTGCCCTTTCTCCAAAACTTCGCGCCATCGGTGACATCGAAACGAGAAAAGTTTTTAGTCACTAAGGCAGACTGGCGACTGGTGGATCGCACAGAGCTCGGACGATGGGATGAAATTTTGTCTTCCGGCGACGCCTGGGAAACCGTGAAGTTGCCGCACTACGGCGGCCCTGTCGGCCCGGCCACAGCATTGTATCGAAGCACGGTGGAGCTCCCGGAGAACTTCGCGCAATCCGGTCGGGTGTTTCTTTGTTTTCGCGGAGCGGATTACAAAGCGCAGGTTTTTCTAAATGGCGTATTTGTGATGGAGCACGAGGGATTTTTCGCTCCCTTCGAAGCCGATGTGAGCGCACTCGTGCGACCCGGCAAAAACCGCTTAGTTGTGAGGTTGGATAATGAACATCCCTCCTATGCGCTGAACGCCGAAGGAGAGCGTGTCTATGGGGAAAAAATTTATGCCGCTACCGGTCTCGGTTGGGATGATCCGAAACTCGGCTGGCATCACTGCCCTCCGGGAATGGGACTGTATCAAGACGTATTCTTCGAGCGTCGTGCTGGATTGCATGTGCAAGATCTCTGGGTCAGACCGCTTCCGAAAATGGAGTGTGCGGAAGTTCATGTGACAGTCCGAAATACGGATTCAAAAACTCACAAGGCGGCTTTGCGCGGGAAAGTATATGGTAGAAATTTCGAAGCCGATCTGCCAGAGGTCGTCCGCGAAGTGGCTGTCGAGCCAGGGTTGAATACATGGAAACTTCCGGTTCGCCTTGAGGAGTTTCGATGGTGGTCGCCGGATGAGCCATGGCTTTATCAGGCGCAAATTGTATTACGGAATGAAAATGATGTCGTGATCGACAGCAGGAGTTCGGATTTTGGTATGCGTACTTTTCGGATTTCCGAAGATGAGCCGGTCAAAGGACGTATTTTTCTAAATGGCGAACAAATTCGCCTGCGTGGCGCAAATACGATGGGGCACGAGCAGCAGTGCGTATTTCATAAGGATTGGAAGCAGCTGCACGAAGACATTTTGATTGCTAAGTATGCCGGACTGAATTTTTTGCGCATTACGCAGCGTCCGGTGCAAAAAGAAGTTTACGAAGTCTGCGACCGACTGGGCATGATGGTGCAAACCGACCTGCCTTTATTTGGAAAAATTCCCCGTCCGCAATTTGCCGAAGGTGTGCGGCAAGCTGGCGAAATGGAACGACTGATTAGAGAACATGCCTCGTGCGTGCTGGTGAGTTTTATTAACGAACCATCTCCTTCGTGGACAGATACAGCGAACCGACACTTGGTGAGAGAAGAGTTCTTTGCGTTTCTGCGAGCTTGCACGGAAATCGTTGGCTATGAAAACCCCGATCGCCAGATCAAGGAGATCGATGGGGACTATGAACCTCCTTCGCCAGGGCTGCCAGATCAGCATTGCTACTGCGGTTGGTATGCCGGACATTGTATTGACTTAGGAATGCTGCATCGTGGGCACTGGATGCAAACCAAACCGGGATGGTTTTACGGATGCGGTGAATTTGGCACGGAAGGATTAGAATCAGCCGATTTGATGCGGCGCCGATATCCCGCCGACTGGCTGCCCGATGCGGACGAAAATTGGCTTCCTTCGCAGATAGCCTATGCCCAAACGGGTTCCATATTTGGTCTTTGGATCGATGCTGGGAAAAGTCTTGAGGAGTGGGTAGCAAATAGTCAGGAGCACCAAGCATGGTCTGTCCGCATGATGACCCGCGCCTTTCGACGCGATCGCCGCATGGTGACGTTTGCGATTCACTTGCTGATCGATGCGTTTCCTTCAGGCTGGATGAAAACACTGGTGGATTGTGAACGGAACCCGAAACCTGCCTATTTTGAGTTTCGCGACGCACTTGCTCCCCTGCTGGTGGATATCCGTTGCGACCGATGGGCGTGGTGGGCTGGTGAGTCACTGTCCGCCGAGATATGGATTTGTCATGACAAAATGCAATCTGTAGAAAATCAAACGTTGCGTTATGTTTTCGAGCTAGATGGTAAACCGATTATTTCCGGCAATGCACCCGCAGAGATTCCACAGTGCGACAGTCGCTTTCAGGGAAATTTTGAGACGCTGTTGCCGGACATAAAAAAGAGAACCAGCGCAACGCTCCGAGTAGCACTGTGTGCACCGGACGGACGTATCGTAAATGAGACGCAAGAAACCTATTCTGTTTTTCCCAAACGTCAGCCGATCACGCGCCGAGTCGCTTTACTGGATACGGAGGATAAGTTAGCGAGTCAGTTCATAGTAGAACTAAACCTGTCTTCGTCCTCGGTGGAGGAGTCGGAAGTGATCGTGTCTAGCCGGGCAGAAGATTTTGCCCGTGTCAGACACTTGATCGAAGCAGGAGCGACCCTACTCTTACTCCAACTGCCGATCGGTGAATTTGATTTTGACGGACATACTGTGAAGGTTGAAAAGTCCGGCTCGGGGCATCGACAATTTGTAAGCCGAGCAACAGGATATCCCGCGGTTCAGGCTTTCGAAAAAAATGATTTTCGATTTTGGTTTGACCCTGCGGCGGATAGTGTGACGGCACTGCTGGATACGGTGCTAATAGCATCAGGTTGGACTTCTATCTTGGAGGCGACCCAGCCCAAGGGGAAGCGGTCTTCCGAAGCACCGGCTTGCGCCGAGTACAAAATCGGACATGGCCGGGTAATTATCTGCCAGATGAAAATAACCGGGCGCATGGCGGCAAATCCTCCAGCAGCTCTCTTCATTCAAGAACTCCTCGCACAATCCTCAGAGACAAAAGTCTAGAGCCTGTAAGGGTAAAGTTTTAAATCGGCAAAAAGCGTCTTTTACACGGCCAATTCACAAAGCCTTGGAGAAGAAGAGGTGTGCGGCGAAGAGGGAGCGAAAGGCATAACGATGGTGAGAGGCATTCATGGCCGAGAAGAAGTCGGTGGTGGTTTTGTGATCGGAGCGGGATTGCTGGGATTTTCATCCCAAAACGGATAAAAAACTTTTCGCCGGGGGTTCAGACTTTTTAGGGCAGCTCTAGAAACCCGCTTTCTGCTGGATGCGCTGTGAAATTTTTATTTAATCACTTTCTTGCTAGACACTTGCTTCATTCTACGTATTGGCCGTGGTGTTTTTGCATCGCAGCAAATAAACTTCACGACAAAACAATGCGCGGCGAATACTTGATCCCCTCCGTCGCCACGGGTTCATGCAGCATAAAAACAACCGGCACGGGTTCATTAGCTTTCAGAACTTCCGTCAAATCAATTTCCTGCACCTCAGCATCTACATCCGAGACACAAAATTCCCAGCGTTTCTGACCAATCTCTAGGGTAAAACGGCCGGACATCAAGGTCGGCTCAACCTCTAAAACGGCCCGCGCAAACACCCCACCAACAGTAACCGACGAGCGGTAAACCATCTCCGGCACCACCTTCCCGTTACCAACATACACCGGACCGGTAAAAATCATGCGAATCGCTCGAATATTTTAGACCCTCCGATGTCGTCGCTGCCATCAGCCCCTTCATATAACCCGGCACCTCACCGGCGACAAACTGCGCATTTTTACCCAGCATCTTCTGCCAGTCGGCTAAAATCGCATCATACTCCTTCTGAGCTGTCGGGTAATTCGCCTTTGCCAAAGCAGCGTTCCATGCGAGATACTGCTTCAAAGTCGCAAGCGGAAAAACCGCCACCTCGACTCGCTCGCGCTGTTCTTTACTTAGATTTTGCGCCAGT
This sequence comes from Chthoniobacterales bacterium, assembly GCA_047971915.1. Classification (GTDB taxonomy): domain Bacteria; phylum Verrucomicrobiota; class Verrucomicrobiia; order Chthoniobacterales; family JBKEAD01; genus JBKEAD01. The sequence continues at coordinate 6,449 of JBKEAD010000168.1, forward strand.
GCCTTATCCACATCGACCTGGGCTTCCTGCAAGTAAGCCGCATCAAAAATGAGCGGTGCAGCATAGTAGGAGCCGGCCTCCTGTCCCGAACGACTCTGAATATCCGCCAAACGCAAGTAGTAACTTTCCAGCATCGGAGCCGCTGCGCCGAAAGATTTTTCACAATATTCCTTCAGCAATTTTTTCCAATCCTGGGAGACATCCCATACCAACTTCGCCGCCAATGAACCCAATACAAGTGCCGGAGCCTTTATCTGCGCCGGATTCTTTACCTCCACAATCTCCAAAGAAGCTCCCGA
>JBKEAD010000190.1:0-2553 GCA_047971915.1 Chthoniobacterales bacterium
GTCTCCACCGAAGTCGATGCCCGCCTCTCCTTCGACGCCGAAGCCACCGTCGCAAAAGCCCGCGAACTCATCGCCCTCTACGAAAAACGCGGCATCTCCCGCGAACGCATCCTCATCAAAATCGCCTCCACCTGGGAAGGCGCACAAGCCGCCGCCGTCTGCCAAAAAGAAGGCATAAACTGCAACCTCACACTCATGTTCTCACTCCCACAAGCCGTCGCTTGTGCCGAAGCCGGAGCACGCCTCATCTCGCCCTTCGTAGGCCGCATCTATGATTATTTCAAATAAACCACCGGTAACGAATACACCGGAGCTGAAGACCCCGGCGTACAATCCGTCCAACAAATCTACACCTACTACAAACATTTCGGCTACAATACCCAAGTCATGGGTGCCAGCTTCCGAAACATCGGACAAATCATCGAACTCACAGGCTGCGACCTCCTCACCATCAGCCCAAACCTACTCGAAGAACTCCAGTCCACCGAAAGCCAAATCACGCGCAAACTCGACCCAGAAATTGCGAAAAAAGAAAACCCAACACGCCTCGAAAATAACGAGAAAACCTTCCGCTATCTCCTAAATGAAGACGCAATGGCAACAGAAAAACTTGCCGACGGTATCCGTCTCTTCGCCGCCGACATCGTTAAACTCCAAGACATCATCGCCAAAAAAGTCGGCTAATCCGGAACGGGCGTTTTTTGTAGATTTTCAAAAAACGCCCCCCACCCCACCGAAATACTATCCCTACCCACCATGCGTATCCGAAGCCTTCTAAGCCTTCTTGCACTCATACTTTCTCTACTCGGAAGCAATGTCGTACAAGCCGCCAACAACGAACACCCCGGCTCCCTCCTCCTCTTTCTCAGCGGCGATCAAGTCCGCAAAGAACTAAAAATCACTAAACTCCAAGCTGCCGTTCTAGATTCGCTCAAAAACGAATACCAAGAACAAGCCCAAGGACTCTTTAAAAATTCACAAACCCCAACCAGAGACCTCGCCGAGTTAGAAACAAACTTCAACAAACGCACCCTCAGCACGCTCAGCAGCAAACAAAAAGCAGCCCTCCCACGGATTGAGCACGCCGCGCTCAAAGGCTGGATGCTCACCCTCCCACAGGTCCAAAAAGAAATCGGCCTCGATGCAAAACAAATCCGATCCATCGAAAAAGCCCAAAACCGTCTCTCCCGCCAAAACGCAAAATTACTGAGCCAAGTCTCCGAAGGAAAAATCAGCAACGCCCGTCGTCTCTCCACCCTACGCGAAGCACGCCTCGACGCAGCTGAGCACATCGAAGCATCCCTGACCCCCGACCAGCTCCAAGCTTTCCTCAAACTCCGCGAAAAATAAAAAAAATCTACGACCATCCCGCACCCAAAAAAACAGGCGAAGGAAAGTTAATTTTATCGGTTCATCCGGAAAGTTCGAGTATATGTAGAAAAAGGGAGTAATTAAGGCCTCTTGAAAAAGAGCTACATGCAGTAATATAAGGAAAGAAGGAAAGAAATAAGCATAATAAAAGGAGCAAGGCTACGTTAAATTACTCTGACAAAACCCTTACACTTGGGGGCGGAGCCAAAATATCCATCAGCCACCTCCCCTACGGCCTCGTAACTCTAGACCAACTCGGTTGGGATGCCTACAACGAAAGCGACAACCGCATCTCAAACAAACCGAACGCTACAAACAACGCGGCGCAAACAACGTGCTCGGAAATCACCTCAACGAAGATTCAAATATTTCTTTTGAGGTCAACGGAGCGACACTCTCAAAAATTGTCAAACAATCCAGTGACCGAAAATTCGAAATCCCCGAAGGGCACACAGGCCGCGTCGATTTTCGCGGCCTCACTTTCAAGTCTCCCTACGACCTCGCCATGGCCGCACAGGTTTACCGCGATCCCCGATTTGAAACCGTCCGTTGACTCTTCACACGCAACGGCAAAGTTGTCGATACTATCGGCATCACCAGCCGCAACCCCCGCGCCGCCCTCGCTTTCCTGCCCGGACACGATGTCGATCAAATGATCCAACTCCGCAAGTAAACAAAGGCTTTAAAGCAAGTTTTACTCTGGTGCACCGCCCCGGGCTCGAACCGGGAACCAAAAGATTAAGAGTCTTCTGCTCTACCATTGAGCTAGCAGTGCTTAAATGCTTGGTTTAGAGGCTATACAGCCTCTATTTTGCAAGGGCGTTATTTTTATTTTACTCTTTTGATTAATCGCAAGTGACGCCCCTCTGAGAGGTTTGGACGCCAATTGTGTTACTCCGAGTAACAAAAATCTGACCCTAAAAAAAGAATGTGAATATTTTATCCCGAAAGGCAAGTCGGTTTTTTCTGCCAAATTTACTTTGTGCCCATAGACTCTAGCCAAGCCAAAGAGGAGTTTTTTTAAAAGTTCGGAATGAACTTTTATGATCGCGGCAGCGATGTAGTCCGCGTCTTCTTCCGTATAAAGAATACCTAAGTCTTTAAAAGGACTAATGGCCTCTTGATAAACCGCACGCTCTTTACAATAACTCTGTAAATAATGACAGGCCGTTCCGGTTGTGC
>JBKEAD010000215.1:0-4647 GCA_047971915.1 Chthoniobacterales bacterium
GGACGATACGCTGTGCAAGAGAGACTCGGTAATTTGGTAAGAAGATAACTTTGAGTTTTCCGTTGATACGTTTGTCGTTGTTGATGCATTTGCCGACAGCATTGATCGCCTTGATGATGCATTTTGCGAGATCGTAGCCCGGAGCTGCTTTGGCTCCAAAAATAAAGACGCGAGGGACGATATCGAGGTCCGGATTTTGGAGAAGGCGCCGGTAAAGAGCGAGGATGTGGAGTAAATTTAGGTGCTGACGTTTGTATTCGTGGAGACGTTTTATTTGCACGTCGAAGAGTGCGTGAGGATCGACTTCTACTCCGCAAGTTTCCTTGATGATGCAGGCTAAGTCTTTTTTATTTTCGAGCTTCACAGCCATAAATTCGTTTTGGAATTCTGGATCGTCTGCGAAGCGTTCGAGTTCGCGAAGTTTGCCTAGATCGCGTTCCCAGCCAGTTCCGATTTTTGAAGTAATGAGCTTAGAGAGGCGAGGGTTGCAGGCGAGGAGCCAACTGCGTGGCGTGATGCCGTTTGTTTTGTTGTTGAAGCGACCGGGGTAGAGCTCGTTGAATTCCGGAAAGAGGTTTTTCTTTAGAAGTTCTGTGTGGAGTGCTGCAACGCCATTTACGGAATGCGAGCCAACGACGGCGAGGTGTGCCATGCGCACCATTTGTGTATTGCCTTCTTCGATGAGTGAGAGGGTGCGTTTTTTCTGCACGTCGCCGGGCCACTTTGCCTCGACAGCCTCTAAAAGCCGTTTGTTGATTTCAAAAATAATTTGCAGATGACGCGGGATGACTTTTTTGAAAAGGCCGACGCTCCATTTTTCAAGTGCCTCGGGGAGGAGCGTATGGTTGGTGTAGGCAAATGTGCGGGTAACGATATCCCAAGCTTCCTCCCAAGCTAGGCCATGTTCATCGCAAAGTAGGCGTTGGAATTCGAGCACGGCAATGGCGGGGTGTGTATCGTTTAGTTGGATGGCGGCTTTATCGGGGAAAGTTTTCCAATCTTTGTTGCTTATGAGAAAGCGACGTGTGATGTCTTTGAGCGAGCAGGCGACAAAAAAGTATTGCTGAATGAGGCGCAGTTCTTTGCCGTTTTCTGTTTTGTCATTCGGATAAAGAACTTTCGTAATCGTTTCGCTCACGTTTTTTTTACGAACCGCTTCGACGTAACCGCCTTCGTTAAAAGCGGCAAAATCAAATTCTTCCGTAGCTCGTGATTCCCAGAGTCGTAAGAAATTTACCGTATTCGTGCCATAACCGGGCACTGGGATGTCGTAGGGGAGGCCCATTAGTTTTTCTTTGCCGACCCAGTGCGAAACATAGTTTCCACGATCGTCAAAAATATTTTCTACGCGTCCATAAATTGGGATTTCGACCGTATATTCTGGACGGACGATTTCCCACGGTGTCCCATACTTCATCCAATCGTCAGGAAATTCGCATTGGTAGCCATTTTTAAATTCTTGTTTAAAAAGTCCGTATTGGTAATGGATGCCGTAACCGATAGCAGGTAAATCAAGCGTTGCCAGAGAGTCTAAAAAACAAGCGGCCAAGCGGCCAAGACCACCATTTCCAAGAGCCATATCATACTCCTCGCGTCGTAGATCATCTGAGTCGAAGCCAAGCTCTTTGAGGGCAGCAACCATATTATCCATTATACCCACGTTGTAGAGACTGGTCGTGTAGAGACGCCCGATAAGAAATTCGAGAGACATATAATAAACACGCTTTACGTTTTCTTCCTTATACTGGTGCTGCGTTGCGATGAAACGCTCGACGATGACAGAGTGAATCGTTTTTGCCGTCGCTATAAACCAATCCCGCTTGTTTGCAATACTGGCATCACGCGAAAGAGAAAATTTCATGTGATCTAAGACGAGTTTTTTTAGTCCGGGAACAGAGGTGTCGAGTGTTGGTTTAAAGTTGCTCATAAATTTTTGACGATATTTAAAATCTAACCTTTTAAGAGCAATAATCGGGCCAACTTGTCAAGGTATGCACCGTTAAAGTTTATTTAAAAAATCCAAAAAATTTGCTTTTTGTCTAAAGCTCCTAGATCTCCGAGCAAGCCATAGCTGCTTCCCAAAAAGCAGCTTCGGGGCTCGTTTTTTTAGCACGTGTCGCACGGCAACAAGCGATCCCAACAGAGATTAGCGGAGCTTTTGTAGCCAGTGGTTTCACCACTAAACGTGGACCCGAAAGGCACTGAAAGCCATCTTGCACAATTGCGACCCCCCGCCCTGCTTCCACCGCAGCAATCAAGCTTGTCGAGCTATTATGTTCTTCTTCGGCTATTGGCCGTTTGTGATTTTTAAAAATACTCTCCAGCCAAAGCCGATATTCGGGGTATTGACTTTGCGTATATGTGATAAGCCGTTCATCAAGCAAAGAGCGAATCCCTATGCGCTTTTTTAAAGCAAGTGCGTGCGTGGGATGCATCGCTACGCAAACCGCAAAACTGCGTATTTCCTTAAAAACGAGTTCCTTCATCTCAGATTTTCTTGGCTGCACGACAAGGGCAAGTTGCAAAGACTTTTCACGCAAACCTTCCAACATTTCGCTCGTGGACAAATCATGCAAATGCACCTGCACATTTGGAAACCTCTCTTGAAAATGCCGCAGAGCTTTTGGCAAAATTTCTATCGTCAAGGACGGGGCATAACCAATGTGAAGTTCCTCCTTAAACTGTCCACTAAAAGCACGAATACTTTTTAAAGCCTCATCCGCACGATCCAAGACTGCTCGTGCTTCTGAAACAAAAACGCGCCCGGCCTCCGTAAGCCGTAGGGACTGAGCCTGCCTCACAAAAAGCTCAACCCCCAACTCCTCCTCAAGCTGACGAATTTGCCGACTCAATGGCGGTTGCGAAAGATGCAGGCGTGCTGCCGCACGGGTCACATTTTCTTCCTCGGCTACGGCTATGAAATATCGAAGGTGACGCAGCTCCATAAAACTATTTTGAATTTGCATTAAATCCGATATGGCGTTCAGGCCGGGATTTGCGAACTTCATCTTCCGTCACCAATTGCTTGATGGCTTTAAAAATAAGGGCAAACTGCTCGTCGTATTTTTTTTCAAGGGCATTTATTTTTCGAGCGAGATCGCGATTTGAGTCCATCAAACGACGCAACTGCACGAAGGTTCGCATGATGGCACGTGGGGAACGTAGCACACTGGAAAGCATAGCAACTCCCTGTTCGGTGAAAGCCATTGGCGCATGACGTAAGCCACCATGCGAACTTGAGATCACAAATTGTGATCTCAAGTTCGCAAACTCTTCTTTTGATAAAACAAACATAAAATCCTCGGGAAAGCGATCTACATTCCGACGAACGGCCTGTTTGAGAATACGCGTTTCTACTCCGTAAAGTTCTGCTAAATCGCGATCCAATATCACTTTTTCCTACCGAATTAAATGAATCATCGGAGCGATATTTTCTGTTTTAATAAGTGCCTTCATAGATGCAAAATTGGGTAGATTTGAGCTGTGATGAATCAGTAAACCAAAAGCATATCTTTTAAGTATGCTAAGACAAGAAACAAAGTCTTTCCAAAAAATTTCATCTTTCGCTTAAGTATTTCTTATGAAAACGACGACAAATCATACGCTAAAGAAACTAAAAGGTATCCAGCGCAATCCTGAAAAACAGTGGGTCGGCGACGGATTCCACGTTCATTCCATTTTTTCATATAATGATCGAGGAAGAGAGTTATCTCCCTTCCTGTTGCTCGACTACGCGGCTCCGAGTGAATTTACGCCCACGGAGAAACGGCGCGGCGTCGGTGCTCACCCGCATAAGGGATTTGAAACCGTCACTGTCGTTTATGATGGCGAAGTCGAACACCGTGATTCGACCGGAGGCGGCGGAGTCATCAGCAAAGGCGACGTCCAGTGGATGACTGCTGGCAAGGGTATTGTGCATGAAGAATTTCATTCCGAAAATTTCGCACGCACAGGCGGCCCCTTTGAGATGGTGCAGCTTTGGGTCAACCTCCGCGCTAAAGATAAATCCGCGCACCCACGTTATCAAACATTGAAAAACGATAGCATCCCCGTTATCGAACTGCCCGAGAATGCGGGACATCTCCGCGTGATTGCCGGGAGCCACGGCGATGTAAAAGGACCTGCTGAAACTTTTACTCCGATAAATCTTTACGACGTAAAGCTAAACGCCAACAAAAAATTATCCCTAGAGTTACCAGCCGGTCACACCGCTGCTTTTCTCGTGCTCAAAGGAGAAGTAAAAATCGCCGACAAGTCTCTCGTCACCGCAGACATTGCTATCCTTTCGAGCGAGGAAACAGGTCTTGAACTAGAAGCTGTAAGCGAGGCCAGCCTTCTCTTCCTTGGAGGCGAGCCAATCGACGAACCCATCTACGGCTACGGCCCTTTCGTAATGAATGACCGCTCCGAAATCGAACAAGCCTTTGAAGACTACCAATGCGGTCGCATGGGAGAACTTTTACCCCGAGAGGGGTAAAACACCCATCGGCCCTACAAGCTATATAAGTGCTGCAGCAATTAATAACGCCAGTCCTACAAAGGTATCCAAAGCATCCCAAGTGTTTTCATTTATCCACTTGGGTCCTTATTATGTGATTTTTCGTACCACTAGTTTTGAGTATTCATTTTTTATTTTAATAATATCTA
>JBKEAD010000216.1:0-2122 GCA_047971915.1 Chthoniobacterales bacterium
GTGACGATGGGGGTGATGCCTTTTGCCCGGAGTCCCTTTGCCATGTTGACGTATTGCTGAATCGCGACTTCATTAAATACATTTGGCTGTGGCTCGACGCGCCCCCACTCGATGCCGAAGCGGTAGTGGTTTACGCCGATGTCGTCGAGCATGCGAAGGTCGCGGTCGAAGAGGCTCCAAGAAAAAGTTGCGTCCTCGCCGCGAGGGGGGATGATACCTTCTTCAGCGAACTTATCCCAGTCGGTTTTGAAATACATGGACGAGCCGACTTTCACCCCTCGGTCTTCGTTTTGGAAGCTGGAGGTCGAGGTGCCCCACCAGAACTTTCCAGTATCGATTTTGTGAGGACTTATTTTTTTGACAGCCGCGAGGTCGGCTTGTGCGTTTGGGTCTTTTTTATAGTGTTTGGGAGGGAGGACGCAGGATGATAGGCTAAAAATCAGAGCAAGCGAGAGAGTGGAGCTTAGTGAAAATCGACGAGTGTGGGGCATATTGAGATTGTGTGAACTGCTTGGGTGAAATTAAGATGCTTGAATTGCTGATCTGCATCAATAAATAAAAGTCTTATGAAAGCTATCACTTCTTTTCGTTTTTTGTCCGTCCTTGCTGCCCTAGGAGTTTTTTTGAGTTTTACGACAAGTCTCCGTGCGGCGGATATGGATTTTCGGACGCCGGATAAAATTGTTTTAAAAAATGGTAACGAGGTTCGCGGACTCATCGTTTCGAACACAGCTAGGGATGTGACTATACAGAGCTATAATGACGAGCAAACCTATCCCAAGTCGGAAATTATCCGGATTATCGATAATGCGAATCCTGAGTTTACGGCCGCGCTCGATCAGGGTGAGTTGCCGTCGTGGCAGGTGATCGTGAATGATTTACGAACGCTGGATTCGGTGAAGAGTCTCGTGCAAATTCCCGCGACGCGGATTGATTCGGGCGTTTTTGCAAACGTACCCTACATGTCTTTTCGGGTAAATAAGAGTATCGAGATAAATATTTACGGTGATCCGAGACATCCTGCCGGTATTGAATTTGGCATTTACGGGTCGAAGTCGGGAGATCAAAAATTGCAGAGAATTTTGCGTAGTTACTTGGTTGGTTTTTTGACCTCGCGTGATGAAATTGCCGCTATGTATGAAATTGGTCTGGAGCAGGGGGAAAAGCAAGTGGGGAATTTGGTAATGGAGGTGACTCCGCGAACGGCGGATGATGCGTTTGGCGCATGGTGGCTCTCCATTTACAACGTAAAACTCTTGTCGCAGGTGACGCTTTCGGATGCGGAGTATAAAAAATTGACCGTTCCAGCAGAAAGTTTACTGACAGCCAAAGGCGAGGTGCAACCCGGCGAATGGACTCCTCAACAGGACGAAAATTGCGCTCGTCCGGAGGCTCTCGAAAACGATTCGCAGGTCATCTTGCGAGGATTTTATCGTGATAAAAATGGGATGTTTCGCCTATTGGGAGATATGAATCAGGATGGCTGATAACTGGCATATCTCTATCAAAATCTGTAAGTAATTCCTCGACATAAGATCGGGTGTGGAGGAAAGAGTATCTTTTTGTTGACGATCCGCCGCCTTACTATTGTCTTCGCCGTAGGGTTCATCGAGCGCGTCGTTTAGGGGGCGGGTTTGCTGGGGGGTGCGGGAGTAGCGCGACTCGCCGTTTTCGTGAGACGAATAGGACTTATTGGTCTTATTAACTTCCATCTTTGCATTTACGATAGCACGGGCAGCGATACGTTCGGCGGCTTTGCGGGTGAGTTTGAATCCGGCTTTGTTTGCCCATTCTTGGAGAGCAGCTACGGCTTTTTGGAACCAGCCGCGTTTGCTCCAGTTGTTTGCCAGAAGCTCGATAGCGCGTGCGCGTTTTTCTGGATCGAGATGATGTTTGGCATAGCCGAGATTTTTTAATTGGGTGTCGATAAGCTTGCGCTCGTCGCTGGTCAGTTCGTTCCAGAGATTGTCAAAAACACCTGCACCATTTGCCCATTCTGCGAGTTCGTGTTGGAATACACGGTCTATGGCAGCATTGTCTTTTAGTAGAGCAGCGTTTAGCTCAATACCGACAGGCTTTCCATTACGAAAGATCGTGCGCCCGTCCCACCCCGCGCCCGGAG
>JBKEAD010000232.1:0-3220 GCA_047971915.1 Chthoniobacterales bacterium
GAATCTCAAAATTCGTGAAAGAATGGAGTTGATGAATTGTGTTTCTGACTGCATAAAGGGTCCGCGCCATCCCCGGTGGCGTCGGGGAGCGAGTCCGTAGGACTTATCTCCGGTTGAAGCTGGTGCTCAGCAACGCGCCCCTAGATAAGTGGAAGAGCAATTTTCTACTGTCATTGGATTTTGCGAAAGTCGGCACCCGTTTTTGCCCGTCGTTCCCCATCATTTTTACTTAATTATTTTTTATAAATTTATGGCAATTGTAACTAAAGGATTAGAAGGAGTCGTTGCGAATACGACTAGCATCAGCGAGGTCAAAGGCAAAGAGGGCATTTTGTTTTATGCAGGCTATGACATCAATGAACTGGCCGGAACGGCGACCTATGAAGAGGTGGTTTACCTTTTATGGCATGGCGATCTACCAAACCGCAGCGAGCTGGATGCTTTTACCAAAGAACTACGCGCAGAGCGTGAACTCGCGCCGGATATTATAAACTTTTTAAAGGCCTGCCCCAAGGAGGCAAACCCGATGGACGTGATTCGCACGGCTATCTCCATGCTAGGTATTTATGATCCGATCCATGATAGTACGCCCTCGGATTTGAGTAAATATCGGCGTCGGGCAATACGCATTACCGCGAAAATTGGCGTCATTGCAGCTTCTTTTCATCGTGCTCGCATGGGCAAGGAGATCCTCCCCGTTCGCCAAGATCTGAGCGAAGCCGCGCATTTTCTTTATCTCCTAAACGGCGAAGTCCCCAGTAAAGAAACCGAGAAAACGCTAGACATGGCCTTTGTGCTCCATGCCGATCACGGAATGAATGCGAGCACCTTTACGGCACGCGTAGTCGTGGCGACCCTGACCGATATTTATTCGGCCATCACGGCAGCAGTCGGTGCGCTAAAAGGCCCCCTGCACGGTGGTGCGAATGAGGGGGTCATTCATATGCTTCAAGAAATCGGTGATGAAGCCTCCGTAGATGCTTGGATCGACGACGCCCTCTCGAAAAAGAAAAAAATCATGGGCATCGGACACCGCGTTTACAAAACGCTCGACCCACGCGCCCCAAAACTTCGCAAAATGGCGATAAAATTGACCGAGGAATTGGGCGAAGCAAAGTGGATTCGGATGTCTGAGCGGATTGCCGAAATCATGCTTGAGCGTAAAAAACTGAATGCAAATGTGGATTTCTATTCGGCTACCGTTTACTACTCCCTCGGGCTTCCGACGGATATGTTTACCCCGATTTTTGCTATTGCTCGGACTTCGGGTTGGACGGCTCACGTGCTCGAGCAAATCGCCGACAATCGCCTCTACCGCCCTCTGAGCGAATACACGGGACCGGCCTACGGGCGTAAGTTTGTGCCTATCGACGAACGGTAATTTTTAAAAAATGATTTTGCAACGCTTCGCTTTTTCACACTCGCTTGCTCGTGCCTGCCTCTTGGTTTGCGCCGTGGGATTTGTGAAAACCGAACAAGCACGATCTCAAGAATTTGGAGATCTCGAGCAGCGTATCTTTCGGATCGATAGAGAAAAAGAAGCTCCGGGTTTAAGCAAAAAAGCCTTCCATCCCGGAGACCCCGAATTTACTTCCAAGAAATTCAAAGCAAATTCTTTTTTGGATACGAAAGCCTTCGGCTCCAAAAGCTATGAGCCGAAAAAATTTCTCGGCATTCCAATCCCGTGGACAAAGGACAAAGCTGCCATCCAGAATAAAACCTACGAAACCTCTAAGGCGACTTTTCAGCAAAATACTTGGGATAGGGCCGATAAAAAAGTCGCCGATGCCTCAGAAAGCTACACAGTCAAGCGAGCAACCAAAGTCGATAACGATAGCCGCTACAAGAATAAAAAAGCCAACACCGATGGAAGAACAGATGGTTACTGGGCCGCTTTTCGCGAAACCGCTACGCGTGACCTCAGCTTTGAAGAGGTTCAAAAACTCATCAACAAAGGCAACGGCAAATAATCTGAAGCCGCTCTTTTTTTAGCTTCACCCAATTTTATAAATCCATGTCCGGATCCGCCGATCTCGAATCACTAAGTCAGGGCTGCGCCCAAATTCTCAGTCGCGATGAACTCGCTAAACGCCTTACCCTCGGGCGACCTCTGCGAGTCAAACTCGGGGTCGATCCGACGGCTCCAGATATTCACTTTGGCCACACCGTCACCCTCGCAAAACTGCGTCAATTTCAAGATGCAGGCCACCAAGCCGTCCTCATCCTCGGAGATTTTACAGCGATGGTTGGCGATCCCAGTGGACGCTCGATTACGCGCCCACAGCTCACCCGCGAAGAAGTCCTAGCCAATGCAAAAACCTATCAAGAACAGGCCTTTAAGGTTCTCGATCCTGACAAAACAGAAGTTGTTTTTAATGGTGAGTGGTTCGGAAAAATGGGCTTTTCAGATATTATCCGCCTCAATAGCCGCGTGACGCTCCAGCAAATGCTGCAACGCGAAGATTTCAAGGCGCGTATGAATAAAGGGCAGCCTGTCGGAGCACACGAGATCCAATATCCCATCATGCAGGGCTGGGATAGTGTGATGATTCGCTCTGATGTCGAACTCGGCGGCACGGATCAGCTTTTCAATATTCTCGTCGGGCGCGATCTACAGATTGAAGAAAAGCAGCTCCCCCAAATCGCTATGATGTTACCGATTTTGGAGGGCACGGACGGTGTGCAAAAAATGAGCAAAAGCCTCGGAAACTCCATCGGCGTAACCGAAGATCCCAAATCCATGTTCGGAAAAATAATGAGTATCCCGGACGAAGTCATGGGAACTTACTACAAGCTACTCCTCATGGAATCTCTGCCCGGTGACGCTCATCCGATGGATGCAAAAAAGGCACTTGCCGGTAAATTAGTGACACGCTTCCACTCGCAATCCGACGCAAAAATGGCCTTAGAAGATTTCGAGCAACGCTTTAGTCAGCGTGATTTAGACTCTGCCGACCTCCCTATTTTTCCGATTGGAGAAGCACGCAGCATTATCGACATCGTCGTCGAAGCCTACGCAAAAAATCACGGCCAAACGCGCAGCAAAAGCGACGCACGCCGACTCGTCACCCAAGGCAGTCTCCAGTGGAACGGTGAAAAAATTCTCGATCCCAAACACCTACTCGGCAATGAAGCAGGCGTTCTAAACCTAGATAAACGCCGTGCCGTCCGTATTGGCTGACACGGCTTTCCATCCGATTTTTTTACAACTCGCTAAAGA
>JBKEAD010000241.1:0-1875 GCA_047971915.1 Chthoniobacterales bacterium
AACTCACGCACGCCATCGGACTTAACGACGTTTGCGATTCTTTGCGCAATCATGTCCGCTGGCTGGGAAGTGTTCGTGGTGCGACGCCGCCTGCCCGCAACACCCTTTCTCATGCGAACAAAACGCGGGACAGTGACTTTATGCAGGAACTTTTTTGGAGCGTATTTAAGCATCTCGAAAAAGCGAGCGGGGGCTTCGGTATGCGTTACAAAAAGCTGCCGCATCGTTTTAAAAAGGTGATTTCGGCTATCGATTCTTCGACCATTTCGCTGGTGGCTAATTGCATGAACTGGGCCAAACATCGCCGTCGTAAAGCCGCTGCCAAGCTCCACCTTCGACTCAATTTACAAAGTTTCCTCCCCGGTTTTATCGTTATTGATGAGGCCCGTCACCATGATGAAACACGGGCTGCTGTTCTTTGTGCGGGGCTGCAGGAAGGCGAGATTGCCCTCTTCGATAAAGCCTATGTCCATTTCAGTTTGCTTTGGTCGCTAACGCAGCGAGGCGTTTTATGGGTGACTCGCGCCAAGGACAACATGGCCTTTGGTGTGCGAAAAAAGCTCCTGCGCCGACCTCGGGGACGAATCCTGCGTGATGATCAAATCACCCTCCAAACTCCCGGCAGCAAGAAGCAATACTCCGCACCCCTGCGCCGCGTCGAAATGCTTGTCGAAGTCGATGGCCGGGATGTCGTGATGGTCTTTATCACCAATAATTTTGAGTGGGCCGCCAGCAGCGTGGGCGAGCTTTACCAGGCACGCTGGGGCATTGAGGTGTTTTTTAAACAGATCAAGCAGACGCTCAAAGTTTGCGATTTTTTGGGCCACAGCAAACATGCCATTCGCTGGCAACTCTGGTCGGCACTTTTGCTTTATATTCTACTTCGCTATCTCTCTGGTGTAGCCGACTGGTCGCATAGTTTTGTGAGGCTCTTTGCTATAGTTCGCGGAGTGATTTGGCGTCGTATCGATCTGATTTTACTCTTACGAAGCTATGGGACAGCATCGGGGAGTTTTCGCTTCCGAGCCTCCCCGGAGACGGCGTATTTTCCCGGCTTCGCGCCGCCGGGCTATGGGACAGCACATGGATCTCGTGATTAAAATAAACTCCTGAAAGGCAAAAAACTCAAACTACAAAATCCCCAAAACTCCTGCCAAACCAAGATATAATCAGCCTGCCTTACTCAAATTTCAGGGGCTATGGGATGACTGTGAAATCAAATTGAAACGATCTTTCTTCGGTGCGCGTTGGGTAAGATTCTTTAAAAACTTCGGTGAGTCTGGCCAACTTTTCCAATTCCACACCTTTTGGAAAAATTCCCTGCACATCCAAAATGGCTTCTGCTGCCGGAGGATTTTTTAAGACTGGAAAAACACTCATCGTTTTCTTTCTAATACTGTTTGAAGGCTGTAAAAACTCCTGAGAGAGAGTCCACTTTTGTTTGAATATAGGAACAGAATCAGCGGATCATCCTGTGTTTTCATATTTGCTTCTGCAAGCCAGGAATTCATCGCCCGATAAGTTTTTGTTGTTTTTTGCCGATGGCGGTGGCTGTTTTTACGAAATTACTCAGCGTGGGATGCGAGTTATTTTTTAACCAGGTGGCGCAGTAACGATAGGCAGGAGCGGGGCGGGAGAGGGGGATAAAACGGAGTCCGGAAAGACCGAGGCGGCTGAATTGCGACGGTAGCAGAGTGATGCCTGCTCCGGCGGCAACCAGACTCAGCACAGAAATACTTTGACCGCTTATTTCTTCGAGCTGGGGTTGAAAACCTGCCTGCTGACACAGAACGATGAGCCAGGGATTGAAAAGCGGGGCGCGCCCGCGCTCGGGGAGCAGAAAGCGTTCGTTGGCGAGAAGCCGCAGGGGGAGAG
>JBKEAD010000091.1:0-15799 GCA_047971915.1 Chthoniobacterales bacterium
TAAAAATATCCCCCCTGCTGATCAAGGGTTCTGTGAAATCGACGATTCGTGCCGCGAACCCGTGAGTTTGCTTAGTCACGTCTGCCCGCACATGGACCTCTCCCGACGAGGTATCCACATCTCCCCATTCCATCCGCAAAATCTCAATCGACCGCAGTCCTGCAAACGCTCCCAGCAGCAAGGCTGCCTGTTCCCAGTCCGGCTTCTCCAGCGCCAGCAAATCGCGCATTTCGTCTGCCGTTAAAATTTCGCTGCGGGCACGTCCTCTCGGAGCCTCCAACGCAAGCGACGGATCACGCTCAATGTAACCCATCCGATGACACCATCTGAAAAACATTCGCGCGTAACGGTAATATCCGGCACGAGTCGTCTCCGAGACGTCGAATGCGTCCAACCATCGCTGTAATTCGGAGGCCGAAATATCAAACGTTGAAAATCGCTCGGTCAGCCGACGACAAACCCGCCTGGACAGGTCATAATACCCGGGAGACTTCTTGCTTTGCCGAGTTAAAAACTCCCGCACGGCCCCTGCCAGCGATTTGGCATTCTTATCATTCTCGACCCCCATCCTCCCATGCAGCTTCAAAAGCTCCATTAAACGATCCCCCTCATTCCAAGCCTCCAATTCGGTGGGAAAAAATTTACGAATCCGCTTACCCGTGACAGATTTTTTAATATCCAGCATCCATCCCTTACGAGCCGGATACTTAGAGACGGTAACCTGTTGACAGCTTTGTTGACACTTTCGCCCCATATTGAACGACTGTCAACAACCATCTACGACCCTAAACAACCATCAACCGCACTGGGTAAAAAGGCTTCTAAAAGCCCATAAAAAGAGCCTCTACGGGATGTAGAGGCTTCTAAAAAGAAGGAATACCAGCGGTGGGGGTCGAACCCACACTTCCTTTCGGAAACAAGATTTTGAGTCTAGCGCGTCTGCCAATTCCGCCACGCTGGCTTTTTAAATAAAGTGATCTGGAAACCTAATCAGCTTTCGTAGGATTGCAAGCCACAAAGTTTTCCAAATCTATACGATAATCAGTAAGTCGGCACTGAAGGATCGACTTTTTCGGACCAGGCAAGGATTCCTCCACCCACGTTAAAGAGCTTGTCGAAACCGGCCTCCTGAAGCTGACGCACCGCCGTTGCGCTGCGCACGCCGGATTTACAATGGATGTAAATTTCATCCGCACTGTCGAGTTCGCTCATCCGCGAGGGCAAGTCGCCCAGCGGAATAAGTTTCGATCCCGGTATGCGTGCAATGTCGTATTCGAATTTTTCGCGCACGTCGATGAGGATGAGATTCGGGTCAGCAGCGAGCTTTTCCTTTAACTCTTCGACTGAAATTTCAGGCACAGGCGCCTCTGCGGCCTCGGCAGCAGCAGCCTGTGGAATGCCGCAAAACTGATCGTAGTCGATGAGCTCCGTAACTGTCGGATTATCTCCGCAAACTGGACATTTCGGATCGCGGCGAACTTTAAATTCCCGGAAAGTCATTTTCAAAGCGTCGAAATTCAGCAGGCGCCCGATGAGAGGCTCACCGATTCCGCAGATAAGCTTGATCGCTTCGATGGACTGCATGACGCCGATGATACCGGGTAATACGCCGAGGACCCCACCCTCCGCACAGCTCGGAACCATGCCCGGCGGTGGCGGCTCGGGATAGAGGCAGCGGTAACACGGCCCACCAAGATGCGGAGCAAAAACCGTGCACTGACCATCAAACCGAAAAATCGAGCCATAGATATTTGGCTTCTTTAAAAAGACACAGACATCATTTGAAAGATACCGTGTCGGGAAATTATCCGTGCCGTCGATCACGATGTCGTAGGGTTCGACAATCTCTATCGCGTTCGCACTGCTAAACATCGTGTCGTGCAGTTTGACCTCGACGTTTGGATTGATCGCCCGAATCGTATCGCGGGCACTTTTTATTTTTTTCCGTCCCACGTCTTCAGTCCCGTGCAAAATCTGACGTTGCAAATTCGAGTAATCCACGACATCAAAATCCAAGAGGCCGATGGTGCCGACCCCCGCTGCTGCTAGGTAAAGTGCTATTGGCGAGCCGAGTCCGCCTGCGCCAATGCAAAGCACCTTTGCAGCCTTCAGCTTCTTTTGCCCTTCTAGCGTGACCTCGGGCATGATGAGATGGCGCGAGTAGCGTGCAATCTCATCTTTGTTTAGTTCCAGAGCCTCCCAGCGCTCATTATCGATAATACATTTCGAACTCATAATTTTCAGGACGTAGAGTTAAATACGCTCTGCCGAAGAAAGCAAGAGCTAGCCAGTAAATTTCGTTCGTGATATTTTCGGATATTTACTTAGCAAAATGAAATGCTGTTGCTTTCTGTTGCTTTTTCAAACTTTAGTAGTATTGACCCTGTCAAAGAAACAACTTACATCGTAGCCGTGCTGTAGTTACCTTGCCGTCTCTACACCTCCCCCCAACGCCCCCTGTTTATTTGTTTCAAACAAAATTAAACATGACTCAAATCTCGCCAAAGCTCTGTTTCCTTTTATGCCTTTTGGTATTTTGTTTTCACTTACCTTCGTCACAGGCCCAGCTTCCGAGTGAGGCCTCGACAACCGATTTATTTCAGAATGCGGATTCTTTGGTAAGCAGACAAAAATACGCCGAGGCCATCCCTCTGCTCGAAGAGCTTTACAAGCGCCTGAAGGACAATCCAAATACAGAAATCCAAACCAGACTGGAGCGGATGATCTATTTCTTGGGCTTGGCCTACATAATAGTCAACAAACCGCAGCAGGCTATCATCTACTTCAACGAATACCTGAAACGTTACCCAGACCGGAGTCTGTCACGCGCTATCGCGGTTAAGGAAATGCTCGCAGATGCTTACTTTAGCACCGAGGGTTACGATGAAGCCGCTAAATTATACGCCGGACTTGCGTCAAATCGACAACTACCTAAAGACCGTCAGCTTGGAGTTAAAAAGAATCTACTCGCCAGCTACCTGCTCGCTAAAAACTGGCAAGCCGCCATCGCGTCGGGGCAAGTTTTTCTCAAAGACACCAATCCCGAGGTCCAGGGAGACGCCGCTATTGCCCTCTGCCAAGCTTGGTTGGCAACGGATAAAGTTAACCAAATTTTTAGTATTTTACCAATTTTAGAAAAAACCTCTTCGCTCGCTCGTTATCAAACAACTTTTAATCTCGAACTAGTCGATGCCGCGGACAAGCTTTTTGGAGAGGGCAACAGCGATTTGGCACTAGCTCTCTATCAAATCGTCTCGCCAAAATACCTGATTGAAAATCGCTTAGAGCAAGAAAAGGAATCTCTCGAAGCACAAAGACAAGCCGTTGCTAAATCGCGTTCAGGAAGTGCGGCCTTTGCTGTTTCCTCGATCAATGCACGGCTACAAAAATTGCAAAACATGCAAGCGCAATTAGCTAAACTTCCTTCCTACGATGAAGAACTTCGCTCACGGCTGGCGCAGACTTACTATAAACTAAATCGAAAATGGGAAGCTTTATGGATATTTGAATCTCTTCTCAGAGACTACCCTGAAAGCAAATATGCTGAAAACTCAGGCTATGCGGCATTCGCGCTCGCGGCAGAGCTTGGGCAGCGCGAACTCGCCGTCGAACTTGCCAATGAATATCTCGACCAGTTTGATGAAGGAGAAAACTTTAACACATTATCTCTCCAATTCACCCAAATCCTCACAGCGGCAAATGATTATGAAAGCGCGGTCGAACAGAGCAAAAAAATACTCGAACTAAATCCTGATCATATCTTCGCCGGAAAAATTATTTTCCTCGGCGGCTATGCGCTCCTGCAACAGGAGAAATTTAACGAAGCCGCTGAGATGTTTCTAAAAGTCCGCTCAGACTATCCCGAATCCGAATCGCACGAAGATGCCGAATACTGGTATGCAATGACTTTCCTTTTTCAAAGCCAGTATAAAAAAGCCCTCGACCAATTTAAATTTTTCGCAACAACTTATCCTGAAACCGACTTAGGAATTGACGCAAAATTCCGTATTGCGGTCTGTTACTACGCTCTCGAAGACTATCAAACGGCTAAGCAGCTACTAACTGAATTTCTAACCGACCACCTTGAGGAACCCCAGGCTGCACAAGCTCACACCCTACTCGGCGACATCGCCGGCGGTGAGGGTAAACTTCGCGACGCATTAGAACATTACCAAAAAGTTGAAAATCTGACCTTAGTCCAATCCGAAATCGACTACGCAATGATGGCTTCTGCAAAAATCTACGAAGCACTCGAAGCATGGGACGAAATGATCCAACGTCTTACAGCCTATTTAAATTCCTATGGCACCGACGGACTCTACGCCGAAGCAATTTATCGCATCGGATTTGCAAAAAAACAAAAAGGCGACACCGAGAGCATGCTCAACACCTACCTCGAAGCAATTGAGCAATACGGCAACAAGCCCTCCGCCGTGGGAATCGACCTCATCACACAGGACTGGCCAAAAGAATACGAAATTTTTTACGAGAAAAAACCCGTTGAAATTGTTCAAGAAGAACTTAAAAAAACACAATCCAACGATCAGGAAACCGCCTATCTTCGCTGGCAACTCATCGCCGACAATCTGGGTATCGCAAACGAACACGATCCGGACGCGATTCAACAAAACGTCTCCAAAGAAATGCTAGATGCCGCCAGCCCCGCCGTATTGGTCTGGCTTGGTGAACGTGCTCTCACTCAAAAAAAACCTGAAATCGCAATCACCGCTTACCAAAAAATCCTCAACGAATTCCCTGAAAATGAGTGGATAGAACCAGCCCTACTAGGACTCGCCCATATCCACCGCGACCTAAAAGAAAATGACAAAGCAATTAAAAACTACGTAAGACTCCGTGAACTCTTCCCTCTCTCCGACTCCGCGCTTACCTCCCTCTTCGAAGAAGCCGACCTCTTAGCCGCCGAGCAACAATACGACCAAGCCATTGAACGTCTCGAAATGATTCTCGAAGTAAAGGAATGGAAAGGCGAAAACTGGGCGCACGCACTTTATAACATTGCTTCTCTCCTCAAACAACAATCCAAAATTCAAGAAGCTTTTGCCTATTTTCAACGCGTTTATGTCCTATACAGTGCCTATCCCGACTGGACGGCCAAAGCCTATCTAGCAAGTGCCGAATGCCTCGCACAACTCGGCAAACAAGACGAATACGTAAATACACTACGCGAGATGCTTTCCATAGACAGGCTCCAAAACGAATCGGAATACGCAACCGCTCAACAAAAGCTCAAAGAATTATAATGAAAATCTCAACGCCTGCCCCCACCCTCCTGCTCGCTTTTCTTTTTTTCCAAATACAAACACTAGCAGCACAACCCTTCGTCGCCGATATCCAACTCGACTCCGATAAGACGAGCCGCGTAGAACTACTAAGTTACAATGCCGACAACATCACTGTGCAAATAATCGGACAACCCGGAAAAATCCGTATCGGGCAAAAACAAATCAAAAAAGTCGATATTCTACCCTCCAAAAAATGGCAGGAAGCACAAATCGCCATTCAAAAAAATCAGCCCCAAAAAGCAGAACTCCTACTCAAACAAATCGCCACAGAAATACGCCCTCTTGCCGTCATCAAAAACAGCAACGTCGACACCTATCTCTTTGCCTACACCGACTTCCTGCGAAGCCAAAAACAATTCGAAAAAATCGCGAACTTTTTAGAATCAAATCCCCTTCCAAAAAATGCAGCTATTCATTCCAGAACCCATGCACTGATTCTTGCCGCCTACAGCCAAGCCTGCCTTGGCCAGTTTGAAAAAGCAGAAATTGCTCTCAATAAAATAAAAGCTCCAAGCACCAGCAGCGACTTCTTTACCTTTTACCAACTCGCCTATGCGCAAACTGCCTTCCAACGCAAGGACTACCTGCTCGCACTAAACGAACTCTCAAAAGTAATCGCTTTAAAACGCCCACAATCAGACTTCTACGACGAAGCACTTTTTCGCATCGCCGAAACCTATGAAGCCATCGTTCAAAACATTACCAAACAGCAAAAAGTAATCGCCGAGGACAAACGCCTACAACGCCTCTTCAGACAAAACCGCGCCGACGCAACCAAACACTTCGAACTTATAAAATCCGACCCATTGCAACTTTTGAGCCTTTGGGACAATCCCGAAGACTATGCAAACTGCGCCACCTCCGCCCGCCTTCAACTCTGCCGAATTCGTAGCGAAAGCCCTTGGGCACTCGAAGCCAAAAAATTACTCTCCGACGATGAACGTAAGCTCCTAGAAGCCTCTTACACCACAAACGCAGATGACTCAAAAAACTAAGGCTCCTTCTAACAAAAATATCTCTCCCCCCACTCAAGCACCAACAACGAATACCCCCTCGCAATCTATCCACCTCGATTCCATTCAATCCGACAAAAAAGACAACCTCTAGTTTTACCACCAACTCCATGAAGCACATCATCAAGTCTCCCAAACTCCTCCTGACATTAGCAATCCTAAGCAGTATCCTCGCCTTTTCGAGTCTCCCCGCTCAAGACGACGCAACGGCAGAACCAGCAACTACCGCCGAAGTGCAAAGCACGCCCAAAAAAGAAATGACCCTCCTCCAAATGCTCAAAGTCGGCGGCTGGACCATGTGGCCCCTCGGCCTGTGCAGCATCGCCGGAATCGCACTCACTATCTGGAATGCCCTTGCTGTCCGCCCCACAAAAATGCTCGATCCCGCAGTAGTCAACGACGTCAATAAGCACCTACGCGAACTCGACGTTCACGCCGCCAAAACTCGCTGCGAAGCAACCCCCTGCCTCATCGCAAACGTCATGCACGCCGGGTTCGAACGTGTTGATCGCGAGGTAAGCGTCAGCTCCATCGAAAAAGGAATGGAAGAAGCCGCTGTCGAAGAAATCGGCTCCGCACTCGTCCCCATCAATTACATCTCGGCAGTCGCCGTCGTAGCTCCCATGCTCGGACTCCTCGGAACCGTCAGCGGCATGATCCGCGCCTTCCGCGCCATGGCACTCGGCGGCATGGGACGCCCCGAACTCCTCGCAGACAACATTTCAGAAGCTTTGATAACCACCGCTACCGGCCTCATCATCGGCATCCCCACAATGGTTGCTTACCTCTATTTTAAAAACCGCTTCACCACCATCGTCGCCAGCCTAAACCGCATCACAGGCAACACAATCGAAACCCTCACCGTCGCTATCCGAAACGCCCAACAAGGCAACCTCCCCCAAAGCTCCACAAGCAGCGAACCCACTCAAGAAGCCGTAAATGAAAATTGATACCCTCCTAGCAGACTTCAGTGAAGAAGCGGAGTTTCAGATGGCTCCAATGATCGACATCACCTTCTTGCTCATCATTTTCTTCATGGTCGCCGCCAACGTCAACGTCTCCGAACGAATCGACATAAAAGTCCCCGTAGCCGAAGCATCTCGCGCTTCCAAAGACCCCAGCAATCGGCTAAACCTATCCATAACCGAAGACGGCAAACTCTATCTGGGCTCCACGCTTGTCGAAAAAGACTTTCTTCAACAGCAAGCAACTACCCTCTTCAAAGAAAACCCAAATCTTAAAATCTTTCTTCGTGCAGATGCTCGCGTAAAACATAAAGCCGTAAAAGAAGCTCTTTCCGTCCTCGCCGAAGCAGGTATCACCGACATCATTTTTGCAACTTACGAAACTCCAAATTAATTTTTCACACCATGAAAATTAATCTGCAAAATCTCATCAAAGCTTCAAAAAACGATGAAGAGTTCAACATGTCGAGCATGATCGACATCGTCTTCCTCCTCCTCATCTACTTCATCGTCACAACGACCCTCAAAAAAACAGAAGCCGATCTCGGCTTCCAACTCCCCGGAAGCATCGTCCAAAATAAAACCCTCAAAATGCCCGACGAACAGATTATTGAAATCTCCGCCGACGGTTCCATCACTCTCAACAGCATGACCTTCGATGCCGATGGCGACCCACAAATGCCCGAACTCACTACCACACTCAAAAAATTTCGACAAATTTCTGAAGACACAAAAAATCCCGTCATGGTCACCATCCAGGCCGATGAAGAAGCCCGTCACCAACGCATCATCGATGCCATGAATTCCTGCGCAAATGCGGGAATAAAAAACATAACCTTCGGAAACTAAGCGACCCTCCAGAACAATGAAACCGTCTCTTCGCAACTTAACGAATCCCGCCAAAATCCGCGAGCAACTCGGCAAACGCAAGCTCCTATGGAGCGTCATCATAGGCGTCGTCGCCCTTCATGTTCTAATAATTACAGTCTTTGGCTCGCTCGTTATTTTTCGTCACCTCTTCAAAAATGAAGTCACTTTTGAAGCCGCCCCGGAATTCCAAAAACGAATCGATCCACAAAAATTACAACACAAAGTCAAAGTCCAAAAACAACAACAAAAAAGCGGACGCCCAAGGGTCCAGCCCAGACTCCAAGCCAACCGCATCTCCGAATATTCCCTACCCAAAATCGACATCGATCCCGAAAAAATCAAAAATCCGGTAAAGTCAAACCTCCCCTCCATCGGGGCTTCCGGCCTCGGAAGCGGAACGATGGGCGGGCGAGGCTCAGGCGGCCTCGGCATCGGCATGTCCCAAGTTTCTTTCTTCGGCATAAAAGCCCGAGTTGAAAAGGTCGCTATCATTTTCGACCTTTCTTCAAGTATGATTGCGG
Organism: Chthoniobacterales bacterium; assembly: GCA_047971915.1. Classification (GTDB taxonomy): domain Bacteria; phylum Verrucomicrobiota; class Verrucomicrobiia; order Chthoniobacterales; family JBKEAD01; genus JBKEAD01. Next base: position 8,673 of record JBKEAD010000091.1, read on the forward strand.
ACGAACGCGGCGGAGCCGCCGGTTTCGACGCCCTCAAATCCGAAATCAAAGACGTTATCCGCGCCTTAAATGCCTCCTCCTTTTTTCTATTGATTGGATTCGATTCCGACGTCTATCAACTCGCTCACGAAGCAATCCTCGCAACCAAAGAAAATATTAAAGAAGCCGAATCATGGATAGACCCCTTTGAAATCGGGGATCCCTATCTGAAAGAAATTGGTTCGTCGGCATCAGACAACCAAACCCAACGGCCCGACAATATTGCGGTTGTCGGTTTAGATACAGACGAGGATAGGGATGAAACCGTCAACAAAAACATGCCAACTATTGAAAACGGAGGCGGCAGATCCCGACATGACATGGCTTTGAAAGCCGCAATGCAAGCCGGAGTCGATACCATTTTCCTAATCAGCGACGGTGCCCCTGCCCTGATTCGCCCTTTCACCGAGAAAGAGCAAAAACTTTTCGAGACACAAATGAAAAACGAAAACCTCGTAAAACTCAGAGAAAAAAATCTGCAACGCCACTTGGAAAACCGTCGCAAAGAAAACGAGCGCAGAGCCAAAAGAGGCCTGCCTCCAAAAGTTATTGAAAATGACAGCTTCGACTCTCCCATCATTTCACGCGGCCTCCAGCCCAATGATCTTGTCCTCGACTATATCGAAGAACTGGTCGATTACTTCTACGTTTCCAAAGGTAAAGAAAAGCCCCGCATCTACACCATAGGCTACGTCACCGACGCCAAATCCGAATCCTTTATGCGTCAACTCTCCCGCCAAAATCGTGGCCGCTTCCGCCGAGTCCCAACCCTCGTAAAACCCATCAGAGATTTTTAAAAAAACGCCTCTCAAGGCACCCCATAAAAACGCAAAGCATCCACTGGAACCCCAAGCTCCTTCAGCGGATAAACCCCGCCCGCCCCGGCTGGCCCGGGATCCTGAATCAAATAATCCCACCCGTCTTTTCCAACAATCACAACAAAGTGCGTGATCCCGCTCTTCAGATGCACCCGCGCAATCACCGGATTTCCTCGAATCAAATTCCAATCCACCAGCGCATAGCTCGCCCCCGCCTCGTAGTGAGGCAACATCCCCGCAGTTTTTTCAGGCGAGAGTTCCGTCGCCTTTTCCCAATAAATCCACCCCTGCGGTGTATAGCCGCCCGGCAACTTTGTAAGGAAAGCATTCAGCGCACCGGGGTCGGTCTCCACGCCCCGAAAATCAAGCACCATCGCTGCCGAAGTCACCGCGCATCCCACCTGCCCCAGCGTCTCCTTTGTCGGACCAAGAAAATTCTGCTCCCAACGCGGATCGTTTTGCAAAAACAAGCGAACGGACAACTCACGCCTCACCGGAAACCAAAGTCCGCCACTTCCCGCCACGGGCTGAAAACGCAACCAGCCATACGCCGCCCAAGCACCCCACCCTGCCGCGGCCAGAGCACATAAAACAAACAAAAGAAAAATACGCCTCACAACAAAACGATCCTAAAATAAATTACCGCCGCACATCCTTCGGACGAGCAACCATAATCCCGGCATGTTTACTATAGCGATAAAGATAATCCGTAATCGTCTCATCCAAAATCACCTTCCGCTCATCCCGCGAAGCATGGAGAAAACGCACCCGCCCATCCCGCTGCTTCACCGCCAGCCCCACATGCGACGTGTAGGTCCCATGCCAATTTGTAACGATAGAAATCACATCCCCGTTCCGCAAATATTTCTCAATCGACTTCACCTTACTCTTCGGCACGTAATAAATCCCGCGCTGCGACAAATCCCGCTCCAGTTTTTTAAAAAAAGGAATCATCGACGGATCCGCCTTCAATTGACGAAAGTTTTTCCACTTCGTCCCCATATACTCCATATTTCGCTTCACGTGCACGGCACCCGGAATCCTCGGAGTGATGTCCTCCACAAGCCCACGACGCTCATTGTCACGACTCCAATCCTCCAAATGGTGCAGCCGCGAATCAAAACGCCCTGTGCACCGTCCCCCACGGTACCGATCCAGCTCGATCATTTTTAAAAGATCATCCGCCGTCGGATTCGGCGTCAGCGAAAACGCCCGAGCCGTCCCCAGCGCAATCTCAAAAAGCGTCCAGCAATCCATTCCCCGCATATTCACACTCGCAGCCTCGATCCGGTCATCCAGCTCCAGCGTATAGTTTTCATACGGCGTCCCCGCAAGTGCGAGGCCGACCGCCACCGTCCGATCCCCCAGCGGAAGATTCTGAATATTCTTTCTCTTCAACTGCTTCACCAAAGAATCAAAACGATCCTCATCAACAAAAACTATCGACCGAGGTAAACTCGCGGAATGAGATGCGGCAATCAAAGTTCCCATAAAAATAAAAGCGATTAAAGAATGATAGAATTTCACAAAGTAAAACCCTATTACTAAAATCAAAACTTAGCAAATCTAAGCCTTTGCCCGATTGAACCCGTGCAAAAGCCTGTTCCGACCGGCTTTTTAAACTCTCCCTCTAAACCTTTCTTCGCTGGTAAGGCACAGGACTCGCACGAAGTTTTTGTGAATATAATATAAAAGATTTTCTTTTCTTTAAACAGAGAAATGACTGATACTCCCCGACGATTTCTTATGATAGACAACGCAGCTCAACTCTCCGAATTTCTCGATCGTATTCAACGCCGCAACCCGGCGGAACCCGAATTTCACCAAGCCGTAAAGGAAGTCCTCGACAGCCTTTTACCCGTTCTCAATAAACGCCCCGAATTTCTCGAAGAAGGGATCCTCGAGCGTCTTGTCGAGCCGGAACGTCAGATCATTTTCCGCATCCCCTGGGTCGATGACAGTGGTCGCGTCCGTGTAAATCGCGGCTTCCGCATTCAGTTCAATAGTGCCATCGGCCCTTACAAAGGCGGCTTGCGCTTTCACCCCAGCGTGAATCAGGGCATCCTGAAATTTCTCGCCTTTGAGCAGATTTTTAAAAACGCCCTCACCTCGCTCCCGATGGGCGGAGGCAAAGGCGGCGCCGACTTTGAACCCAAGGGAAAATCCGATGGCGAAGTGATGCGCTTCTGCCAAAGTTTCATGACCGAACTTTCCCGCCATATCGGAAACAATACCGACGTGCCCGCCGGCGACATCGGTGTCGGTGCTCGCGAAATAGGTTTTCTTTTTGGCCAATACAAACGCCTCCGCAACGAGTTCACCGGCGTCCTCACAGGCAAAAGTCTAAACTGGGGCGGCTCGCTCATTCGTCCCGAAGCGACCGGCTACGGCGCGGTTTACTTCGCCCAAGAAATGCTCGCCACACGCGGCGAATCCCTCGAAGGTCGTCGCTGCGCTATTTCCGGATCGGGGAATGTGGCGCAATTCACTGCCGAGAAACTTCTCGATCTCGGTGCTGTGCCCATCAGTTTCTCCGACTCCGACGGCACCGTTTACGATCCCAAAGGTATCGACCGCGAAAAGCTAGAGTTTGTGAAAATCCTCAAAACCGTCCGCCGTGGACGCATTCGTGAATTTGCTGATAAATTCTCACTCGAATACCGAGAAAATACCGTACCCTGGTCCATCCCCTGCGACGCCGCATTCCCGTCTGCGACGCAAAACGAACTCGAAGAAGAGGATGCCCGCACGCTGCTTGCCAACGGCTGCAAAGTCATTTCGGAGGGTGCGAATATGCCCTGCACACCGGAAGCCGTGGACGCTTTTCAAAAAGCAAATATTCTCTACGGCCCGGGCAAAGCCGCCAACGCAGGCGGTGTCGCCACATCGGGATTGGAGATGGCGCAAAACTCCATGCGTATGAGCTGGAGCCGTGAGGAGGTAGATGGACGCCTACAGGAGATCATGAAAAACATCCACCGCAGTTGTTACGAAACGGCTGAGGAATACGGCACGCCGGGCAACTATGTCGTGGGCGCAAATATCGCTGGTTTCCTAAAAGTCGCCGAATCCATGCGCGACCAAGGCGTCGTCTGATAGGCTCTCTCGCGCAAAAGCTCCATGCACGTTCCTCCACAATCGCTCACGACCGGGTGGCCGGGTCTCGATCACGTCCTCGCCGGTTTGGAGCCGGGCGACAACGTAGTTTGGAGCGTGGACTCGCTGGCAGATTACCAGCGGCTGGTGACCCGCTACGACGCAGCGGCAGCGGCAGCGCAACGTCGGCACGTCTATTTTCGTTACGGCACTCACCCGCCTTTATTAAAACCCCGCCCCGGGCTTCAGATCCACGCTTGCCAACCCACACTCGGCTTCGAGGCCTTTGTGCGTCAGGTTCACCGCGTCATCGAAGACGTCGGCTACGGTGCCGTCTATACCTTCGACTCCCTCTCCAACCTCTCTGACATCTGGCACTCCGATCAGGCTACGGGAAATTTTTTCCGGCTCACCTGTCCCCGATTGCGGGATTTGGAAACTTTTACTTATTTTGCAATCTCGCGTGATACCCATGCCGAGGTCGCGATGGATACGATACGAAACACCACGCAATTTCTGCTCGAAGTTTTTTCGCTAGAGGGACGCTGCTACATCCGCCCCATTAAGGTTCAGCACCGCTCCCGCGAAGCGATGGATACTCTGCACGAACAACAGGGCGATCAACTCATCCCGGTAGAGGAAAGCGCGGTGCTCGCCCTCATCCTCTCTCGCGATCGCCGCGCAAGCCCCCACCCCGGCTCCATCCTTGGGCATTGGAACCGTCTTTTTCGAGAGGTCGATCTTTACCTCGCAGAAAAACGCGTCAGCTCTGGCTCCCCTACCTTCGAAACCGCCCTACTCAAGCGCGTGCAGGCGGCTTATCGCGTGCAGAATTCCGGCATATCATCCCTCATCGAGCGGTTTTTAACCCTCGAAGATTTTTGGGAAATTTGGAAACGGCAAATCGGTATCGGCTCCATCGGCGGCAAGGCTTTCGGAATGCTCGTAGCTCGTGCAATCCTCCGAGAAAAAGCACCTGAAACCGCATCGCGACTGGAAGTGCATGATTCGTTTTTTATCGGCGCAGAAGTTTTTGTGACCTTTTTGATTCGGAATAATGTGTGGTGGATTCGCGAACGCCAGCACCAGCCCGATGGTTTTTTAAAAGATCTCGACGAGGGGCGACGACGCATTCTGAACGGAGATTTTCCGTCGGAGACGATTCGGCAATTTGAAAGCATGTTGGACTACTTTGGCGAGATGCCCTGCATCGTCCGCTCAAGCTCCATCCTCGAAGATGCTCGCGGAAATGCTTTTTCCGGCAAATACGAAAGCATCTTTCTCGCCAACCGGGGTAGTCGTGAGGAACGCCTTCTCGCTTTGCTGGATGCAATCCGCCAAGTTTATGCCAGCGTGCTCGATCCGGATGCGCTGATCTATCGTCGCACACGCAATCTACTCCACAGTGCCGAACGCATGGCTCTGCTCGTGATGCGTGTTTCCGGTCGGCAGCGCGATTCCTATTTTTTCCCGCAAGCCGCCGGAGTCGGTCTCTCCTACAACCCCTATCGCTGGGATCCCGAAATCGATCCCGAGGCCGGCGTGATCCGCCTCGTTTTCGGACTCGGCACCCGTGCGGTTGATCGTGCGGATGATGACTACACGCGCCTTGTCGCGCTAAATGCACCTCTTCGCCGCCCCGAGGCATCGACCGATGAAGCCATCGACCACTCACAGCAAAAGATGGACGTGCTCGATCTCGAGGCTCGCGATCTCGCTTCCCTTGCCGTTGCCGATATCATGCCGCATTGTGAAGATTTCCCGCTCGATCTCTACATCGATCACCGTGCAGGAGACATCCCGTGGGTTACTTTTCGGCGACTGCTTTCAAACGAAGAGATTATAAAAGACCTCCGCGAGATTTTATCCGTGCTTGCAGCCGCCTATCATCACCCGGTCGATATCGAGTTTGCGCTAAACTTCCTTCCCGACGGCAGCTACCGCATCCACCTACTCCAATGCCGAACGTTTCAGGTTCAAAAAAATAGCACCAAGGGCATAAACCCCAGCAGCGTGCCGGGACGACGCATTTTGGAAACACAAAATGCGATTATCGGACTTGGGCGCGAATGCCCCATTCATGACATTCTCTACGTCCCGACCGAAGCTTACGCCAATCTTGTCGTTCGTGAAAAACATCTTGTCGCCAAACTCATCGAAACGCTTGTGCAAAAACACAACCCCGAACGCCATCTTCTACTCATCGGCCCGGGCCGCTGGGGGACTAGCAGCCCTTCGCTCGGCATTCCCGTGCGAGCCGCACGCATCGCACGCGCGACAGCCGTTTGCGAAGTCGTGGCTATGCACGGCGGGCTGACTCCCGACGTCTCGCTCGGCACGCATTTTTTTAATGACCTCGTCGAGCACGACCTCCTCTACATGGCGTGCTTCCCCGATACACCCGGCAATATGATCGACGCAGACTGGTTTCTCGACCAACCCAGCCAGACGGAAAGACACCTAGAAAAAACCAGCCCTCTCAGCCCAGTCGTCCGCTGGATCGACACGGCGGCTGCCCAACTCACGCTACACGCCGACCCCTTCTACCAACACGCCGTCCTCCGCCTACCGGAGTGACGATGCCTGTATTTGGAATACGGCCTGTTAAGGGCCTGTTAAAGGCCTGTTAAGGTAACAAAAAAAAGACACAAACAGAAAGCCAATGCCGGAAAAATCACGCTCCTGCACTTTTTCCTTTTAAAAAACTTGCCAACAAACAGCCCACTAAGAGATTCTCAGGCGCGATGACCTCCGCTACCGCCGCTGCCCATCGGACAAAATCCTCGTCGTTTACGGAAAAGTCAGCGGCGGCAAATCCGCCCAGTGCTACCACGGCTGTGCCGCCTTCATCTGGCCTCTCATCCAGGATTACCAATACCTAGACCTCACTCTCTCCCCATCGACATCCGCCTCGAAGGTGCCCTCTCCAAACAAAACATCCGCGTAAACACCCCCTCCACCTTCACCGTCGGTATCTCCACCGAACCCGGCGTTATGGAAAATGCCGCCGAAGCCGGTGGCCTAAAAGCCCGCCTCCTCGCCGAAGCCGAAGCAGCCAAAGCCGTCCTCGCCGGCAAAGCTAAAGGCTTCGAAGACATCATCAAAGCCTGCCAAAGCCCCGAAGGAGCCCAAAACCTCCTCGTCACCGAACTCCTCCCCCAACTCGTCCGCGAA
>JBKEAD010000121.1:0-4323 GCA_047971915.1 Chthoniobacterales bacterium
CTTCCACTCATCCTCGAAGGGAACGACCAGCAAAAAACGTTCCTGAAATGGTTTAGGAGCAATAAGCCCGACGCAATCATTGCCCAGCAAACAGAGATTGTAGATTGGCTAAAGGCCGGAAAGGTTAATGTTCCAGAAAAAGTTGGAATTGCCTTCACGGGTTTGCCAGAGGATAACAGTGCCGCTGCAAAGTATTCGGGTATTCTCCCACAATCAAAAGCTCTTGGCGTGGCAGCGATGGATTTGCTGCACGGCGCAATCATCCACCGTGATGAGGGAATTCCCCTTGTGCAGCAATCCCTATTGATCCAAGGAATTTGGCAGGATGGCTCGACAACACGCCGGGTGAACCGGAGAGAGTAGCTGCTCCGTGTGGGGGGCAGCCGGATGTATCGCCGCAGTCAGGCTTTTTTTCAAATCTTGCTCATCGCTTGCAGCGTATCAGCGTATATGGGCGTGATCAAAAGTGGGTGAGGTAGGGGGGAGAAAGTTGTATGAAGTTTTGGAGTGCGGCGATCCTTCGCCGCTTTTGAATCCGGCATGCATCTCGAAAAAGCGAAAAAGCGGCGAAGGATCGTCGCACATTAAGTTTATTGACCGGAATGACTCGAATACGATGAAGATACGGAAGTCTGATGGGGCTAAAATTATCGAGTCTCACCCACTTTTAATCGCACCTACGGCGTATCTCTAGGTAAAATAAATCGTGCGTTGTCTTTTTTGAGTCGTTCTATGATTTTTGTAAACTGCTCGAAATCATTTTCCTCCCAATGCGGCGGATGGCCCTGCAAGATGAGTAGGTCTTCTGCCTCTGAAGTCGCATAGTTTTCATAGAATGCTTTAAAATTTGGTCGTATGACCGGCTCTTCCATATTGATTTTGGGATGGCGTTTGAGGACGTTCCGAGCAGAGTTTTCAGATTCTAAACCATAGAGCCAAAATGAAATCTCGGGATGCGCATCGAGGGCGGTGATCGTGTCTGAATCGATACGGTTAAAAGGGGCGCCAAAAGTGACAAAACGAAATCCTAGTTTTTCGTGCGCGAGTCGTTGTCCCTTGGCTATATGTTCGCGCTGGTGCTCTAGTCCGCTGCCTCCAAATTCTGCTATTTCGATTCCATCTTCATCCCATCGTCTGTGGTCATAGCCGTGATTCCAAAACTCGACATTTCCGTCCGCGTGCCATTTTTTGAGTTCTTCTATGTATTTAGGCGAATCTTCTTCAAGCGAATTTGTGATGACTCCGACGGAGATGGGTATGTTTTGCGAATCGGTGTAGGCCTTTAGCTTTTTCCATCGCCCCGGCACCGTTCCATCTTTGGATACCATATCATCTAACTTGAGAAGAACGCGTGGTCCGTCGGTGTTTTTTTTAGTAGAAAGGTCACTCACTTTTTTATTATAAAATAGGGGGCAGGCGACAACGAAAGGTTTAGGTCCGAGCTTCTAAGCAGGAAGAAAAATAATCTGTGCGGCAACGGATGCATGGAGGCGGTCTGGCTTTCTAAATCCTGTTCACCTGAGTATCAATAATAAATGCCGCTTTAAAGCGTATGATATATGTTAGCTCGGATGTTAGCTCGGTCTTGCGTGCGGGGGTTCTTTGGATAGTTTATCGGAATGCTTAGTTGGGGCACTTTTTCTTTTTGCACGCGCTTGTTTCTGTATTGCGTGCTTGGGATTATTTTTTTTCATCAGATGCCATCCGGCTTTTCTCAAGATCGGATGGGGCGTTATTATTTACGGACGCTTGAGGACGCCCCGGGTTCTTATGATTCGATTCAAAAATTTCGCGTATATGCGGAGTCGTTTTCGGATGATGAGCGGCTTTGGTTTGTCGAGAGATTTTCAGAGAGGGCCGTGGAGGAACCGCGTTGGTATTTGCCTTTGGCGGCATTGTATTTAGCGGGTTCGCCGCCTATTGCTTGGGAAGATGCCGAAAGGTCTCTCGAAATTTTTTCTGAAAAAACATCGCCTTCTCTTGAAGATGAAAAAGTTTTTTTACTCCTACAATTTGAGGTCGCTTTGGAGAGAGCGAAGGCTGAAAATACGCCCGTAAAAGTTGGGAGTTTTGAGAGACTCGAAAAAATTGCGGATCAACTTTTAAATAAATTGCCGCCGAGCGATCCCTTGTGGCAATCGACTTGGCTCGAAGTTTTTTTATTCGCACAAGAAAATCAGGACGGCGATTTTTTGCAAAAAATCGTTGATTGGGCAATGTTGGTGCCCAGCGAAACGCTTCCGTCCGGCTTACGTCAGCCGCTTGCGACCTACTTTTCCGAGCAAAAGGACAACTCGTCTGCGCGGCAAATTTGGGAGCCTCTCTTGAAATCGGAGTTGCCGGATGAACGCGTGGAAGCATTGCAAGCGTTGTTTGCAATTGAGGCTTCGGAGGGGAATTTTCCGCGTGCTTTCGATTTGTTGGACGAGGCCGTTGGGCAAATTTCTCAGGGGGATTCTCGGCGTGCGCAGCTTTATGCTTCTGCTGAACCTTACGCGGCAAATCAGCAAGAGCTATGGCGGATTTTTTTAAATCAAGTGTTAGAGCAGTCGCCCGGGGACGTTGCGGCTTGGTTGATGTTGGCGACGACTTATAAGCAAGATTTTCCTCGGAGAGTGGAATTGCTTCGTCGGGCACTTGAAGCAAATTCGAAAAATGCGGAGCTTTTGCAAGCTTTGTTGGAGGTGCTCGATCAGCAGGGAAAGGCTGCTGAGGCTCTTGCAGTGATTGATGAGATACTCGAAGCGACGCCTGATTCCGTTGAAGCCCGCTTGCAGCGTGCGGATTTTTTGACTCGACTTGATCGTTTGGAGGATGCGGAGCGGTCGCTTTCCGAATTGGCGGACGGCTCACCGGTGGACTCTTCGCAATACGAACGGATTGTTGACACGGCGCGACGATTTTATTTGCAAAGATTGCTCGTGGAGTTGCTTGAAAAAATGCCTGCGGACTCCGAGCGTGGGGTTGAGATTTTTCAAGTGCGACAAAAGCTTGCATCGGCGGAGGCGGAGGTTTTTGCCAATGCTTATTTGGACAAGCTTTCGGATACGGCACAGAAGTTCGCCTTTTCGTTGGGGATTGCTCGCGAATTATTTTTGCAAAAGCAATTTTCAGCAGCAAATTCTTGGGCGAAACGTTCTCTTGATTTCGCTGGAGATAACTCTTCGCGAGAGGAAGTTATTTTTCTTATTACGGATATTTTGGCTGTGAATAATGAGGAAGCGGCTGCGGATTGGCTGCAAGGTTTTTTTGTCGAGCATCCCGAGTTTGTTACAGAGAATTTGGATCGTCGCTTGTTTGGACTTTTGAAAAATATGGATGAAACAACTCCTGCATCCGGTGTTGCGAGCGCGTTGGATGTGCGTAATGTTTTGCCTCAGGGGGAGGGGGCACCTGGCACGCAGTTGCAAAATTATCTTCGTAAGCTTCATACAGCCACAGAGCAAACTTCTGCTTCGGCAGCCGATTTTATACGTCTTGCGCGTTGGTTGGACTGGAGTGAGCAGTCCGAGAAAGCGGCAGATGTTTTTCGACAGGCTTTGCGGCGAGATGATTTGGCAGGATCGGTTCCTTTGTGGTCGGCGGCGGCTTCGCTTGCAAAGAAACAGGCGCGTTATGCCGATGCGGTGCGGCACTACAGGCAGCTCCAAGCTCTCGATCCTGAAAATGATAAAGACTATCAACGAGCTTTAGCGGGTGTTTTTTTAGCTAATAATCAGCCTGCATCCGCCGTGAAGATTTTAAAAGAATTAGCTCTTGCGGAGCCCAAAAATCCCGAGGCTTGGAGGGAGCTTGCCCTCGCGGAGCAGGAGGCAAATCTTTACTTTGATGCCGTAAAAAGTTGGGAAGAGGCCCATCGGCTCATGATGGCCGATTCAGAAGCCACTGTTGGTGATCGGGTACAGTTTTTGCAGCCTCTCGCGAAAATTTATAGGCGCCTTCAACGTTTCGATGATGCGACGGAGCTTTATCGCGTCGCTTTAGAAAGTATTACGGATCCGACGGTTAGAGCTTTGCTCCAACAAGAGATTTCGAGTGATCCGCCTGAATTATTTATTGTTGAGAGTGACGAAAAATCCGCGTCGCAGCTTTCTGTAAAGACGGCGACCGAAGCGTTGCAGGAACTTCGCGCCTTGTCGGATGGAGCGGATTCTACGGAAAAAAAATGGGAGAATCTTGTGCGCCGCTTTCCGAGAGATCCCGAGATTTTGGATGCCGCCATTGCTTTTTTTGAGAAGCAAAAGAACTTTCGTCGTGCTGCCGAGTTGCTGGTGGAGAGGGGACGATTTATGCCTATGTCGCGAAAAGATCGATTTCGCCTAG
>JBKEAD010000130.1:0-8764 GCA_047971915.1 Chthoniobacterales bacterium
CACGGTTACAGCGTTGGCCTGAGTGGGAAGTGGCATCTCGGCAACACGCTGTGCCCGCAGAAGGGCCATACGTTTTGGCAGGTTCATGCCAGAGGCGGTGGGCCCTACTATGGAGCACCGATGATGCGTGACGGCGTGGAGTATTCCGAGCCTTGCTACGTCACGGACGCGATTACGGAACACGCTTTGGATTTTTTAAACATCCAGACAAGAGAGCAGCCATTTTATCTTGGTGTTCACTACACGGCCCCGCACAGTCCCTGGGAGCGTAATGAGCACCCGTCGAAATATTACGATCCCTATTTTGAAAATTGCGAGTTTGCTTCCGTTCCCGAGCAAGCTCTTCATCCCTGGCAGATAGACACCGCGCCGATTGGCGATACGCCGGAGCGTCGCCGCGAATTGCTGAGTGGTTACTTTGCATCGATTACGGCAATGGATGCTCAGATTGGGCGGCTTATCAACGCTCTCGAACAGGCGGACATCCTTGACGATACGATTCTTATTTTTTCCGGCGACAATGGCATGAACATGGGGCATCTCGGCATCTGGGGAAAAGGCAACGGGACGTATCCGCAAAACATGTTCGATACGTCCGTTAAAGTTCCCTTTATTGTGTCTTGGCCGTCTCGTGTTCCTGCTGCACGCGTTTCGGATCATCTTTTCAGTCACTACGATTTTATGCCAAGCCTTCTCGGGCTTCTCGGTTTTACCTCAGAGCTTCCTCCGGGTTTGCCGGGGACAGATAAATCGAAAAGCTGGACCGATCTCTCCGAGGAGGCGGACAGTGAGATTATTATTTTTGATGAATACGGACCCGTTCACATGATTCGGACACGAGAATGGAAATACGTGCACCGCTTTCCTCACGGCCCCGATGAGCTGTATCATCTCTCCGCCGATCCCGACGAAAAACAAAACCTAATCAACGATGCAGCAACAAGCGATTGGGTTGTCGCACTTCGTAAACGGCTGGAGGAGTGGTTTGAGAAATATCGGGATACGACTTTCGACGGGCGTTTTCACACGGTCTATGGAAAGGGCCAGCGGGACCGCCTAGATTCAGCAACAAAGCCTATTTTTGATTCTGAGTAATCTCCGGCGCACGAATCGTTAACCTCCCGACTAAAACATGAAGCATGCTAGTCGAGAAAACCTACTCTATCCTGTTTTTAGAACTTCAATAAAGGCTTCCTGCGGGATGTTGATGCTGCCGATGGCTTTCATGCGTTTTTTGCCTTCTTTTTGTTTTTCGAGAAGTTTGCGTTTTCGCGTGATGTCGCCGCCGTAGCATTTGGCGGTGACGTTTTTGCGCATGGCGGTGACGTTTTCGCGTGCGACAATTTTGCCTCCGACAGCAGCTTGGATGGAGACTTGGTAAAGCTGGCGTGGGATGACTTCTTTGAGTTTTGCTGCGAGAGCGCGTCCGCGGAAATCGGCTTTGCTGCGGTGAACGATACTGGAGAAGGCATCGACGGGTTCGGAATTTACGAGCATTTCCAGCTTTACGAGGTTGGCGGCTCGGTAGCCTGCCGGCTCGTAGTCCATCGAGCCGTAGCCGCGTGTGATGGTCTTTATTTTATCATGAAAATCGACGAGGATTTCATTGAGCGGCAGGACGCTGGTAATCATGACGCGTTTGGTGTCGATGCTTTCGGTGTGCTCGATGGTGGCGCGTTTGTCCATGAGGATTTGCATCATGTCGCCAATGTTTTCGTTTGGGATCATGACGTAGCATTTTACCGTGGGTTCGCGAATTTCCTCGACGATGCTCATGTCAGGGAGGTTCGAGGGATTATCTACTTCGAGAACTTCGCCGTTTGTTTTTTGGACTTCGTAAATGACGCTGGGGTAGGTTGCGATGATGTCCATATCGTATTCGCGACGGAGGCGTTCGAGAATGATTTCCATGTGGAGGAGTCCGAGGAAGCCGCAGCGGAAGCCGAAGCCGAGGGCGACGGAGCTTTCGGCCTGGAAGGAAAAGGCCGCATCATTAAGCTGCAATTTGGACATGGCGAGCTTGAGGTGCTCGAAGTCGGCGGTATTGATCGGATAAATACCGCTAAAAACCATAGGGTGAATTTCTTGAAAACCGGGAAGAGGTTCTTTGCTGGGGGTGCGAGAGTCGGTGAGTGTGTCGCCGATTTTGATTTCGGCAGTCGTTTTTATATTTGCGATAAAATAGCCTACGTCGCCGGCTTTTAGCTCGTCTTGAGCAAACATCGAGGGGATAAAAACACCGACCTCCTTGATCTCGTAGTTTTTTCCCGTGGACATGAGCTTGACGCCTTGGCCTGCTTTTATCGAACCACTAAAAACCCGCGCATAGCCGATGACTCCTCGGTAGCCGTCGAAAACGCTGTCGAAAACAAGGGCGCGGGCGATATTGTCGATCTGCTTGGGGGCGGGAATGCGTGCAACGATGGCTTTTAAAATATCCTCAATACCGACACCGGATTTTGCGCTGCAGAGAATGGCCTCGTCTGCGGGAATTGCTAGGATGTCTTCGAGTTGTTTTTTTACGGTTTCAGGATCGGCATTTGGGAGGTCGATTTTGTTGATGATGGGTATGATTTGCAGATTGTGCTTTGAGGCAAGATTGACGTTTGCCACGGTTTGGGCTTCGACTCCTTGCGCGGCGTCGATGACGAGCAGGGCACCTTCACAAGCAGACAAACTTCGCGAGACTTCGTAGGCAAAATCGACGTGCCCCGGCGTGTCGAGGAGGTTGAGGCGATAATCTTTCCCGCTATCCGCGTCGGTATATTTCATCGTGACGGGGTGGGCCTTTATCGTGATGCCGCGTTCGCGCTCTAGGTCCATAGAGTCCAAGACCTGATCTTGCTTATCTCGATTTGCGATGGTGCCTGTCGATTCTAACAAGCGATCTGAAATCGTCGTCTTGCCGTGGTCGATGTGGGCGATAATACAGAAATTGCGGGTCTGCTCGATGGTCATGTGGAGCCCCATACGGAACTACAGGAGAGGCTTGCGGTCAATGTCGGAAAAAGCGAATTGCAAATTGTTCGTCTGTGTCGCGAGCAAAAACATCGATAAATTCGAGGGCTGCGTCTGCGTGCGAAGCATTGCGTTTGGTATAAACTGCGTCGTAAACAGCAGTGCGGATTTCTGTTTTTCCCGCCGGGACCTGACTGGTGGCCAGATAAGCCATCGCCAGTGCCTGCCAGCCCAAGAAGGCAGGATTATTTTGTCGGGCATGCCATTTTTCAGGATTTTTAAAGCGCGTGCCGCTGACAAAAAGATGATTTTTTGTAAAGAGAATGCGGAGTTCGGGAAGGGAATTGCTCGTTGGGAAAAGCTGAATAAATAAGTCTTTCTCCGAATTTTCCACGAAGGTGATTTTTTGCGGAGTATAAGCTTTTTCGCGTGTGTAGCGGTGGAGTTGACCCGCTACGCTTTGATCCGCCGAGAAGCTTTGTAGTGTTTTTTTAATCTGAGTCTGCGTATGACTACACCCCGCCGAGATGACTTGCAGAGCAAGCCAAAGCAAGGCGATGGTAGAAACACGCTGTAGATCCGACAGGCTCTTATGGGCACACCCGAAAACCTGCTTTTCAGCAGAAGGGCCCGGCAAAATTTTGGAGACCAGGCGAAAAGATACTCGCTGACCCTGTCCCAACGGGTATCTTTTCAACGCCGTCTCCGAGATGTTTAACAACTTTGTGTTGAAAATGAGGTTTTCGGGTGCGCCCTTAACTCTGTTTTTCGAGATGTCCACCGAATTGATAACGCATGGCGGAGCAGACTTTTTCGGCCATAGTGTGCTCTTGGCGAGAGCGGAAGCGTGCGTAGAGTGCGGCACTGAGCACGTCGCAATCGACAGCCTCTTCGATTGCCGCCATAATAGTCCAGCGTCCCTCGCCACTGTCGGAGACGCGGCCTGTGAATTTCTCAAGTTTGGGGTCGCCTACGAAGGCTTCTGCCGACAAATCAAGAAGCCAAGAACTGATGACGCTGCCGCGTCGCCAAACTTCGGTGATATCGGCTAGGTTGAGATCGTAGTCTAGGTCGTTGTGCATGGCGGGAGCAGTCTCGGCATCGTCGGTTTTTGGGCGTTTGCTGATGTTTGCATTTGCAAGGATGTCCAAGCCCTCGCCATAGGCTGCCATGAGGCCGTATTCGATGCCGTTGTGGACCATTTTTACAAAATGTCCTGCACCGGATGGTCCGCAGTGCAGGTAACCCTCCTCAGCCGTTCCGCCGAGCTTTTCGCGTCCCGCAGTGCGGGGGATATCGCCCCGGCCTGGAGCGAGTGCTTTGAAGATGGGATCGAGGCGTTCGACGGCGGATTGATCGCCGCCAATCATCATACAATAGCCACGCTCCAACCCCCAGACGCCGCCGCTGGTTCCACAATCGACATAGTGAATGCCGAGCGGACGAAGCTCCGTAGAACGTCTGCGGTCGTCGCGAAAATAAGAGTTGCCCCCATCGATGATGGCATCGTCTTTGGCTAGTAATTCCGAGAGTTGCTTGACGACTTTATCCGTAATCGCCGCTGGCACCATGATCCAAATATTTCGTGGAGCTTCGAGTTTTGAAATGAGATCCTCAAGGGAACTCGCACCCGTGGCACCCTCAGCTTCAAGCGATTTGACAGCTTCGGGGTTTGTGTCGAAGACAACACATTCGTGACCTTGTTTTATAATGCGCCGAACCATGTTGGCACCCATCCGACCTAGACCGATCATTCCAAGTTGCATAAGTGCGATGAGTGTAAGCAGAAGCTTGCCAATGAAACAAGAAAGCTTTCTGTAACATAGAGTTTTCCGTGAATTTTTTGGTGGAAGGTATTTTACAAAAAGCGGATTTTCGGGGGTGTTTTTTAGTCAATCTCGACACCGAATTCTTTGAGTAGGCGGTCTAGGTCGTCGCTGCCGTAGTATTCGATTGCGATGCTGCCGGTTTTTTGCCCGTGCTTGATGCTGACGCGGGTGGAGAATTTTTGTTGCAACTTGTTTTCGATACGTTGCAGTGCGGGGGTGAGGCGAGCTTTGGTATTGCCACCGCCGGAGTGATTTACGGATTTTTCTTGAGAAGAATTTGCTTTAGCTAGGTGTGCATTGACTAGTTTTTCGGTGGCGCGGACGGAGGCTGCTTGGCGGATGATTTGCTCGGCTAGATAGCGTTGCTCCGCGGGCACTTTGACTCCGAGTAGGACTTTGGCGTGTCCGACGCTGATTTGCCCTTTGCGTAGCCAAGTCTGAACTTCGGAATCCAAGTCCAAAAGCCGTAGTGCATTGGCAACGGCAGCACGGCTTTTCCCGACTTTTTTGGAAATTTGCTCCTGAGTCATGGAAAATTCTTCGCCTAAGCGGAGGTAAGCTTTTGCTTCCTCGATGGGGTTTAGGTCTTCTCGCTGTAAATTTTCGATGAGAGCCAGCTCAAGAACTTCTTGATCGCTCGCTTTGCGTTCGATAATGGGAACTTCTTTGAGCCCTGCTTTTTGCGAGGCTCGCCAGCGGCGCTCGCCTGCGATGAGTTCGTATTTTTCACCAACTTTACGGACGATTAGAGGTTGAATGATACCTTGTTCCTGAATGGAGGCCACGAGTTCCGCTAAATGCTCTTCGCGAAACTCGGTTCGAGGTTGTTGGGGTGAACTGGTGATGAGGCCAACGGATACCGAGCGGACGTGTTCGCCGCCGGGTTCGGTTGTCTCAATTTTTGTTTTCGGTATTGGATTAGTGGCAGTGGACTTTTGCTTTGGTGTGATTAAGGCACCGAGTCCACGGCCAAGTGCGGGAGCCTTTGCCATGATCCGACTGTAATTCTTTCTCGCTTTCTTGCAAACAAAAGCAACTTTTTAGACGTATAGATTTTTTTAATTTTTCCCTACACGGCGACTTCGATAGCTTCGCAAATATCTCGCCAACCGGGAAAATTCCACGTGTTGGGGAAGCCGCTGCATTGATGGGGTTTTACGGGCTGGATGGCACAGTCTCGACCGTCTAAGAAGGCACATTCACCGTTGGGTTTATCGAGCAGGGCGAGTCCCTGTCGGCTGCTTTGCAAGCGGGTGTGGTGATTAATAAATTCTTGTTCGTCGAGTCCGAGGAAGGCAGAGATTTGTTTAATATCTCTGTTGGTGAGTTTTACCTCGCCCGGCCATTTGCAGCAGTTGGTGCAGCGTTGGCATTGATAATATACCTTGCGGGTTGCGGTGAGCGTATCTCCTCTGCTATGACTTTGCGCATGAGAATTCTTGTCACTGGCGGCTGCGGTTTCATTGGCAGCAATTTTGTCCGCTTTTTGTTGGATCATTATCAACCTTTGTTGGTCACCAATGTGGACGCTCTGACTTATGCAGGCAATATCGAAAATATTGCTGGAAGCACGGATGCGTTTGGCGAGCGTTATGAGTTTTTTCTGGTTGATATTGCCGATGTCGCGGCGATGCGAGAAATTTTTTCTAAGCAAAAATATTATGCCGTAGTGAATTTTGCGGCCGAGTCTCATGTGGATCGTTCTATTCAAAGGTCGCTAAATTTCGGGCATAGCAATGTCACGGGAGTGAATGTGTTGCTTGAGCTTTGCCGTGAATTTCATGTGAAGCGGTTTTTACAAATATCCACTGATGAAGTTTATGGTGACCACGCGGGTGACACGCCCTTTACCGAAACCTCGCCTCTGAATCCGAGTTCTCCGTATTCTGCAAGCAAAGCCTCTGCAGATATGCTGGCATTGGCTGCGGCAAAAACTTACGGACAGGAAATCATCATCACGCGCTGCACAAATAACTACGGCAGCTTTCAACATCCTGAAAAGTTCATACCGCGTGCCATCACGCAGGCTTTATCCGACGAGTCGATACCTGTGTATGGCGATGGGAAACAACGGCGCGATTGGCTTCACGTTCACGACCACTGCCGCGCCCTTCAGGTCATTTTGCTCGAAGGACGGGCCGGAGAAATTTATAATATCTCGGCAGGTCACGAATGCAGCAACCTCGACCTAGCGAAGCAAATTTTATCCAAACTCGGAAAACCCGAATCGCTGCTTCGTCACGTTTCTGACCGCCTCGGACACGATAAACGTTATTTTATTGATAGTTCAAAACTACGCCGCGAGCTAGATTGGAAGCCGAATTACGATTTCGAAACAGGCCTCGAAGAAACACTGCAATGGTATCAAGCCAATCACGATTGGTGGGAACCTAAATTGCAAGATTCTCGCCAAACCCTGCCCGCATGAAAATACTGCTCGTAGGAAATAAGGGACGTCTAGGAGCTGCCCTAGAGCGACATTTTTCTTCGCAGTCCGATGTCGAGCTCCATTGCTGGAATCGAGCCGATGTCGATCTGGAAAATAAAAACGCTGTGGCAAGGGCCGCTGAAAATTTATCGCTGCAAGCAAACGATGCTATTCTCTACGCCGCTGGCATGACGCGCCTCGAAGAATGCGAAAACAAGCCACGCCAGGCCATCGTAATAAACGTTGAGACCCCCGAACTTCTAGCTCGCAAGGCCGCTGAGCACGCTGCCCGATTCATTTATTTCAGCACCGATTATGTTTTTGATGGAACGGCAACAACTCCCTACACGGAAACCGACGCTGCAAACCCGACATCGATTTACGGACAAAGCAAACTGGCTGGCGAACGCCTCGTCCTCGCCGCCGACCCAAACCACTTCGTCATCCGCGTCTCGTGGCTCTTCGGTCCTGATCAAGACGGAGCGCATTTTGTAAACCAATTTTTACGCCGAGCGAAATCCGGAGAAACTCTCGAAGCGATTGCCGATAAATTTTCGGTCCCGAGCTTCACGCCCGATCTCGCCGAAGCCACAGCAAATTTATTAAGAAAAAACATACCCGGAGGGCTCTATCATTTATGCAATGTAGATGCGGGGCAACCCGCCGTCTCTTGGCTAGACTACGCTAAACAAATTTTAACCAGTGCCGTCCGCGCAAACATTCTCGACAGAGTTCCCCCGGTCAAGCCCATCCGTCTCGCCGACATGGAACAAATGCAAGTCAAGCGTCCACCTTATTCCGCAATGAACACCGCAAAGTTTATCGAAGCCACACATTTTCCCCTTCGCTCATGGAAAATTGCTCTCGATGACTATATGCAATCCGTCCGCAAATGAACCGCTTTTTTCTCGAACCCAACGCATGGGGACAGACCCCGATTCAACTCAACCCACGCGAGTCCCACCACTGCTCGAAGGTCCTACGTCACCGAGTCGGCGAGCAAGTCGAAGTCTTCGACGGCCAAGGAAAATACACCATCGCCCACTTGCAACATATCAAAAAAAAGACGGTGGAACTGACTCTCGAATCTCCAAAAACCAGCCCCCGGATTCCGGCGGAGATCACCCTTGCCCAAGCAATTCCCAAAGGAAAAAACATGGACCTTATTATCCAAAAGTCCGTCGAGCTTGGAGCTGCCTACATCCAACCTCTACTTTCCGAACACACCGTGATCCAACTCGACTCACAAGAAATCAAAAAAAAACTCGAAAAATGGAGCGACATTCTCCTCGATGCCTGCAAACAGTCCGGTCAAAATTGGCTCCCCCGCCTGCTCCCAATTCTCCATCTCTCCGACTATTTAAAAAACATCAAGTCCGACTCCGCCGCTCTCTTCATGGGCTCGCTCGGCAGCAATGCCATTCCTTTCAAATCAGCCTTACTCCCAAAAATAACAAACCACCCGGACGACAAATTTTTTAAAGCAACTCTACTCGTCGGCCCCGAGGGCGATTTTTCTCCAAACGAAAGACAGGCCGCAGCGCAGGCA
>JBKEAD010000175.1:0-2309 GCA_047971915.1 Chthoniobacterales bacterium
TTCTGCCCTTCTTCAAAAACGATGTCGCTCAAGCGTCCTTTGTGCGGTGCAGCTTTGAGCCTATCGGCAACGGCTGCAACGAGATTTGCACTCCACGGCATCGGGAGTTTCCCACTGGTGCCGCCAAGGTCGATGTATTCCATCTTCCCGTTGGCTTTCCGTGAAGCGGTTTCGCGGGTGAAGGCGGCGAAGGCTAATAGCTTCTGTGGTGTGGTATAGGCGTCGTTGTCACGGAGATAGCCCCAGAGTTCAGATGCGAATTTCTCTTGCTCTCCACGCATCATCTCAAGCATCTTTTCGGGTGTAATCTGCGAAGAATTATGGCCGCGCTCCTCCAAAGCTTGTCTAACCTGCTCCACGGATGATGGCGCAATGGCGTTGTTGTAGAGATAAGAATTTTTGTCCGCTATGGCAGCGTCGATGTCGGCTTTGCCTGCTTCTACAGCTTCGGTGAATTTTTTCTGCGGGACGTTGCGAAGCGTCTTATCGGCAGCTATGAGGTTTATGAGGTCAGGTTCCGAAACGCCAAGATTGGTAAGCAGCTTAGGATTGAGAGCTTCGGCGCGTCCACTAGGGACGGCTCCAAGCCCCTGACCTGTAGCCGGAAGGTCTCCTAGGGCGGTCAGGATATTGCGGTTGGTAAGCTCAATGCTAATCCGCTCTTTGTTTGAGAGATTGCCTAAAGGTTTCTGATTTTCTATTGGAGAAATCCACCCCGTAGGAATAACTCTTTGTTTCTTAGGGTTGCGGCGCGGAACCCTTCGTTTGTCATTTTCTTGTGGAGTTAAATTTAAAGATAATTGCTTCTTCTCCGCCTGTTGCTCGGTCGAGAGAAGGTCAAATAAAAATCCTTGCTCAGGCTCTAATTGCCGGGCACTGGAACTAAGTCGGGGCGGCCATCCTCTAGTGCTTTGTCCCTTTCCTCTGCGAAGGCTTTGAAATTCTTTTTGAACCTCTCTTCCTGTCTTTTGAGGTAGGCTTTCCCCGCTGGCGAATCCCAGCCCCCCTCCCAAGAATCCTCGGAGGATTTTTGGGGAGATTGATTTTCCTGATTTTTCTCGTTTGGTTGCTTCATGTTCTACTTTTTTCCTTCCTACTATTTGAAGTGTCTCTATTGAGTGATACAATTTACCCTCCAATTCGGAAACAGATATTTTCTTTAAATCTTTCTTTGTCCCCGAATTATCCCAAGCCACAAAAGTAACATCTTTATTTCCCTTGTATCTCTGCACGAGACTTAAAAAACTACGCTGTGCATTGTAGTGATCTCTTGCCGCAATATCCACATTTAAAGTGCGCCCCATTCTTTCAGCCCGATGTAAAGCCCCTGCCACGGCATCCAAGTAATGCCGATGCACATAATTTATCACAACCTCTTTTCCAGCGGCCAGGGCTTATTCAATTTTTTTAACAGACCCCGACTGGTTAGCCTGCGTTCCGTCAAAAGTCAGTTCCCGTTGTTCTGCTTCCACTCGTCCTAAAACAACCCCCTTCCCTGACCCGCCGCCTCCGGCCATGAAGTTCACAACCCGCTCTGGCCCCTTAAGCGCATTTGCAAAAATAACCTTAGCCAACGCACTGGACGGCTCATGCACCGCACGCGCCCACGTCGAACGATCCGCGACATACTCAGGGACCAAGTCCCGCACATCATCCGTGTTTACATTCTTTCCAAAACGCTTGTCGTATTCCTTCAGGAGAGCTTCCGTATTTTCTTCAAAATCCTCAGCAACCTTCGCCTCCAAAGCCCGTTCCGCATCCGTCAACCCCTCCTGTTTCTCAATCTTTAATTTACCAGGATAAACCCTAACCTTAGAATCAATCGCTGCCGCGAGATAAAGGTTTTTAGATAATTCTGATTCTTTTTGCTTGCCAGCGGAAAGCAACTGAAATAACGTGTTCTTAGCGAGAGCTTCCGGCGTAACCGCCCTGTTTGTTACTGGGTCAGTTGGTCCACCGGATTGACTCTCGCTATTTTTTTGCGCCCAATGATAAGCCTCTTCCCACAAAACATTGTGATCGTGATAAAGAGCTATCATCTCTACTCCGTTTTGCTCAAAGGTAGAGAGTTGAACAAAGAGAGCTTGCCCATCAAGATTCACTCTCACCCCGTATGTGTGCCAAGCGTCGATGTTCCTGTAGTTCTCTGGATCAACCTCTGGTTCCGTCTCAAGTAAGACGGCTTTTTCGAGTAATTCAGGCAGGCTTGGGATTAGCTTCATGATGCGCGGGTCAGCACTATGCGATCTGGGTTTTCCGAATTGCTCCGCTGTAAAATTAAAAACTCTTCCGTCTCGCTCGTTTTGTGG
>JBKEAD010000244.1:0-14610 GCA_047971915.1 Chthoniobacterales bacterium
CGGCGTATATTGAATTGAATCCTGTGCGTGCGGGTCTGGTGGAGGATCCGAAGGATTATTGTTGGTGCGGGTATGCGGAAGCGGTTGCTGGTGGGGCGTTGGCGCGAAAAGGGTTGTGTCGTTTGCTGGATCAGACTTCGTATGGAACGAATCGGACGGTGAACTGGAAAGGCGTGTCGCGGAGGTATCGATGCTTGTTATTTGAGCATGGGGAGGAGCGAAGTTATGACGAGGGGGATGTTAGGGAGAAGAGGCATGGGATTGCAGCGGGGAAGGTTGAGGAAGTGATTGCGAGTGGAGGGAAGCTGAGTATAGCGGAGGCTTTGCGATGTCGGGTGCGGTATTTTTGTGATGGGGCGGTGTTGGGGAGGAAAGCTTTTGTGGAAGGGGTATTTAAAACGAACCGAGATCGTTTTGGTCCAAAGCGGAAGACAGGGGCGCGAGGGATGCGTAGGGCGAATTGGGGAGATTTACGAACTCTGCGGGATTTACGGAAAGAAGCTATCAGTAATACCGTTGGTAAATACGAATGATTTTTTAATCGCAGGGTGGATTTTGAAGCCTTCTATAACTTCGAAAATTTGAGGAGATTAAAGAGGCTATTGGCGGATGGATCTTTCGTTCAACCCTTTTTTACCGCGATATATTTCATGGAGGTCTGGTGTCATTGGCAAATTAGAGCCTCACAAAATGGCACGAAACGCTGCGGACTTCGGGCGGGGCGGCGGGTTGTCGCTCCGCCCTCAACTTCACAGACCATGAAAATTAAAATCGAAAAATATAATCATCGCAATTGGGCAATCTACGATTCAGAAAATAATCTGATCGCTGTAACAGTGTATAAAAAAGGCGCAATGCGAGTTACTGAGTTGCTTTCAGTATTACCCCACAAACCAATAGTTATTCCTGAAACGCTAAATCCATATTTGTCATCGTAAGCTTCAAACTCTCATTTTAATTTTTAACTTGGCGTTATCTTAACGAAATGAAAAACCGAGCGGTAGATGTTATTTTCGATAATTTCGCACAGCACATTTAGAACATTGTCTTTAAAATTTATAAAACAAAAAACCCTCAGAATTAGTATTCATGCGTGTTGAAGAGTGGTGCAGCTGTAGGGACTCGAACCCCAAACCTTCTGATCCGTAGTCAGATGCTCTATCCAATTGAGCTACAGCTGCTGGTAAGATGGGGAGGCACTATCTGCAATCTTTCGCTTTCCGTCAAGACTTGCGTGAAAAATTTTATTCAGGATCCACGATATAGAGTAAATCGCCGTTTTTTAAATTTCCATCAAGGATGTCTGCTATGAGAAAGGGAGGCTGCCGATCCGCTGAAATACGAACCGTTCCGTTGACGTTGCCTTCATCAATCGCCATTAGCCGTGTCCCCGGGACGAGCGAGGCTGCGGATGGGCTTTCTATAATCGCAAAGCCGGCAGCAGGGTTGCTGGTATAAACCGATGCGATGCTGCGGAGTGGTGCGGCTTTTGGTGGGGGCGGTTTTTGCCAAAAGAAAAGAATGCGCATCCAGAGTGGGCGAGGATCTCGGACTTTCGATGTTTCTGTTTCCTCCGCGTTGGCAGTGGTCGTTTGCGACGTGCTTTGAGGAACAGGTTTCGCCGCCTTTTCTTTGGGCTTTTTGGGAGGTTTTTCCTTAAGCTTTTTTTGGGGCTTAGGTTTAGGTTCCGGTTTTGATTTTGGTTTAGTTTCTGTTTGTGCTTGAGGTTTGGCTTTGGCGGTTGCTCGTATGGTTTCGGCAGGGCCTGTTGCCGCATCGGCGGGAGCTGATTTTTCTTTATTTGTTTGGCAAGCGGCAAGTGTTGCTACGCAAAGTAGAATAAAGCATTTTTTTAATCCGAAGTGAACGCACATAGCAGACGGAGTCTAAGAGCCCGTCTGAAAATTATCAAGTGTCGCGTTGCTGAGGGTTTTTCGCCGAATTGACTTCTAGGGCACCTCTATCGTTTTTTTTCGGCTGAACGAAATAATTTCTAAAAATCAAGAATCTGCGTTTTTAAAAAGTACGATGCAATACGGTAGCAAAGCTAATAAAAATAAGGTGAAGGGATGTAGAAAACCCAAATCGCTAATTGTAAAGACAAGGGTTATCAAAATGCAGACGAGTAAAAAAAATACTGAAATAACAGAGCGAGTCAGTAAGGCACCACCAAGTCCCCCTGCGCCCATAGCAAGCGGAATCCACAGTCCTTCTTGGCTGTGAAGACGAGGACCAAAAGAGGCCATCACAAACATTCCAAATCCGGCGGCCAACATGAGAATGGCGGGAGCTATAAAAAGCCAGTTGCGCACCGATGACTTTTTTTTTCGCAGGGGATGAGGTCTTGTCATTAGAGAAATTTTATAAGGTTTATTTCATTTTCAGTTTGGCAAAAAGCTCACAAAGGCTGCTTGTAAGAGCCTCAGTATTTGGAACGATATGATAATGATCGTGCTTAAACATTGCCTGAAACGTCTCACGAGCGCGATTTTCTATAGCAAAAGCGTGTGTATCTATACCATTCGCCTTTCCTGTGATGATGGCTCGTTTGACATCATGAATACCATAAGTCCCTTCGTAACGGTCATAGTCACAGGGGCGTCCATCCGTAATCAAAATAACTACCTTCCGGCTCGCAGCACGACGCAGGAGTAGCTCATGAGCATGGCGCAAGGCCGGCCCGATGCGCGTGTAACCCGCAGCGAGAATTCCACCGAGCAGGGCACGATTTTTCGTCCAAGAATCATCAAAAGATTTCACCCAATCGAAAGTGCAATGGTGTCGCGTATCCGAACTGAAACTAGCCACCGCAAAGTCTTCGAAAAATTCATCCAGCACCTCCCCGGTGCAAAGCATTGTCTCACGAATCAAATCGAGCACACGTTTTCCATTGATATAAGCGTCCGTCGAGTAAGAGCGATCCAGTAAAACGAGCGTGGCGACATCGTGGAGTTCCCGCTTTTTTTCAAGATAAATATTTTCATTGGGGACATGCCCTGAACGCCATGCGACACGATTTTCCACAAGCGCGTCGATATCGAATTCGGGTCCTATGGGTTGTCGTTTTGCTCGAAGCGATTCGTTCGCTAACCGAGCCATCGATTTTTTTAAATCAAAAATAAGACGATGGCGTTCACGAAGAGTTTCTGCCGTCCAATCCGGATCGGCAGATTCGATCACACCCTCATGTACCCGACACCAGTCTTCGCGATAGCGGGATTTTTTAAAATCCCATTCAGGATAAGGAATGCCTCCTGCTCTCGCCGAATCATCCGCTTCAAAGGCCAAAGATTCTAATAAAACATCCGCACGATAGATAGACTTCGGGCGTTCTCGTGTGCGCAATACGCTCGTCATTTTTACCTGTCTGAGAGCCTCTTGATGATCGACCAGTTCATCTTCGTCGTCCCCACGGCGACTCAAATCGCCGTGTTCTTCTAAAGTTTCCGCCTTCTCGAAGGTATGGATCGGCATTTCATGACCAATACCATCGTCCTCTCGATCCATTTCCACTTTTACATCAAGCTGCCCTCTTCCCTCGATTTCCGTGATCTGCGTTTCGTCTTTCTCCTCGGGCGACTCGCCAGTCTTAAAAACTGATTCTGTAATAGCTTCCTCTTTTTCGGACGGACGGATTTCGCCAAGTGTCGCCCAAAATTCCTCAGGAGTTTCAAAGTCGTGCATTGTCCGCTCAATCACTTCCGGTAAGCCCTGAAAGGATTTTTTTATTTCCGGCAAGTAAGCAGAAAGCGGCCTGTCTTTAACCCAATTCTCTCGAATAGCGAGTCCGCCAAGTAGGGTTTTAATCTCATAAAAACTCAAATTTGCATCCCGCGAATCGGCCAAGGCAAAATCTGTAGGCAAAAAAATCCGTTGCCCGTCGCACAGCACGGCTTCTTCCGTTTCAAAAAGAGTAACCGCCCTTTGCGCCGCCATCTGAGCTAATAAAAAAAGCCGCTGACGATGTGGAGCCAGACTTACCCGTACCGCAGCAATCGCCTTTTCTTGTGGACGAATTATAAAACGTTCATAAAGGGACTTGAGCCCCAAAAACGTATGCTCTTCCCATTCTAACATTTTGCTTACCTCACAAATGCAGGTCGATGATATGTTTCAAGGCTGCAACCGTATCGGGATCATCTGAGATGGGCTCGGCAATGGCAACATGACCAGAGAGGCGAGGAGGTAGCCCCGCAGCAATAAGCTTAGCAGCATCAACAAGCAAGCGCGTAGAAACAGGATCTAGCAAAGAAAGCTCTGTAAGCGAGCGTGCTTTGTCCGCGATTTTGACAAGAGCTTTTGCCGTGGCGACATCGCAGTCTGATTCCTTCCTCACAATCTCCACTTCCTTATCCGAATTTGGAAAATCAAAAGTTAGAGAAACAAAACGCTGCCGTGTGGAGGGTTTTAGCTCACGCATGGATCGTTGGTAGCCCGGATTATAACTCGCCACGACCATAAATTTCGGACCGGCCTGCAAGGCCTCACCCGTGCGATCAAGAAAAAGCTCCCGTCGATCATCCGTGATCGAATGCACAACAACGATCGCATCCGCACGCGCTTCAGCAATCTCATCCAAATAAAGAATCGCACCCGAACGAACAGCACGGGTCACCGGACCATCCGTCCAGCGAGTCTCTCCACCGAGCAAAAGATGTCGTCCGAGTAAATCGGTCGCAGATGTATCCTCGTTACAGGAAACCGTTATCAATTCAAGTCCCAAGCGGTGCGCCATGTGCCGCACAAAACGCGTTTTACCACATCCTGTCGGCCCTTTGATTAGCAAAGGGAGCCGAGTTTTCCAGGTTTGTTCAAAAACAGAACACTCCGACCCCGATTCTAGATAAAAGGCTTTATCGGCTTTGGGCAAAGGCATTACAGAAGTAGATTCGGAGCTTGTAGCAAGCATCAGGAGTTTGCGGGTTCGAGAGCTTCATCATTCGGCAATCCATACTGGTAGAAATTCCAAATGAAAGCACCGATACCAACCGCAAAAAGCGATGCCGCAAGGACGAGTCCAAGGAAATGCACATGCAGTTCTTCTTGCACATCTAGGAAATCCAAACCAAGGCGACGCTCCAAAACCACTTGAGAAACTCCTGCCACCGCAAAGGCACCCGTCATTGCAATCATCCCGATATTCGAGCACCAGTAGGCGATACCTGCACTCGGAGAATCCCAAAGTTTACGTCCGGTCATCAGAGGTGTTGTATAAGCAATCATTGCGATGTTTATCATAGCATAAGCACCCCAAAAAGCTAAGTGGCCGTGCATGGCAGTAACGAGTGTGCCATGAGTATAAAGATTTACCTGCGGCAAGGTGTGAGCCATTCCCAAAAATCCGGCTCCGACAAATGATATAACAGCCGAACCGACGGTCCACGAAAGCGCAACGCGGTTTGGGTGATGCCGTTCACCTTTTTTCGCCACGACAAGCGCATAAATTGCCATTCCAAGAAAAGCCAACGGCTCCAAGGCGGAAAAAATACCTCCGACAATCAGCCAATAACGCGGAGCACCGATATAATAGTAGTGATGCCCCGTTCCTAAGATTCCAGAAAGAAAAGTCAGGCCGACAATGATATAAAGCCACTTTTCCATTACCTCGCGATCAATTCCGGTGAGTTTTATAAGCAAAAAGCAAAGCATGCCGCCCATAATGAGCTCCCATACGCCCTCCACCCAGAGATGAACGACCCACCAGCGGTAGAAGGAATCCAAAGTCTGATTATCAAACCAAATCATACCCGGCAAATAGAGTAGTGCGGCAAAAAGCAAGCCCATGTAAAGAACGATAGAAGTCGTGGTAAAGCGCTTGCCGGTCCAAAGCGTCATACCCACATTTGCAATAAATATTAGAATATTAATAACAACGAGATAATCGAGTGGGCGTGGAATTTCTAAAAACTTACGTCCCTCCCACCAATTAAAATGATAGCCTGTAACGGCTATGACACCGACTATTAGAAAACTTATAAGTTGTATGATTGCTAGTTTCGGCCAGCAAAGTTCACGATCGGCTTCCTCCGGAATGATATAATAAGCCGATCCCATAAAACCAAGCAATAGCCAGACAACAAGCAAATTGGTATGAACGGCGCGAGCGGTATGGAAAGGAATGATATTATGCAAATTATCATATCCCATGTGAGCAAAGCCCATAATAAAGCCATAGACGATTTGTAGAACGAGAAGCAGCATTGCTGAGGCAAAGAACCAGTAAGCAATTTTTTGTGTTTTGAATTTCATAGTGAGAAATAAAGTATTGTCTTAAGAATCAGGATTTCGGTGCGTTGGAGTAAAGGTAGTCCACAATTTCATCGAGTTGCTCTTCGCTAACTACTGAAGGAACGAGATCGGGCATCGCCGTGCCGGGCTTTACGGTCTGGGGATCTTCAATCCATTTTCGCAAATCCTCTCGTGATTTTCTTAGGTGAATGCCATCGAGTGCAGGCGCACCAATCGCAGCACCGACGGCACCTCCTTCGCCGGCCACACTATGGCAGCCCGTGCAGGCGGCGGCTACCATGATCTGCGGAGGGGGCGATGGTAGGAGCTTGACGGGCTCTACCGCAGCCGCCTTAGTCGTTTCGATTTTTGCACGCAGCGGAGGGTCCGCAGGGAAGCCATTTAGGTCCACTTTTCCACACCAATCCAAAAACGCGATGACATGATCTATTTCTTCATCCGTAAAATTGTATTGAACCATCTTTCGGCGGCCCGGATACATTTTTTGGGGATCTTTCAGAAAAACTTTTATCCAGGGTTCGCCGCGACGTTCGACAACCTTTGTAAGTTCCGGCGCGTAGTAGGCTCCTTCACCAAAAAGGGTGTGACAGCCCATGCAGTTATTCTCTTCCCAGATAACTTTTCCGGCAATGACAGCTTCCGTGATTTGATCGGCGTTCGTTTGGGCCGGGACTTTTCGATGGGTGTCGAATGTGAGAGCGAGGAAAATAACGCTAAAGAGTAAAGTTCCTCCGAGAAAAAAGGCTCGCGCCTGCGATTTAGTCAACATAGGGAGTCAAGGGAAAGGTTGGGGAAAGGTTGTGATTTCTATAAAATCTTTTAGGCGGCCTGTGCTGCGAGTTTTTCAGCGGCCGGAAAGAGCACCGAATTTTCGAGATGGATATGGACATGTAAATCGCTGTCTAAATCGGCAAGTCCCGCAAAAAGTGCCCGGTAGGTATTACAAGCCTCCGGCGGGGGGTGATACCCCTTTGTCAATTCGTGTAATTTCTCTAAATCGGCACCGGTATCATCATGCTCATGACGCATCATCGCAATCGGAGTAGCCAGCGGCCCACTGAAAGTGCCCTCTTGCAAATCCTCTCCCGCTAATTTTTTAATAGCTGGAAAAAGAACCTGTTCTTCCTTGGCCATGTGATTGCTCAACTCAACAAAAAGACGATCAAAAACATGAAAGAGCTCGATGAGCGAAGGCGTATGTCCGCCGTGAACTTGTGCGACACGCTGCGCCATCGCGTGCAAACGGGGAAGCTCTTGCACCAAGAAACCGTGGTGTCTCTCAATGATATAATCTGCCAGTTCGGCGGGAGATAACTCCGCAGGATTTTTTTCATCCTCGGGCTGCGCTTTACTCGCATTTTCGAGTTCAGTCACGATCTCATCCGTTACGAGTCCCTTTTTTTCACAGGCTTCGCGAACCGTTTTAGCTCCTTGACAGCAAAAATCGAGATGGTGTTTTTGAAAAACTCGGGAAAGTCCCGGCGATTCGGCAACAAGCTCCCCTACGGTTCTATCTGCTAAAGGAGTTCCTGCTGGTGACATAGTTGGCGTGTGATGACTCATGATTTGGTAGGTGTTTACGTGCTTTTTATTTCTTACGAATACTTCTCCCTTAATCAAGAAAAAAAGAGAAGTAATTCTTTAATTATTGTTCTTTTTGAAAAATCGCTTAGAGAAATACTACTCAGCACTCAAAAAACTGATTTTTCAAACGTGAGTAAAACAGCCTCAGAAAATCCTTTGACAAGCTCTAGCGTAGATTTTTCCAAACGCTTAGAGCCGCCCGGTGGAATCCTCGTATGGCTAATTGTCATTTTAGAACTCATTACCTTTGCCGCCGGAATCGGAGTCTATTTAGCCCAGCAAAGGGCACATCCCGAAGAGTTCGTGGCAGGTGCCGCAACCTTGAATCAGCCCTTGGCTTTTGCAAATACCATGCTCCTCTTGACAGGCGGATGGTGTATGGCGGTGGCCATCGCTTCGCTTCATGAAGGACGCGAAAAATTGGGGCGGTTGTGGATACAAGGAGCCATTTTCACGGGAGTGGCCTTTATGATTCTCAAACTCGTTGAGTGGAGCGAAAAAATTCGTCACGGGGCAAGCTTTGGCGAGGATCATTTTTATACGGCCTATTTTGCGCTGACGGGTTTTCATTTTTTACACGTTTTTGTTGCCGTGCTGATTTTGGCTTATCTCTGCTATGCATTGAAACGAGGACGTTATTCTGCCACGAATTATTTCGACATCGAGAGCGGAGGAATTTTTTGGCACATGTGCGACCTGATCTGGCTACTCCTTTATCCGGCAATTTATTTGTTGTCTTAGAGTCCGTCTGAAAATTAAAAGAAATTAAAAGGGTCGAGCGAGAAGTAAAAAAGCAGGAAAAATATCATCATCCTAAAAACGCTCCGGCGACCACTAGGCTTGCCCAAGCGCAGGCAAGAAATTATAAGAATGGCCTATGCGCCTTCTCTTAGTCGATGCCCATTATTTTCTCTACCGCTCCTTTTTTGCAATCCGTAATCTCCGTGCCTCCGACGGACGCCCTACAAACGCGATCTACGGCTATGCCAAAGCTCTTCGCAAAATGCGCAGCGATCTGGAACCCACGCACGCCGCCACCATCTGGGACTGCGGCATTCCTGATCGGCGAATGGAACTCCAACCCGCCTACAAACAACAGCGCCCCCCCATGCCTGACGATCTTCAAGCGCAGCAAGCCCCCATCGAGGCCATGTGTCCGCTGCTCGGATTTCACAATCTTTCTCTGGAAAAAACGGAAGCCGATGATTTGATAGCCAGCTACGCTCAATCCGCCGTTCAGTTGGGTTATGAAGTCGTCGTCGCAACCGCCGACAAGGATATTCTCCAAATCGTAGCACCCAATATCCGAATTTACTCCACCAGCAAAACGGATCTCAAAGATTCCGGCAGCAGCTACGCACTTCTCGGTGAACTTGAAGTCAGCGAAAAATGGGGCGTGCCCCCCGCGTCCATCGCGGACATCCTCGCGCTCACTGGTGACAGTGCTGACAATATTCCCGGCGTGCCTGGAGTCGGACAAAAAACTGCCGCAAAACTTATCCAGCAATTTTCAACGATCGAAAAACTTTTAGCCGAACTCCCCGAGGTCTCTAACGAAAAACTACGCGAAAAAATCCAAGCAGCAAGCGACCTCCTACACCAAAATCGAGAAATGGTTCGCCTCGATAAAAATATCCCCCTCCCCGTTCCGATTGACGCTCTCTCTCACCAACCGAATTTCGAAGCCTTAGCCGATTTTTTAAGAAACTGCGAATTTAAATCCCTACTCAAAGAAGTCGAAAAAGAAGCCTTTTCTGCCGCTACACCTTCGCAAACAAACGCAAAAACCCCATCCTCAAATTCCGAAAAAACCGCCTCCGCTCCCCCACCCGTTTCAACACAACAGGAATTTAATTTATAAAAAAATGACCACGTTGCTCAAACTTTCGGAGTATCTCGAAAGGTATCTCCACCACGCCGAAATCGAGGACTACCCAAACGCCTTCAACGGCCTCCAACTCCAAAGTCAAAACCCCGCCGAAAAAAAAATTCGCGGCATCGCGTGTGCCGTGGACGCCAGCGAGTTCGTTCTCGATGCAGCACTTGAAAAGCAGGCGGATCTCCTCATCGTCCACCACGGCTTTCTCTGGGGCGGAGCCCAAAAAATCACCGGCCCCTTTTATCGCAAACTGGCCAAAGCCATCGCTGCCGACCTCGCTATCTATAGCTCCCACCTCCCACTAGATATGCATCCCGAAGTCGGCAACAATGCCGTGCTCGCCACACAGCTCGGCATGTCTCCTAGGCAGCCTCTTACAGACAAAAAAGACCATCCTCTCGGCCTTGTTGCCGACATGCACATCCCACGATCCGAACTTAAAAAACGCATCGAAACCGCCACCAAACACCCTGCCCATCTTGCTCCGGGAGGCGAAGAGATTTGTCACCGTGTCGCACTCATCACTGGAGGTGCCGGACGTGAGGTCCATAACATCGCCCGACAAGGCATCGACACTTTTATCACTGGTGAAGGCACACACGACACCTACAGCACCGCTGAAGAACTCGGAGTCAACCTATTTTACGCTGGCCACTACGCCACGGAAACTTTCGGTGTCAAAGCCCTCTGCAAGCACCTAGACGAAAAATTCCAAATCCCCTGGAGCTTTATCGACCACCCTTCCGGCCTTTGAAGAACAAAGCCGAGCATCTTTTTAATAAACAAAAAATGCCCGGCTTTGCGGATAAAATTATAATTAAGCGATAAGCTAAAATTATTTAGAGTAGCCTACGCTTGTAGGTGCTGGCTGTGGTGCTGGCTTGCTTGCACATGCGCCGAGGCTCAGAGCCGAAGCTGCGATTGCAAGAACCGCTAAAAGTTTGATTGCTTTCATTCTAAGTATTTTCGCCTCCTTTCTATGCTAGATGCAGTGATGTCCATTATGCAGATTCTTAGATTCTGACAAGCTAATCCGTAATGATTTTTTTAGAAATATACTTTTAGTATACTTTTAGGGTGGGCCCTTTACCGAATCGTCACGGGGACTCCGGCACGAATTAGTGTGTAAAAAGTCGCCGCATCCCAGTTAGCCAAACGAATGCAGCCATGACTACCGGAACGCCCAATGGTCTCCGGCGTGCCCGTTCCATGAATGCCGATCCCCGACCTATTCAAACCGGCCCAAAGAATACCTACCGGACTGTTCACACCCGGCGGATACATATAGAAAGTCTCCGTGCGCACTCCCCGATCCAGCACACCTTCATCATAGCGATACCAAGGCCACGGCACCGCCTTTACGATTTTCCAATTTCCCTTTGGTGCGGGATGCTCACTCGAACCGGGAGTAATCGGGAAGGCGGCAATGAGGCGGTCGCCCTCGCGAACTTCGAGCATCCGCAGATTTGTATCCACCAGCACGCTCCGCTTTGAACTAAGCGACGGTGGCGGTGTCTTATAGCTCCCCGGATAATTACTCGGATAAAAAGGCCGACTCACATTTGGAACTTTAATGACACTCCCCGCAGGCAAAAACTCTATCGGCTGATTTGGGTTTAGCTGATAAATAAAAGCCCGAGTCGTGTGAAAACGCTCCCCAAGCAGCTCGCTCAATTTTGTATAGGGCATCTTTTTTAGTTGGGCAATCTTCGCCGGTGCCGCCGGAATCTGCCCAAGCGAATCAATATCGGCCTGTGTAATGACATAGTCACGATACGGCACAACTCCGCTCAAATCCGGCTTATACTCCTCTGGTAATCCTTTGGAGTGCCGATATAGCGCAAGGGCCTTTGCCGTAAATTCGCCCCGCTGTCCATCGACAATGCCTGGCCCGAAATTTTGCGAATCCAAAAAAATCTGTAGCTTCACAGCCTCATCTCGCGAAGCCGCCCCGCCCGAAGGAGAATCCAAAGTTCCGCAGCCCGAAAAAAAGAAAACCAAGGAGTTGAAAAACGAAAGTAATAATAAGTATTTAGTCCACGACATAGGTTGCGTATAGTGAATTTAGAGATTGAAAAAAACAATCAAATCAGAAGAAGTGAGTTTTTTTTCCGGAGGAATTTTTTACAATTCGTAATGGAATTTGATCAGATTGCAGACGGCTTCCTGAATGTCCTCGCGCCCAAAGCGTTCTAACATCTCATTGAAAAATCCAAATAAAATCAGGCGACACGCCTGTTCGGAAGGGATTCCCCGGGCCTGCATATAGAAAAGCTCGTCGGCATTTAATTCCGCAGACGTGGCACCGTGTGAGCACCGCACGTCGTCGGCCAAAATCTCTAAACCGGGCATGGAGTTTGCTTCGGCTTCATCGGAGAGTAAAAGATTGCGAACTTTTTGATAGGCATCCGTTTTGTGCGCACCTTCGGCTACTTTTAGAAGTCCCGAAAAGGTCGAGCGCGATTTGTCGGACAAAGCATTGTGATAGAGTAGATCACTCGTCGCATTGGGTGCTTCGTGCTCCTGCAAGGTTCGTTGATCGACCTCGCGAACGCCTGTGAGCGGACTCATCGAGAGCATCACACTATGGGCGCCCTCGCCCATCATGTAGCTGTGATTTTCTGCGCGAAGCAAGTGAGCCCCGAAGTGAGTGTTCAGACTCGTGCATCTCGCGTCTTTGGCTAGGCTTGTTGCATTTAAGTGGAAGGCTTTTGTTTCCTTCGACCAGTCTTGAATCGAGCTGTAGTGCAGGCGGGCCGACTGTGCGAGATGGAGATCATGCACGGCGTAAACGTAGGCTGGGAGGGCGTCGCCCGACTGAAAATGATCTATAAAAGTCGCTTCACTATTTCTTCACAAATAATCAGCGTGTGTGGAAACACGGCGGAATTTTCTCCGGTGACCCAATGAAAAACTTCGATCGGTTTTTCGATGACGACATTTTTGGGAAGGTATAAAAACAGACCTCCACTCACTTGGGAGCGATGCAAGGCAGCAATTTTTTCGGAACCAAGAGCCACGGGCTTGCTCATAAAATATCGACGAAAGATCTCTTCATTTTCGACCGCAGCCTTGGGGAGAGATTTTAAAATAACTCCTTCGGGCAAGTCATCGGGCAAACGGGTGAGCAGCTCATCGTTAGCGAAAACAAGTTTATACGTATCGGCTACGAGTGACTTGGAGCGGTGGATGAGCGCGTCGGGATTGGTCGGAGCACTTGCGCTGCATGCGGCGGAGTTTTCATGGATGCTCAAATTCGAGTAGCGCCAGTTTTGATCTTTGCGGTTTGGAACCGGGAGTTTTTTAAACGTTTCCCAAGCCTCATTTTGCTCGTTGCGAAACCACTCCGGCCAGCGTTTAGATGGCGCACGATAGAGACAGGCTTCGGGATTGAGGGTTTCTTCCGTCGAAGCGGAATCAATAGTTGCAGTATTCATTCTTTAGATAAAAAGTGCTGTGAAAGCTTATGTTTGCGGCTAGGGCGATTAGCCGACGGAGCCTTCCATTTCCAAATCAATAAGACGTTTTAGCTCAACGGAGTATTCCATAGGAAATTCTCGAACGAGATCATTTACAAATCCATTTACGGAGAGGCTCATCGCCTGAGCTTCCGTAAGGCCACGCTGCTGCATGTAGAAAATTTGTTCCTCGCTGATTTGGCTGACCGAGGCTTCATGCTGACAAGCATTCCCCTGCCCTCGCACGGAAATAGCGGGATAGGTATCCGTGCGACTCTGGGCGTTGATCAAAAGCGCGTCGCATTCCGTGTTGTTTTTGCAATTTTTCAAATGCTTTGGAATGTGGACCAATCCGCGATAGGTGGCACGTCCGGAGCCGAGGCTGATGGATTTTGAAATCACATTGCTCGTCGTTTCGTCGGCGGCATGGATCATCTTTGCGCCCGTGTCTTGATGCTGTCCATCGCCGGCGAGTGCGATACTGACCACCTCGCCACGGGCTTTGCGCCCCTTCATCACGACGCCGGGGTATTTCATCGTCAAGCGCGATCCGATATTGCAATCGATCCAGCGAATTTCCGCGTTTTCATGGGCCAGCCCTCGTTTTGTCACGAGGTTAAAAACATCTGAACTCCAGTTTTGCACGGTGATATATTGAATCTTGGCGTCTTTCATTGCGACGAGCTCGACGACCGCACTATGCAGAGTCGCGGTTTCAAATTTCGGAGCCGTGCAGCCCTCCATATACATGACTTCACTCCCCTCATCGGCAATGATGAGCGTACGCTCGAACTGACCAAAATTTTGGGCATTGATTCGGAAGTAAGCTTGGAGCGGGTGCTTCACCTTCACGCCCGGCGGGATGTAGATAAAAGAGCCTCCGCTAAACACGGCACTATTCAGAGCACTGAATTTATTATCGCCCGTCGGAATGACTTTTCCGAACCATTTACGGAAAAGTTCGGGATACTTGTGCAGCCCCTCCGTGCTACCGACAAAGACTACGCCTTGCTCGGCAACGGCTGCTTTTATATTAGAATACGCGGCTTCACTATCAAATTGCGCTTCAACTCCGGCTAAAAATTTTCTCTCCTGCTCGGGAATACCAAGACGCTCAAAGGTTTCTTTGACCTCATCCGGCACGTCGTCCCAGGAACGCTTTGGCTGCTGCCCCTGAGATAAATAATAACGAATGTTGTCGAAAACGATATTATCCAAATCTTTGGTCGCCCAGTGCGTAGGCATGGGTTTTTCCTGAAATTTATGATAGGCATCGAGCCGAAATTTCCGCACCCAATCCGGGTCGTTTTTTACATCGGCAATGTAGTTGATCGTCTGTTCGGTCAGACCGACTCCGGCATCAAATTCGTAGTCGAGGTCATAACTAAAATCGCCGGCAGAGCGATCTATATTTAATTCTTCCGTTGCAGTATCCATCGT
>JBKEAD010000020.1:0-1802 GCA_047971915.1 Chthoniobacterales bacterium
GCGAAGATGATTTGCGAACAAATCCGAATATCGATGAACTTTTAAAAAAATATTCGGGCACCCTGGATAAAGAGGGTGATAAAATTATTTGGGACGAGAAAATCAGCAGTAAAAACGTTAACTCTCGGTTCAAAAAACGTCCAACGCCGAACCCAATGCTGGGCACCGACAGGTCTTTAAATTTGGGCGGCGTGTGGACCGAGAGTCGCATTTATAAAGAAATCCCGTCGTGGGTGTTTTCGAACATTGGGCGCAGTGTGGGTAGCGTGCCCGGCCCCCTCCCTGAGCCTCGCAATCGGTTTTGGCTAGAGATGCCTCCACTTATTGAGGAGCGCGGTGCAGCGTGGCGTGTGGTGCGGAGGTGAAAATTGTCTGGCGAGCAAACTGAGGGCAGCATTGAAGCTGCGCGACTTACATACAAGGGCATCGCTTAAATGATGATCGATTTAAAAAATGTCGAACCCGGCCAGCCCGTAAAAAAGGCGTGGGCAGCACTCAAAAACTGGGTCGATCGCCGCCGCCTGGTCAGTGGCTCGAGTATCCGCATAGCCGAATTATCCCACGGCACGGTGATCACTGCCGTGCAAAAAAGAGTCACTTATCGAGGAGCTTTTTTTTGCTCCATTTCGGGTGATCAAATACGCGTTGATTTTGGTCTGGTCGATGAATTTGAACCTGTCATCGGCACTGAAAAACTTTCCGAAAAACCCACCCTTAAATGGCGCGACAAATACAATGACCGATTCCTGTCGTGGATTGCTCTGCGTGTGCTGACGAATAAAAAAGGCGAGATCGATCCTGATGATGAATCCGCCGTTTCGATCACGTAAATTAATGATTCAAAAAAAGTGAAGAAGAACGAATTTTTGCAGCCCGTGGCCGTCCTGCGCCGAGCCGATAAAAACGACGAGTCCCCCGGCACACTGCACCAGATCGTTTATTTCAATTTGCGCACGGCCTGGGACGGTGAACGGCTATTCTTTTTTCCGCAATGAGCGGGATCGCAGCCGAGTCGTGGAACCGGATTCTCGCCGCCCTTCGGCGGCGATTAACCCCCATCGCGGGAACCGGAATCAGAGTGAGCCAAACTAAGAGCGGCACGGTTGTAAGCTGCACGTTGCCCAAAAAAACGTGGCGACACCCGTGGTTCGTCTCGCCGTATTGGGATTCGGAAAGCGAGTCGTGGAGAGCGCGTGTTAGGGCGGGATTTGTAAACGGAGAAGCCGCCACGGCAAATGGTATTTCTGTTTTGGGTGATCACTACATCGCCCTGCCTCTCATGGAGCAAACGAGCCGGCCACCAGCCTTTTTCCGTGCTTCTTCTTTTGCTTTTTGCTCTTTTTCTTTTTCGATGCTTCGCTCTACGTCAGCAATTTCTTTCCGAAGTTTTAAAAGTTCCTCCACACGCTTAAGTTCTTTTTCTGTGCCGCTGTAATTGCCCTCAGTCATTGCTTTTTGAATCGCGTCGATTTCTTTATCGATTTCGCCGAGGCTGCTTTTTCCAATCCTTGCGAGTAAAATATCCGGCTTCTCCTCATCGCTTCCCGCAGCATCGAGTTCAGGCCCGCTCCGTTCTGTGCCCAACCTTCCAGGATCGGCGTCAGACCGTCGATAATTGGAGTTCCGAAGGCAATTAACGCCTGCCCAAGATTATCCCGGAACGTGCTCAAGAGACCGTTCCACGTAGAACTTTGAGCCTTCATCATGCCGCTGAATTTTCCGCCCGCAGCCGTCATATTTTCGAAGGCTTGCATGACTTGCGGAAAGCCGATCTTCCCCTGTTCGGTCATCGTCCGTATCTC
>JBKEAD010000055.1:0-17446 GCA_047971915.1 Chthoniobacterales bacterium
GATATGGATTCGATTGTTTCGGCTTTGGCTTATGCGGAGCTGAAGCGGGCGCAGGGGGTGGAGAATTGTGTGGCGGCGCGTTGTGGGAATACGAATGAGCGGATTGATTACGTGCTGGATCGTTTTGGGTTTGAGGCTCCGGTTTACATGGGGGATGTGAGTCCGCGTGTGGCGGATGTGATGGCGCATAATGTGATCAGTGCGCATGAGGATGAGCCGGTGTATGATGCGGTGGAGCGGATCGGGGATTCGCATTTTCGCGGGTTGCCGGTGGTGGATGACAGAGGGGTTTGTAAGGGGTTGATTTCGAGTTTTAAGATTACGAGTTACCTTTTTCCGCCTCGGCATAGTCCGGATCGTTCGCGAGAGGTGAAGACGTCGTTGGAGGGGATTATTGATACGGTTGCCGGGGAGTTGATTGCTGGGGAGGCGAAGACGGAGATTAGGAGTTTCATGCTGCTGGTGGCTTCGATGCAGACGGATACTTTTAAAAGGCGTCTGGCTGAGCGGGATTGTAGCCGGGTGGTATTGATCGTGGGGGATCGCGGGAATATTCATCGCATCGCGATTGAGTCGGGGGTGCAGGCGATTATTTTTTCGGGTAATATTTTGCCGTCGGAGGAGATGCTGGAGTTGGCGAGGGAACGTGGGGTGACGTTGATAAGGTCTCCGTATGATACGGCTACGACAGTTTTGTTTGCGCGGAGTGCGGTGCATGCAGGGGATATGCTACAGACAGATTTTATTTCGCTGCGTCCGGAGATGGGGCTGAAGGAGGCGCGGCGGATGGTGGCGATGTCGCCGCAGTTTGCATTTCCTGTGTTGGATGAGGAGGGGCGGTTGATTGGGATTTTGTCGAAGAGTGATTTTTTGAAACCGATTCCGAGGCAGTTGATTTTGGTGGATCATAATGAGATGTCGCAGGCGGTGCAGGGGGCGGAGGTGCT
This sequence comes from Chthoniobacterales bacterium, assembly GCA_047971915.1. Classification (GTDB taxonomy): domain Bacteria; phylum Verrucomicrobiota; class Verrucomicrobiia; order Chthoniobacterales; family JBKEAD01; genus JBKEAD01. The sequence continues at coordinate 948 of JBKEAD010000055.1, forward strand.
GCCGATTGTGGAGATTTTGGATCATCATCGGATTGGGACGGTGCGGACGGAGGGGCCGATTTTGTTTTTGAATCGTCCGGTTGGTTCGACGAGCACGATCGTGGCGACGCAGTATGTTTTGGAGGGGGTGCCGATTCCGGAGCGGGTGGCCGGCATCCTGATGGCGGGGTTGATTTCGGATACGCTGAATCTTTCGTCACCGACGACGACGCAGACAGATCATGAGATGATGCGGCGGCTGAGTGAGATTACGGGGATCGATCCGGGCAAGCTGGCGGAGGAAATTTTTTCGGTGGGTTCGCCTTTGCAGACGATGTCGGCGAAGCAGGCTGCGACGGCGGATATGAAGGAGTATGAGGAGGCGGGGCAGCGGTTTAGTATTGCGCAAATTGAGGAGATGTCGTCGTCTCTTTTTGAGGAGAAGCGACCGGATTTGCTGTTGGCTCTGGAGGAGGTGCGGGAGGCGCGGGGGCTGCTTTTTGCGGCCTTGCTGGTTACGGATGTGAATACACAGAACTCGATTTTGCTGGTTTGTGGGGCGAGTGAGTTTTGCGAGCATATTGATTACCCCGAGGAGGGTGAAGGGACTTGGCGGTTGGATGGTGTGGTATCGCGAAAGAAGCAGCTTTTGCCACATCTTACGGAGGTGCTTTCAAAAGTTGCGGGGTGATTTTTTTTATGATACAGGCACGTTTTTTTATCATAGTTTTGTTTTTTGTAGGGGTATTTTTTGCGCTGGGGTGTCAAAAGAAAGGAGCCGATAGGGCTCTTGTCGTGGGGATGGATCTCTCGTATCCGCCGTTTGAGACGATTGATCCACAGGGGAATCCGATGGGAGTGAGTGTGGATATTGCGGAGGGGTTGGCGGATTTTTTACAGCGGCCTTTGCGGATCGAGAATACGAGTTTTACGGGACTGATTCCGGCATTGAGGACGGGCAAGGTGGATGTGGTAATTTCTTCGATGACGAAGACAGAGGAGCGGGCGGAGGCGATTGATTTTTCGGAGCCTTATTTGACGACGGGGCTTGCGTTGCTGATTCCTAAAAATTCGGAATTGGAAACTCTTGATGTGATTGATCGAGATGGCAACAGTGTGGCGGTTCGGCAAGGGACAACGGGGGAAGTGTGGGCTCGTGCGAATCTCAAAAATGCAAAGATTTTAGCTTTTGAAAAAGAGAATTCGGCGGTGTTGGAAGTATTGCAGGGGAAGGCACAGGCTTTCATTTATGATCAAATGTCGGTATGGCAGAATGCCCGGCAGCATCCCGATGCGCTACGGGCGGTTTTGCAACCGATTCGCGTAGAGAGCTGGGCGATTGGGATTCGTAGGGGAAATGCTGAATTGCGCGAAGAGGTGAATGCGTTTTTGAAAGCCTTTCGTGCCGAGGGCGGTTTTGAGAGACTTGGGGAAAAGTATCTTCATGAGCAAAAACAGGCTTTTGCGGAGCAGAATATTCCTTTTGTTTTTTAAAAAAATACCCTGCCCTTTTGTAATGTCTGAAAGTAAATCTGTTTCGTCGATTCGACGCTGGCGAGCTTTTTTGATTGCGCCGCCGAGTGGAGAGGTGTCGATGCGTCTTTGGTTGGCGCATGTTGCCATTTTGCTTTTTTTGTTTTCGCTTTTGTCCTGGGTTTTGCTGGCGTCGGAGGGGCTGCGGTTTACTTCTTTCTGGGATTATCGCATTGCTTTTTGGTGGGGGTGGTTGACGACGATTTTGTGTTCGCTCATTGCCTTGTTTATTAGTTTGCTGCTTGGTTTTTTAACGGCACTTGCGCGGCGTTCGAGGATCTTGCCTTTGCGAGCTTTGGCGGGGATTTATGTGCAAGCCGTCCGGGGAACTCCGCTTTTGGTTCTGATTCTTTTTGGGTTTTATATTTTTGCAAATCAGATTGGTTTGCAGGATCGTTTTGTGGCGGGTGTTTTGATTTTGTCGCTTTTTAGCGGGGCGTATATGGCGGAGATTATTCGTGCGGGGATTGAGAGTGTTGGGAGAACACAGATTGAGAGTGCGAGATCGCTGGGGTTTACGCCGTTGCAAATTTATCGTTACGTCGTTTTTCCACAGGCTCTTCGGCAGATGCTACCGCCTCTGGCGGGTCAGCTTGCGTCGCTGATAAAAGATTCTTCGTTGCTTTCGATCATAAGTATCAGCGAATTTACGTTTGCGGCGCAGCAAGTTGCCTCTGCGACTTATGGTACGTTTGAAAGTTATCTCGTTTTGCTGGTGGGTTATCTTATTTTAACTCTGCCGATCATGGCACTTACGCATTATTTTGAGCGCAGAAATACTTTTGATACATGAAAATCGAAGCTCACAGTCTTTCCAAATCCTATGCCGGAAATCCAGTGATAGAGATTTCGGATGTCACTTTTGAGTTCGAGCATTGTCTGGCTTTCGTTGGTCCTTCGGGAGGTGGAAAATCGACTTTGCTGAGGATTCTTACGGGACTTGAAATTCCTGATCGTGGCGAGATCCGTATTGCTGAAGAGCGTTTGCCGAGGGATGAAAAGTCTCTGCGCCGCTACCGTCGGAGTATCGGGGTTGTGTTTCAGGCTTTTAATCTATTTCCTCATGTGAGTGCTTTGAAAAATATCGTTCTTCCGTTGATGAAAATTCATGGGCTTGGGAGCGAAGAGGCCCATGCGCAAGCGGAGATGCTGCTGGAGCGATTTGGGCTGCGCCGTCATGCGGATAAAAAACCCGCCGCGCTTTCCGGAGGGCAACGGCAGCGGGTGGCTATTATTCGGGCTATTGCGGTGAAGCCGCGTTTGCTCTTTATGGATGAACCGACATCGGCACTGGACCCGGAGATGACCCTAGAGGTTTTGGAATTTATTTTGGAAATGCGGGAGAGTTCTTGTCCGCTTGTATTGGTAACCCACGAGATTGGCTTTGCACGCGCTGCGGCCGATCAGCTTGCTTTTTTACGGGATGGTCGAATCGAGACGGTTCAGAGCAGCATCGATTTTTTTGAAAATCCGGCAACCCCCGCACTCGAAAAATTTCTCTCGCACAGCCGACGTTTCGGATAATGAAAAAAAATTTAGCCCAATTTTTCGAGTAGGGCGGGGAGTTCGGAAAGACTCTTGATCGTAAAGTCGGGTTCGATGTCGGCGGGTTCCTCGGCACCAGGAACCTGCATCCAGACGGAGGTGATGCCTGCATTTTTTGCTCCCTGGATGTCCCGTTCTAGGCTGTTTCCAATCATGACTGCGGCATCGGGAGAAACTTCGAGCTCCGAACAAACTATATTAAAGATTTCAGCCTGAGGCTTGCCGACACCGTGCTCCCCGGAGACGGCGATGTATTTGAAAAAGGGGGCCAGACCGGAATAAGCGATTTTTTCGCGCTGCAAACTCGGGGCACCATTTGTCAACATGCCGATACGGTAACTTTGCGAAAGTGTGGTCAGGACTTCGACGGCATCGGGCATCAGGCGCTGCAACTTGCGGCGAGCTTCCTCAAATTTTTTAGCGAGTTCTTCACCACCTGCCGGAGAGTCGATCATTTGGGCACGAAGAGCCGTATCAAAAACTTTTACGCGAAAATTTTTCGCCCAAATTCCGAGAGCTTCTAGATCGGGCGAATCCGGAGCGAAGTCCCCCCAGAGGCACTCGTAGGGGCTGATTCCGATGCTTCGACAATAGGTGTAGGAAGAGCTTTCTTTCCAAAGCTGTTTGGCAGCGGCTTGGGCATCGCGAATAAATTTATCGGGACTTGCTCCAAACTTCACAGTGTTTTCTGCGACGTTTTGGAAAGTTTCACGAGATACAGCCTCGTCCACAATGAGGGTGTCGTCGAGGTCGAAGATGAGGGCGCGTTTTTGCGATTCGGACATGGTGTTCATGCTATGTCAGAATTTTCTTCTTAGGACCAGCTTCATTTTTTCTGTCCAAAGTCTTTGTGTTTACAGACCTTGGAGGCCGGATGGTCGTTGTTGTTTAACCAATAAAAAAAGCTTCGTGTTGTTACAAAAAATTTTCTTGAGGATATTTTTTATCCATTGCAAGTTCGGCGGCAGTGTTTTGTTCCTTGCCAACATCTTTATGTCGCTATTTGCCTCTGCTTTTGGTGCTTTGCGCTTATTTGTTCCTATTGTCGGGTGCCGAAGCAAGAGTTTTTACAGACAAACAGGGGCAGACGGTGGAGGGAGAAGTGGTTGGCGTTTTTGGAGATTTAGTTTCGATCAAACGGAAAGATAACAGCCAGGTCCTTCGTGTGAAATTTTCTGATTTTTCAGAAAAAGATCAGCAATTTTTGCAAGCATCGGGGATGGTTAAAGATGCGCCTACTTCGGATGAGGGCTCTGCTTTAGATGGTGTGATGCCGAAGGTCGATTTAAATGTTTCCGTAAAAAAAAGCGATGTGCTGTCGAAGATTGAAATGTATGATGACCGTTTGCAGGAGTTGCGTTTCACGGTAAAAGTCATCAATCGAGATTTAAAACGAGGGCTAGAAAAGGTAAAAGGAACGCTTCTTGTTTTTGCGCGTTCGTTAATCAACCGAAATGTTTATCAAGTCGTGGGGAAAGAGGAGTTTGAGTTTGAGCTAAAACCGCTTGGCAACTTTGAATTTAACATGGAAAATCCGATTACTTTACTCTACAAAAGCCGCGATATGACGCGGTTTGGAATGAAGTATTATGGCTATGTTTGTTTGCTCACAGATGCCTCTGGCAGGACCGTGGAGATGCAGACGATCCCGAGCAACCTAAAGGATAAGCTTGAGAACTGCATAGCTCTCGAACTTTACGATGTCTGCAACAAGGATTTTAAATTTATGGAAAAGGGATCGAAGCCATATACGGACTACTCGCGAACTTATTAGGGGCTGCTCTCTAATAAAACGCCGCTTTTACTCCGTATCGTTTCCATTCCAGAGTGAAGAAAATTGATCTTCGAAATCGAGAATTTTTCCGCTCAGCGTGGCGATGACTTCGATGTTTTTTTCGGTGTAGCGCGTATCGTGAATTTCTCCCTCGCGGTGTAGCATGGCGAGGAGATCACCGCGCTCATGGGGTAGGCGAAAGATGAGTTTACGGCTGTCTTTTGTGACAAACTCGGAGATTTTTGTAAGTAGTAGCTTGATACCTTCGCCCGTCTGAACAGAAATAAAAATTGCCGTCGGGAAGCGATGTCGTAACAACACCCGTGTTGCCGAATCGGAGATTTTGTCGATTTTGTTAAAGACAATAAGGGTCGGCTTGTCGGTTGCTCCAAGTTCATCGAGAACGTTTTGCGTCGTATCGAAAAAATCAAAAACTTTCGGATGCGAAGCGTCGAGAAGGTGAATGAGAAAGTCGGCCTGCACGGCTTCCTCCAGCGTGGCCTTGAAAGCCTCTACCAATTCATGCGGCAGTCGTCGCACAAACCCGACCGTATCCGTAAGCAAGAGAGCTTGTTTATTTGGCAAATCAACCCGTCGTGTCGTCGTGTCGAGGGTGGCAAAAAGTTGATCTTCGACGAGGACGTCTGCATTGGTTAAGAGACGCAAGAGAGAAGATTTTCCAGCATTTGTGTAGCCGACAATGGCTGCATTGGGAACGGGTGTCGTTTTGCGATCTTTGCGTTGGGTGGCTCGTGCACGGCGGACTTGCTCTAGGTCGCGGCGCAAACGATCCATCTGCCCACGAATTTTTCGGCGGTCTTGTTCTAGCTGGCTCTCACCCTCACCGCGAGAGCCGATGCCGCCGCCCTGCTTACCAAGGTGGGACCATGCGCGGGTGAGACGCGGAAGCGAGTAGGCCATACGTGCTAGGTCGACTTGGATGCGTGCTTCTTTTGTCTGGGCACGCTGCGCAAAGATATCGAGAATGATCTCTTGCCGATCAATGACAGTGACTTTTGCCAGAGCTTCCCAATTTCGTTGTTGAGCGGGCGTCAACGGATTGTCAAAAATAATGACGTCACAGTGGTGCTCCTGCACGAGGCGACAAATTTCTTCGGCCTTTCCTGACCCGATGAGGAAACGCGCCTGCGGTTCGCGGATCACGACGACTTTGCGAGTCACGACGGGGATACCCAAGGTGCGGGAGAGCTCGCTCAACTCATCCAGCAGCTCATCTGCGTCTTGTGGATCCTCCGGCTTTACGCAGACTCCGACAAGCAGAGCGCGTTCGACCATTTTTTCTCGTGGCTTAATTTCGAACATCTAATTTTTTTATGGCGTGCGAAATCTTACAAACTTCGCTTTATGAATAAAGGTGCTATTCATCTTTTCTTGAAAATAAAATTCGCTCAGGATCGCCTGCGATGGCTTTTTCAAAACAAGCACAAGCTAACTTCGATGCGGCAGAAACAGATCGGCAATTTTCCTGGCACCCTTTTACGCAGATGCGCGATTGGTGCGATCCGGCTTACTCGCCGCTCATATTAGAATCGGGTAAAGGAGCAATTTTGCGAGGCACGGAGGGGCGAGAATATATTGACGGAAATTCCTCCATCTGGACAAATCTTCACGGTCACGCCCACCCGGAGATCAATGCGGCCATTGCCGCCCAGCTAGAGCGTGTGGCTCATGTTTCTTTTTTAGGTGCCGGGCATCCCGGAGCTTCTGAACTTGCTCGCCGCCTAGTCGGCTTGCTTGCACCGAGTCCGCTGGAGCGAGTTTTTTTCTCTGATGATGGCTCGACGGCCGTGGAGGTTGCTTTGAAAATGGCGGCGCAGTATTGGCATCAAAATGGGGAGCCGGAGCGCAAATATTTTGTCGCTTTTGATAGTGCCTACCACGGAGATACCTTTGGAGCTTCGAGTCTTGGTGGCATTCCGACCTTTCATGAGCGTTTTAAAAAATTTCACTTTCCGGTTTTGCGGGTGGCCTCCTTTGAAGACTGCGCGGCACTTCCCGAACTCGCGGCAGGACAAGTTGCCGGGATTATCATCGAGCCTTTGGTGCAGGCGGTAGCCGGTATCCGTCTCTGGCCCGATGGGATGTTGACGAAATTGCGAGGCCTATGTGACGAGCATGATACTTTTTTAATTCTCGACGAGATTATGACCGGTTTTGGTCGCACGGGAAAAATGTTTGCCTGTCAGCACGAAAAAATAACACCGGATTTTCTTTGTGTAGCGAAGGGCCTAAGCGGCGGGTATTTACCGCTGGCGGCGACCTTGACGACGCAGCGTGTCTTCGATGGTTTCTCGGGCTCCTACGAGGAACTCAGAAGTTTTTTTTACGGTCACAGCTATACGGCAAATGCTTTGGGATGTGCCGCAGCACTGGCCAGCCTAGATATTTTTGAAAAAGAAAAAACGCTTGAAAATTTGCAGGCTAAAATTGCTTATCTGGAAAAGGATCTGGAGTGTCTGGCTGAGCATCCGCATGTGGGCGAAGTGCGGCAAATCGGTTTTGTTGCCGGCATGGATGTGGTGAAGAAAAAAGGAGATGGCGCAAGCCCGGCGCAGCCTTATCCTTGGCAAAAACAAATCGGGGCTAAAGTTTGCGAAGCGGCTAAGGAATATGGTCTTCTGACACGCCCGATCAGAGATACTCTGGTATTGATGCCGCCCTACTGCGTGGATTTTGAACAGATCGATATCTGCGTAAATGCGCTATGGAAAGCACTCGATGATGTGTGCTAATACCAAAATGAAAAATGTTTGAGACTTATCTTGATCTCTCATCGTCCGGCGGCGTTGCCCTCGCCGTCGGTAGCTATGGCTACCGCCAGCTCGGTCGCCTTGCCGGATAAATGAGAACTCTGCGCTTCGTTTACTTCAAACATTTTTCCTCTTGGTATAGGAAATAGCAAAATGATTTTGGTAATTTTACTTTTTGCGGTGCCGATGTTACTCGGACTTTGGGCGCAGTCACGCGTGCAGTCTGCATTTGCTCACTGGAAAAAGATTTCGGCGCGTGCGGGAATCTCCGGTGCTGAGGTGGCAAAACAAATTCTGGAAGCGGCAAACTTGCCGCATGTCGAGGTCTTGCCAACGCGAGACTTGCTTGGGGATCACTACGATCCCCGTAGGAAACAACTACGCCTTTCACCCGAAGTTTACCGGGGAGATTCTATTGCAGCTATGGGGATTGCGGCCCATGAAGCGGGACACGCCATTCAACATGCGAAAAATTATGCGCCTTTGCAGTGGCGTATGGCAGCAATTCCGGCAACGGTTTTCATGAGTCAAATGTTGCCAATTATTTTTATCGCCTCTTTATTTTTTCAGGCTCTCGGCAGGCCGTTGTTCTTTTTGGCAATGTTGGCTTTTGCGGGAATTGCTATTTTTAATTTATTAACCCTGCCGGTAGAGTTCGATGCTTCGCGCCGCGCAAAGCTGTTGCTGAAGCAAATGCACATTGTGCAAGGCACCGAGGAAACACAGGGCGTGCATGCGGTATTAAATGCTGCTGCATGGACTTACGTTGCTGCTTTTGTCGCTGCTCTTGGAAATCTTTTTTACTTTTTTCTAATGAGACGCAGGCCATTTTAAGAAATTTCTTTCTTACCCTTGTCTTGAATGCAAATTTTCTTCTGTTATCAAGCGAGGAGTGCGATTTGAGCGACGGTTTTATTTCGTTTTAAACTTGGTGTTTGTTGTTACGTATTTTCTTTCAGTGACAGGAAACACCTTCGCGGAGCTGTCTGCCGATGAGAAACGGAAACGGGAACTTTTTTTGAGAGCACGTGAAGACGTCCGTCCGATGCCTGTGGCAACGCCCGTGCGGGCAAAGCCTGTTCCAAAATCAACGCCCTCACCGGCGCGACCCGTGGCAACGCCCACTCCGCGCCCCATGCGCAAAGCTACCCAAGTGCCACCGACTCCGAGACCAACTCCGAGAGCTACCCCGCGCCCAACTCCACGATCTACGCCTCGACCTACGCCCAAACCAACACCGCGTGCGACACCAAAAGCGACTCCGAAACAGACGGCAAAAGTGCATGTCGAAAAATCCGGACGCTCCTCAACAAAAGGACTGCAACCCGCATCGAAGCGGACGCGTGCGCCGCGTGGACGGTGGCGGTATCTTACATCAAGTGTGCGGAGACAGATCGATAGTGCTCGTGTAAAAAAGGGACGCTGGAAGTATATCGTCGTTCACAATAGCGGCACGAGACAAGGGAATGCGAAGATTTTTAATAATTATCATAAGCGTGTTCGGAAGATGCAAAATGGTATGGCTTATCACTTTGTGATTGGCAATGGAACCTCCTCGGGTAATGGCGAGATCGAAGTCGGAGATCGCTGGACCAGACAGATCAATGGTGGACACGTGGCAAGTGATTACCTGAACAATATCGCGCTGGGGATTTGCCTCGTGGGAGATTTTAATCGAGACCGTCCGTCGCAGTCACAGCTTAATTCTTTGGAAGAATTGATAACGTATCTGCGTGGGCGTGTCGGCACGGTGAAGGGAAAACGCGCCATTGTGCGAGGGCACAAGGAGATAAACCCAAAGCCGACGGATTGCCCGGGCAAGCGTTTTCCGCTTAGCTGGTTGCGGCAAAAATTTGGACGATGAAAAATGGATTGCCACTACGAGTCGGAGTGACGGGGGCTCGTGGTTTTGTCGGGCAAAATGTGCTGCGTTTTTTTCACGCACGCGGTGCGTCTTTGGTCGCTTTTTCGCGTTCTGCAAATGTCGGAAAAACTTCTGCCGACCAATTGCCGGAGTGGCGTTCTTTTTCTACGGCGGAGCGTTGCGATTTGCGAGGGTTGGACGCGGTGGTGCATCTAGCTGGCGAATCGGTTTTTGGACGTTGGACTCGTGCTAAAAAGCGGCGAATTTTGGAGAGCCGCATTGAGGGCACTCGCCAGGTGGTGGCTGGTATGGCTGCTTTGCCGATGACGGAGCGACCCGGTGTTTTAGTTAGCGCATCAGCCACGGGTTATTATGGAAACTCTGCGGAGGCGCGAGATGAGGCGGCAAGACCGGGAGAGGGATTTTTGGCGGAAGTGACGCAGCAATGGGAAGCCGAAGCGCGAAAAGCAGAGGCCTTGGGCGTGCGAGTCGTTTTATTGCGTTTCGGTGTGGTGCTCGGGCGCGGAGGCGGCGCGATGCGCTTGCTAAAACCCATTTTTCGTTTCGGATTGGGAGGACGATTGGGAGATGGTTCGCAATGGATGTCGTGTTTGCATGTCAAGGATGCCGCCGGGTTGGTTGCTCATGCCGTGGCAGAGGAATCTTTGCATGGCGCGGTGAATGCTGTAATGCCGAAACCTGTGAGAAACGCAGAGTTTACAAAGACACTGGCCACAGTCGCCGGGCGTCAGGCGATTTTTCCTGCACCGGCTATTATTTTAAAACTCGTGGCTGGGGAAATGTCATCGGCTCTTTTGTGGGATTCTCGCGTATTGCCACGGCGAGCTTTAGAATCAGACTACACTTTTTATTTTCCAATCTTGCGTGACGCACTCGGTGAGGTCATGAATGATGGTTGATTCAAATCTATGTCCGTACCCCAAACAACCATTGCTATCATTTACGATTATGACCAGACCTTGAGTCCGAGTTATATGCAGGAGGAAGCTTTGTTTCCTGAGTTTGGAATCAAAGCCGAGCATTTTTGGAAAAAATGCAATGCGCTCGTCGAGTCCGAGGGATATGAGAGCGAACTCGCCTATATGAAGGCTCTGCTTGATTGCCTAGAAATGGACCGTCCGACAAATGCCGACCTGCGCAAACTTGGCGAAAAGCTAAATTTTTATCCGGGGATACCGGAAATGTTTGTAGAGTTTCAGAATCAACTGCTGACACCGGAGCAGCAGGCGCACGGTGTGGAGGTCGAGCACTATGTGATCTCGTCGGGCCTACAAGTTTTGCTAGAGGGAAGCCGCCTCGCGGATCATGTGAAGGCAATTTTTGGTTGTCAGTTTGCAGAGGATGAGCGGGGCGCAATTAGTTTTCCGAGTCGCGTCATCAGCCATACGCAGAAGACGCAGTATCTTTTCAGAATCAATAAAGGGATGCTGAAAATGAGTGAAGATGTGAATGATCATATGCCTTCAGATTTGCGCCCCATTCCTTTTTCCAACATGATTTATGTCGGAGATGGGCCGACGGATGTGCCTTGTTTTACCGTGATGCGGCGGAATGGTGGACAGGCGATTGCCGTTTATAATTCGGAAGATCCGAGCCGAAAGAGTTTTAAAAAATGCTATCAGCTCAGCGTGCATGCGGATCGCGTACGAAATATTGCACCTTCGGACTATCGAAGCGGGAGTCACCTGCGCTTGCTCCTAGAGGAAATGGTTCACGAAATAGCAAACCGCATTATCCAACGGCACAAGGAAGATCTAGATGCCGGGACGGTGAGTGCTCCGCGTTTGCGGCCTTGAGTCTGCTCTTCCGAAAAGTTCAAAAATTTCAGGAACCTTTGACAAGGCAACTTTTCCGCGATACGGCCAGTCCTTTTATTGATCTAAGTCATTTAATTTGTGAATTTTTTAAACTTACTCCAAGCGTTTTTGCCCTCTCAATCTTTTATTTAACTTCTTACGCTCAAATAATTTACAATGGCGGCAAAATACAAATACGCGGACACTAGAGCTACGCTACAGCTTGGACGGATTACTATTTAGGCCGATAAATAGCCTTTATTTTACAACTCCTCAAACAGGTGCCGCCGGACAAATCGATGGCTACTCCCCCGCCAATCGGCAGGTTTTTTCTCTAAATAATTTTGCCTTTCAAGAAAGCGAAACCTGGGGTGTAGGCGATACTCTCTACTTCCGCTGGTATAATCCTAGGGGCAGTGCCGGAAGTGAGGGAATCGGCATCGGGATCGATGATATTTTTTTCAATGCGATTCCCGAGCCTCACCTATCAATTCTTCTGCCCCTATTTGGGCTTTTCTTTTCTTGGAGCCAAGGACGAAAGACAAGGCGTGCAATCTTCGATTGAAGAAAGGTTTGACGGAATGAATTTCAACGCAAGACTACTAAGGCATCTTGCCAAATTCTTTTCGACAAAACTCTAATACTGACACTGGCGGCTCTTCTAATCCCGCTTTACGAATGTTTCGTAAAGCCGTGCAGTGGTGGTTATCGCAGTCCATTGCGCAACGTTTCCAAATCGCTTTTGGAATCGCAGCGGGTATTTTTTTTATTTGGATGCTGCTTTCGCCAAAGCCTTGGAATGTCAATCAGATCAACCCCTCGGTAGCTGATTATGTAAAGACCTGGGCATGGTGGGCAGCTCTGCTAAATCTCCCCATTCTCGCCGTGCTTACGATGAGTGCACGCTTTTGGATTCCGGAAAAAACAAACCTTTTGCCGCAGAAGATACCGTTTCATTACATTCCGCGTTGGTGCTGGGGATTGCTAATTGCCGCGACACTTTTTTTGGCAGTAACGGCGATTCCCCGCATGAACTATAGTCTGAATCACGACGAACGCTATACCGTTCGCCGCACCGTTGTCGGACAATACAAGCTAAATGACAAAAACGAATTTTATCTTCGTAAAGCTCCATTTCGAGATACGCTTTATAGTTACAAAAAACCCAACAACCATATTTTTTACAGCCTGACCTCGAAGCTGCTTTGGCACATTTCGCGGCTTTTTCGTCCTGCCAATACTCGGGATTTTGCGGACTGGGTTCTTCGTATTCCTGCCTTGATCGGCGGGTTGGTCGGCGTATTTTTTCTAGGACTTTTGTTAGCGCGTTATGTTTCTCCCTATGCCGGAGTCCTTGCCGCGTGGTTGCTTGCGATTCATCCTTGGTATCTTCGTTATACGACCGAAGCGCGTGGCTATGCGCAGGCACTCGGGTTTCTACCACTTACCCTACTCTGTTGGGAGCGTGCGCTTTCCACGCATCGTTGGCGTTGGTGGTTTGCTTTTGCTGCCGCGCAATTTTGCCTACTCTATTCGTTTCTTGGGGCATTCTACGTCTTACTTGTTTTGAACGTTTTGACGGCACTTTATCTTTTATGGAGCGAGGTTTTTAAAAAAAAGTATCATCAATTCGCTCGTTGGTTTGCAGTGAATAGTATCGCAGCCATCCTTGCTATTCAGCTTATCTTTCCGCTCATTCCACAATATCAGATTTATCTTACGTCGGAAGAAGCACAAGGGGGGATGGATCGTAGCTGGCTCGTTAATTCCGCTGCTTTCTTTTTCAGTGGAGTCCCGTGGCAAAAAAGCTTTTCCGAAGATATGCCTTACCTGAGCCTGCACAAACTCGCAGAGGGCAATCCATTTCTTTTCAACTTCTGTCTTTGGATCGTAAGTATTTTTTTCGCTTTAGGGCTTCTTCGTTTTGCCCTTGGTAATGGACGCGTGCGAATCATAGGCTGCACATTGATTTTTCCGGCCTTGCTTGGAATTTCCGCAGCAAAACTAAGCGGACAGCATATGTTCGAGTGGTATAATATCTACCTTCTACCGGGACTTGTGGCGAGTATCGCACTAGGAGGAGCCTGTTTTGTGGAAATCTTGACACGAAAACACCGTGTCAAGCGATACGCCCCTGCATTAGCAAGCATCACCGCTTTTGCAATCCTCATGCCTTACTTTTTCTTTACTCAGCCTTCTCGCACTTGGCATCTGACAAATCCGATCGAGGCTGCCAAAGAAGTTGTGTTGCAAGCCCGCGGCACCCTAAATCCCTATGAAGCCGGGCAAAATGAAATCTTGACTGCCAGCCTTCGCTTGGAGCCCGACGTTTACGATCCACGTTGTCAAAAGCTTGGCAGTGCTGATGATCTTCTAGCCCTTATGCGCCAAGCTGATGCGGAAAATAAACCGCTCTTTGTCTATGTCGGCAATCCTTGGAGCGCAGCTTTCGGAGATCCGAAACTTTGGCGTCTCTATTATGAATACGGACTCTTTGATGATTTTCATATTCATCGCAGTATCGAACCAACTCTTGATTTTATTGTTGCCAAATATCACCCCCATGCGCTTGAGCAGCTGGACCTTGCAGCCTTTCATGCAGTGGGTGACTCTATTCCCAATGCAGATATTAGTCCGATCACTTATTCTCAAAAATTTGCGAGCGATTCCAAATCTTCATCTCGAAAATGACCGCCTTACACACACTTTTTTCTAAGTTTGTAGCTTGGTGGCAGAAACTCTCGCCCACGGCTCGTGCACGTTGGATTTTCATGGGTATCGGTCTTTTTTTTCTGATTCTGCTAATCATTAATCCCAAGCCTTGGAATCTCGAATGGCCGAATCCAGAGACGGCTCGTGTGCGGGATTTTGCTAAATACTATTATTGGTTTGGAACGCTCCTTGCATTTTGTGGCAGTCTTTTTCTGGCACTGATTGCCCCTTGGTGGACAAAACCTCTGCCGACAAATGTCTCGCAGCCCACAAGCTCTCCGTTGCGAACAACGCCTTCTTGGTTTTGGCCGCTGATCGGTGTAGCAATGTTTTTAACAGCTTTCCAAGGTTCTCAACGCCTAGATTTTAGCACTTGGGACGACGAGCACTACTCCCTACGCCGCTTCGTGCAAGGAGAGTTTAAGCCTACGGATTCTAGTAAAATTGATTCGGCGGTGAAATTCAGAACCGTAAAATGGGAATATACTTTCTATGGATATAAGCTCCCAAATAATCATATTTTTTACAGCATCCTCGCTCACTTTAGTTTTGATGTCTGGAAAACGCTCGGCCTCACCACTGCCGAAAAACCATATAGTGAAATCGCTCTTCGACTACCAGCATACCTTTTCGGTATTCTTTCACTGGCCACGCTGGCCCTACTTTTAAAGGAGCTAGGCTTTCCCCGAGCCGGCGTCATTGGGGCTTGGTTGCTGGCTATACACCCTTGGCATGTGCGCTATGCGAGCGAAGGGCGTGGCTATTCATTGATTATCTGCCTTTTCCCTCTTCTTATTCTTTTTTGGATGCGTGTGCTAAAAAATCCACGCTGGCTCTATTGGGCCGTGTTTGGATTTATCGAGATTATATTGTTGTATACTTACCCGGCGATGCTCTTTACCTTGCTCGTTGTTAACTCGCTTACCCTTCTTGCACTTCTATTTTTTGAACCTCTAAAAGATAAGCGTTGGCTTGCTTTCAACCGTTGGTTTTTTGCCAGTGCCGTCGCAGGGTTTCTTTTTTTATGGTTCTACCTCCCCTGTATTCCTCAACTATTAGCCTACCTCGAAAGCACCCGTGGCAGCATCGCGCTCGGAACATGGTGGCTACAAAACTTTTTTTCTTTTCTCTTTAGCGGTGTTGCTTGGTTCAAATCCAAAAGCCTCACCTCCCCTCAACCCGAGCTGTATAGCCTGATCGCGGCACATCCCCGCTTATTTGCCGCTCTGCTCTACAGTGCTCTGGGACTAGTCGTTATCGGCTTTTTTCGTCTTCTTACACGAGGATACCTTTCCTTAATGGTAGCTATTATTTTCACACTTCCACCAATTCTGGCTTACACCGATGCGCTGGCCCAAGAGACTTTTCTTTACGAATGGTATCTCATTTATACTTTGCCAGCAATTGTCGCTTTATTAGCCGTCGGTTTCGATACTTTAGCTCTTCCCTTTCGACGTTTTCATTTTGCCAACGCCCTCCTTGTTCTTACAACCCTCGCCTTTGTGATTTCCTATTGGATTTTTACAACTCCGATTCGATCATGGTTGCTTACAAAACCGCTCCAGCCAATGCGTGAATCCGTCTTGCTAACACGTCCCAGCACACAACCAAATTATCCGGGACATGAACGAATCCGAACGGCTAGCTTTAATACTCCGGCTTACCTCTATGATCCGCACTTGATTCGTATTCGCTCGCTTGATGACTTTATTTCCACACTCCAAGCATCTGACAACGATGCGGTGCCGCTCTATCTAAATATCGGTAATCCTTGGGCCGCCGCCAGCGTGCAGCCGGAAATGTTTGCTCTCACCATGCATTCTCCACTATTTGAAATCGTCGCCGAGCTTCCAGGGATGGATCCGACATTAGACCGCATCGTCGCTCGCTATATTCCGGGTTCTTTCAAAAAATTTAACCTACAAACTTTCTTAAAAAACAACGCTTCTCAAAAATAAAACACAAACAGAGGCTTCCCCCCAAGTTCCTTTCTTTGTTACACAGCAAAAGTCATGCCTGAAACCAACCAACCCGTTCACACACCTAGCGGAATCGCTGCCTACATCAGCGTTATGCGCCCCGATCACTGGTTAAAAAATATCTTCATCCTTTTTGGTCACGCCGCCGCAATCGTTCTCCTCGGACTCACCCTTTCTTGGGAAATGGTCGGCCTCATCGCCTTTTCACTCGTGCCGGCTTGCTTGGTCGCCTCTGCCAACTACATTATGAACGAAATTTTGGATGCACCCTTCGACCGGATGCACCCTACGAAAAAACTCCGCTCCGTAGCCTCCGGGGAAGCCAAGGCATCAATTCTATGGATTATTTTCGGTGCTCTCCTCATTATCGCATGGGCACTGTCCGCCTTTGTTTTTAATATTAGCTATCAAATCAGTCTGCTGCTTTTATTCCTAAGCGGCATTGTTTACAACGTCCAACCCGTCCGTCTAAAAGACCGTGCCTTCCTAGCCGTCTTCGCAGAGTCTGTCAATACTCCGATCCGC
>JBKEAD010000101.1:0-4813 GCA_047971915.1 Chthoniobacterales bacterium
AGATGATAAAAACTCGCAACATTTTGCTGCGACACATATTCCAAGCCATTAATTTTTTGGACACTCCACAGATCGGCCGCATGGGCAAATGACGAAACCGCAAGAAAAAAACAACTCGGCAACAACCGTGCAAAAAAATACATCGGCTTATTTTTTAATTAGCAATCAAGAATTACAGCTCTTCTGGCGAATTTAAAAGCTCACTAATACGCTCAAGCAGGCGACCTGCCGCACCCCCATCCAGCACGCGATGATCGAAACTGAGCGTAAAACTCGACTCCGTGACCGGCTCGAAAGTTTTCGTTTTTTTATTCCATTTCGGCGCGATGCGCCCGGCTCCCATGCCGAGCAAAACAGTCTGCTCGGGAAGCGGAATCGGTGTAGCGATTGTGAGGCCAAAAACGCCGTAGTTTGTCACCGTAGCAATCGATCCGCCGGTCTCTCCGGGCGGCAGACGACGTTGACGGGCCAAGTCCACGAGACGGTTGTAACGCTCTATAAGTTCGCTAAGAGAAAATTGATCTGCATTGCGAATGACGGGAACCAACACGCCGTCCTCAGCCTCGACCGCAAATCCAATATCGACCGAACGCGGGTGGATAATGCGGTCTCCGACCAAACGTCCGGCAGGAGCACTATTTTCGCCCAGTGCCATAGCTAGGGCACGTAGCGCGTAGAGTGCAGGGCCAGCCTTTACTTCGCTGGCACGTCGGTGCGCTAAGAGATTGTCAAATTCCACGGGCAGCACAACCGTAGCCAGCGGACGTGTCCAGCTTCGGCGCATGGCATCTGCCACAGCAACTCGCATACTGGATGCGGGAGTGATTTTATTTCTTTCGAGATCTTCTAAAAAGCGTTCGAGATCCTCTATCGTCACGCGGCCACCGGCACCACGTCCGGGCACACCGGCAAGATCGGCTGCATGGAGGCCCAGCTCCTCCATGCGTGCCTTCATACGAGGAGAGAGATAGCTTGCGCCGCCTGCGTGGGCCGGCACGGGAAGTCCGCCCGATACGGTCGGTTTCACTTGCGGACGCTTTGTCGATTTATCTTTCTCTTTTGCTGGTGCCGAAGTTTCTTGGGGGTGTTGCTCCGGCACGTCGCGCCCGACGAGGCCGGCTTTTTCAGCATCTTCGGGAGTTGCTTCGAGGTATCCGAGAACGGTTCCGACAGCGTAGCTCTCGCCGACTTCGGAGCACCACTCGACCATTTTACCGACACAAGGAGCGGTGACTCCCATCACGGCTTTGTTGGTTTCGACTTCGAGAACATCCGCGTTTGCAGTGATTTCTTCGCCGGGGTTTATGATTTGTCTAACGATGGTAGCCTCGGCGATGGATTCGCCCAGTTGAGGCATGTGAATAGGGAAACGAAGCATGGTTTTAAAAAGGGAAGGGCTTGGTAATACCGGATTTAAAGTTCGAGAAGATTGTTTATCGCAGAGGCGATTGAGGAAGCGCGGGGGCGGTGCGCCGTCCATAAATTCGAGTGATAGGGCACGGGGGTGTCGCGTGCATTAAATCTTTGCGGAGGCGCATCGAGGAGGCCAAAGCCCTCAGCAGTTACACGAGCGACGACTTCGGCTGTGACTCCGCCCCACGGCCATTCTTCGCTAACGACGAGTAGGCGTCCGGTGCGGGCAACACTGGCTAGAATGGTGTCTGTATCGATCGGCTTTACGGATCGCAAATCTACGATTTCGATGGCGTAACCATCTTTTTCGAGTTCGTCTGCGGCGGCAAGTGTTTCATGGAGCATGGCACCGTGGGTGACGACGGTGGCATCTCGCCCTTCGCGAGCGATACGAGCTTTACCAATCGGAAGCACCTCTTTGGGAAGAGCGTCGGCTTTTAAGTGGTAGTATAAAAACTTGTGCTCACAAAAAATAACGGGGTCATCCAGCTCGACGGCGGCGAGGAGCATCCCATAAACGTCTTCGACGGTGGCTGGTGTCAACACGACGAGTCCCGGATATTGCGCATAGAGTGCTTCCATGCTTTGGCAGTGAAAGGGGCCGCCGCCATTGGTTCCACCCGAGGGGAGGCGGACGACGATGGGGCAGGGGACTCCCGTGCGGTAAAAATGGGTTGCGGCTTGGTTTACGATTTGGTTGAAGCCGCACGTCGAAAAGTCGGCAAATTGCATTTCGACGATAGGGCGCATGCCCTCAATGGCAGCACCGATTGCCACGCCGATGATGGCATCTTCGCTGAGGGGAGCGTCCAAAACGCGCCCGGGAAATTCTTTGGCCAAATTTTTGGTGGCTTTAAAGGCACCTCCGAATTTTCCGATATCCTGTCCGTAAATAAAAACGCGGGAGTCTTCTCGGAGAAGGTGGGCTTGGGCTTCGCGAATGGCTTCAAGGTAGGTCACACTCATGCTTCGTTGTTCGCGTTTAGGATTTTTTCATCGGAGTATGCCGTCCAGTCTTCTTGCTGCGGATCGGGCGAGGGTTCGCGTAGGACTTTGCCGGTCGTTTGTTCCACTTCTTCGATACACTCTTTGTGCCAGGTTGAAATTTCTTGTTGGGTCGCCCATTTTTTTTCTTGGATGTATTCTTGAGCAACGTTGAGGCAGTCTTTGCCTAAATGTTTGGTTTTTAATTTTGAATCGACATAGCTCGCGTCGTCATGTTCTCCGTGTCCGACAAGGCGTAGGAGATCGGCAACGACCATTTGCGGACCACCGCCGTCGCGTGCTTCTTGCACGGCAGTTTTGAGCGTAACGAGACAAGAGCCGAGATCCACTCCGTCTGCGCGGTGAACTTTTACGCCATAGCCGATCGCTTTGTCCGCTAGGTCTTCGCAGACGAATTGGCGGGAGTTTGGTGTGGAGTAGGCGTATTGGTTGTTGGCGATGACGAGGACGAGGGGGGCTTTTTCAACAGCGGCGACATTGATCCCCTCATGAAAAGCACCTGTGGATGTGGCACCGTCGCCGATACAGGTGGCGCCGACAACGCCGGTCTCTCCACGCATTTGCCGGGCCATGAGTGCGCCGACAACAACGGGAATCATGGCACCAAGGTGACTAATCATGGCGAGATAACCCTCTTGAGGACGGCCTCGGTGGATATTTCCGTCGCGACCACGCATACTGCCGAGTTGGGAGCCGAGGTAGGTTCTCAAGGTATCGAGAACGGTATCGCCGAAGGCCATACGTCCGGCTTGGTCGCGAATGAGCGGAGCGAAAATATCGCCTTTGCGGAGATTGATTCCGACGGAGACACTGAGTGCTTCTTGTCCGCGACCGAGAAAGACACCTCCTCTGATTTGTCCGCCTCTATAGAGACTTGCAAGCTTTTCTTCAAGCACTCGCGAGAGTTGCATGACTCGAAACGCTTTCAAATATTGTTTCTTCTCAATAAGCGTTTCGAGATCAGAGGATTTTGGGTCTAGTGATGCAGGCGTGACGGCAGACATTAAGCCGGGAGTCTAGATGGAGTTTTCTAATGCTGCAATCGAATCGTTTAGAAAATCCGCAAAAAGCTAAATCGCAAAATCTTTTTTTTAAAAAATCAGCAAAGAAAAACCACTGAGCAAAACCAGAAAAGAAGCACTTGGTTCCGGAATAAAATAATACTCAGACGCTAGGTGACTACTATCCAACCATTGCGCCATCAATTCGGTTCGAGAAGACTCTCCCTGCTGGATAGCGGCCCAACCACCGGCATAAGCATCTGCAATGGCACTGATGATAAAGGGATTTTGCCCTTGGGCAGTGCCTGCGCTGGTAGCTGTGTCTAGCAGGTCGCCATAGTTATTCCAAAACGCCGCATTCCCGGTTTGTCCAGCCATTATTTCGTTGCCCAGCACGTAACCAAGCACGGCGGGATGATTCACCGTGCTGGCGACGAGATTCGTCCACTGCGTTTTATAATTATTAAAATTGGCTCCACCTGCCGTGATGTCGCCACCTTGCACATAGGAGGTCATTATTACATAAATCGGACGATCCCCGCCGTTGTAAAGTTTGTCCAAAAAAGGCTTCCAGTTACCTCCACTTCCCGGAGCACCTGCATTGGCACCGGGGTCGCCGCCGTAGAGCTTGATGGCATTTACTCCGGTGGCTCGCATTTGCTCGATATCGTAATTCCAAACATTCGCATAGTTTGAGGTAAAATAATCCCCATACGGAACCGAGCCCGGGTGCTGCCCCGTTGGGACAGGAGAATAATTTACACCTTCGATTGCAAAGTTTTGCCCACCGATCTGTAGCTTGAAACCGCTGCTCATAGCTGCCGCTTGAAGTGATGTAACAAAGAAAGTTGAGACTAAAAATAAGGCGAAAAAACGAGTCATAGAAACAAGAGATAGAGATCAAAGCAGTTAGGCCGAATAAGTTGATATGCGTCAAATAAAAACAAGGAAGAGGGCGGGAAGTGTATTCAATTTTGGAGTGCGGCGATCCTTCGCGGCACTCCAAAACTGTCATATTGAGTTTATGGATGCGAATCGCAGAGATTGTTTCGCCTCACCCACTTTTGATCACACCCATTTTACTCAAGTGATACAACGTCATAGCTCACCTATTCCTGACCATGAGGCGAGCCTGATGGAGCGTAGTGGAACCGGGCTTGTGCCCTGAGCATTTCTATAGAAATATTTTGACGTAGCCCGCCGCTAAGCGGTATTTTACTAAAAAAAATCAAGCGTAGTGAGTGTGAGCGAATTAAACGCTGCGACATTTCTTGACAGAGGGAATTTTCTTCAAAGAGAAAAGGCGGAATGTAATTCATAAATCAGCCATCATACCAATCTGCTAGCTAAGTCGCTGCGAGTCTTTTAGCCCAACAAAAAACTCAAAAACCAAA
>JBKEAD010000125.1:0-17017 GCA_047971915.1 Chthoniobacterales bacterium
CTCGGAAGCGGGGGATGAGCGCGGCTGAGGACAAAGCCCTATCAAAAGATTTATTGAGCGATCCGAAGGAGTGTGCGGAGCATTTGATGCTGGTCGATTTGGCACGTAATGATGTGGGGCGGATTGCTGATTTTGCTTCGGTCGAAGTTACGGATTTTATGACCGTGGAGCATTATAGTCATGTCATGCATATTGTCTCGCACGTGACGGGAAGACTGTCCGCGAAAAGCAATGCTTTTGATGTGATGCGTGCGACTTTTCCGGCAGGAACGGTTTCGGGATCACCGAAGGTGCGTGCGATGCAAATTATTAATGAAGTCGAAAAAAATAAACGCTGCGTTTACTCGGGAGCGATTGGGTATTTTCGTTTTGATGGTGATTTAGATTCGTGTATTGCGCTGCGCACGGTGGTTTTAAAAGATGCTAAAGCCTACGTGCAGGCGGGTGGCGGCGTCGTTACAGACTCGACGCCGGAGGGTGAATACCAAGAATCTGTCAATAAAGCTAAAGCTGCGCTTCGAGCGGTCGGGCTTGCTAAAACTTTAAAAAAGTAACCTATGCTCCTCGTCATCGATAATTACGATTCTTTCACTTACAATCTCGTTCAATACTTTGGCGAATTGGGCGAAACAGATTTGCTTGTGAAGCGAAATGATAGGATCACCCTAGATGAAATTGCCGATTTAAAACCTTCGCGGATTTGCATCTCGCCCGGCCCCTGCACGCCAAAGGAAGCGGGGGTGAGTCGAGCGGTGATCGAGCGTTTTGGCGCAGAAATTCCGATTCTTGGCGTGTGTCTGGGGCATCAGTGCATCGGGGATGTTTACGGTGGTGATGTGGTCCGTGCGGAGCGTCTCATGCACGGGAAAACATCGCCGATCAAGCATGATGAAAAAGGGCTTTTTAAAGATTTGCCAAATCCTTTTACGGCGACGCGCTACCACTCGCTCATCGTGAAAAGGGATACATTTCCTAAAGATTTAATCATAACGGCTGAGACTGAAGAGGGCGAAATCATGGGCTTGCGGCATCGGGAGCATCCGATTTACGGCGTGCAATTTCACCCCGAGTCGATCCTTACCCGGGAAGGGAAAAAGCTGCTTCAAAATTTTTTACAGATTTAGCTTCGGCATGTCCTTGGCGGAAATTTGCGGAGAGGGCATGGCTGACTTCTTGCACGCTTAATTTTTTTTGCGCTTCTTGAGATAGGCTGGTCATCTCAACTCCGCTTATGCCACAAGGGGTGATTGCTTGAAATCCGTCGAGAGATTGCCGCGTGATATTCCACGCTAACCCATGCATCGAAATCCACTGACGAACGCCGACCCCGATAGAGACCATCTTGCGATTTCCAACCCAGACTCCGGTAAAGCCTTCTGAAAGATTTGCTGCAACGCCGAAATCGGCAGCAGTTTTGAGAATCACTTTTTCAAGAAAACGGAGGTAGCAGTGGAGGTCGCGTTGAATTTCAGTGAGGTTCAGAATGGGATAAGCAACCAACTGGCCGGGGCCATGATAGGTGGCTTGGCCGCCACGGTTGATTGTATGGATGGGGTAAGGGAGCATATCGCTACGGAGGCTGGAGCGATCTTGTGTATGGCCAATGGTGTAAACCGGCTCGTGCTCTAGGAGCAGAAGCGTATCGGGTGCCGAGCCGCCGCGAACCTTTTGGACGCATTCGTCTTGGAGGACTAATCCATTTTCGTAGGTGACCCTACCGAGCCAACGTATTTCGAGCATATTTGAGTTGATTGAGGTGAGTGATGGCGCAGGCAATGGCATCTGCTGCATCGGAGGGAGGAGTTTCTCGCAATCCGCAAAGGGCGCGAACCATAAAGGCTACTTGCTGCTTGTCGGCTCTACCGCGTCCGACAAGAGCTTGCTTTATTTTTAGCGGGGCATATTCGTGGATTTCGATACCATGCCTTGCTGCGGCTAGGAGGGCGATTCCTCGTGCGGAGCCGAGCGTGATAGCGGTCTTGAAACTTTGAACGTAAATGGTGGATTCGATGGTTAGTATACCGGGTTTGTATTTAGCAATTACGTCATTGAGGCATTCATGAATTTGCAGGAGGCAGTTTGCGACGCTGTGTTTTTGGGCGACTTCGATGACGCCGTAGTCGATGACTTCGGGCTGTTTGGCGGTTCCGCTGACAATGGCATAGCCTGTTCCGCGCAAAGAAGGATCGATACCAAGAATACGAGTGTGCATTTCTTTCTGAAAACTTAACACTGCAAACTGACAAACTTCTCCACCCTTTCATAAACAACTGAGAGGGGCAAGTCGTTGATGTTGTTTGTGGGGCTTTTGAGAATTTTGACAAAGGGAGCCGTAGGTGCCCAGATAGCCGGATTTGTGGGGCCAAAGAGAAGGAGAGATGGTGTGCCGGCGGCGGCGGCGAGATGAGAAATTCCGGTATCGTGGCCAAGGTAATGATGGGCACGGGTAAGGAGAGCGCCAAGCTGAGGAAGTGGGAGCGGGGGGAGGATTTTTGTATTTTGGAGCTTGGCTTGGTTTATTTTTTCGAGGAGGTCTTTGTCAGCTTCTCCACCGACAATGAGATAGGGATAGGGACTTGGTTTTTTTTTGAGGAGAGCCAACCAATTTTCGATTGGCCAGATTTTTTGATTTCCGCCACTGCCAGGATGAAGGACAGCAAAGGGAGTTTTGGGGAGGAGTGGGAGTATGGCTTGGGTGTCTTCGGGCTTGGGATAGATTTTTGCTTGGGTGTTTTCGAGAAAAAGAGCGAGTTTCTCTAGAGGCTGGGCTAGTTGGAGAGTGGCGTGTTTTTGCTCATTGATTTTGGAGGTCCCCGAGATGATATTTCTTACGCCACAGCGGGTGAGGTTTTCTTCAAAAATCTGATCGGGGTCGAAAAGATAGGAAATGACTTGATCGAAGCTTGAAAAATAATTTGTTAAGGCCGGGTCGAGATTGCCTGCGCGGGAGAAAAAACCTGCCATGCCGGCGTATTCGATATGGCGAGAGGCGTTTGCGTAGAAGCGGTCTTCGGCTAAGGCGATGATGTGGCGGTAACCGAGAATTTCAATATGCGCTTGGGGGAAGGTGTCGCGGAGCAGGTGCAGGGTCGGGAGAGTGAGAATGAAGTCTCCGATCGCTCCACCGCGTATTACCAAGATGCGCCCCGCCATGTGTGTTTGGTGAGTTGTGGCAGGGAAAGCAATACGCCTTTTTTTAATTACTTTGGGGGAGATTTGATCCCAAGACTCCCGGTCCCTCCCACTTTGCGGGACGGTTCCACGGGATGGAAGTTTCACGCTCGCGTCCGAGCTCATCGGTTGTGCTACATCCGGTGAGTGGGAGCAGAGATAAGCTCAGGATTGCTACAAGGAAAAAAATGATACCTCGACGGCAGGCAGGAATTTTTTTCAAAAAAGAGGGCATGAAGTGCTGCGGATTTTTATTGTTCCGCAGCGTAAATGACTTGGTCGCCGGGTTCGATAGAGACGCCGGATGGGACACTGTTTGCCACGATGTCGGCAATGGCTGTAGAGGGCTCCACGGATGTGATACGGACCTTGCCGATGAGATTGCCACTGCGTTTGATGAGGAGTTCTGCGTTGTTGACGACGCCGTTGCGGTCGCCGACATTGAGCACGACAAAGTTCCATGCAGGGTTGATGGCGAGGATTTTTCCTTCGAGACCTTGGCGGACGCGTTTTTCGTTGCGTGCTTGCTCGCGTTCGCGAAGTTCGGCGAGTTCGGTTGCTTCAGCGGCTGCTTGGGCGCGGAGTTGCTCGATGAGAGTATCTTTTTCTGCGAGTTGTGCCTTGAGTTCTTCGGAAGGGCCGCTATCTCCGCCAGCTTCGGCCGCACCAGTATTGCCATTATTTTGGCTCAGGTTTGCGATTTGCTGATCTTTAGCATCGACTTCGGCGGTGAGGCGTTTGACTTCGTCGGTTTGTTTGGTGACTTCCTCTTTGGCTTGGGCTAGTTCGGAGGTTTTGTTGTCGATTTCGGTTTTCGCATCAGAAAGCTCTTTTGTTGTTTTCTCGTGTTCGGTCGTAAGAGAGGCGAGACTGTCTTGGCTCGTTTTGAGATCGCCTTCGGTTTTTTTGAGCGAGGCGGTGGTTTGTTCTAGCGATGACTGTGTGTCGGCAAGGTCTGCTTTTGTCGCGGTCAATTTACCGTGGTTCATGTAACCGACACCTGCGGTGACGAGTGATGCGATGATAGCGAGAACTAGGAGGATATTACCCATAATATTTTCTTAGATTGGTTTTAGTTGTCTTGAGGTGGATAGGATTAAGCTTTGAATCGGTGAGGTGGCAAGAAGGTTTTTTAGAGTTTTTAGAAAAATTTATTCAGTGATTTGTTTTTGAGGGCATCTCTGCCCCCCCCATTCCTGTGTTTGCTTGTTAAAATTTCACAGCGCATCCAACAGAAAGCAGGCTTCCAGAGCTGCCTTAAAGCCTTTTTTTAGGAGCTTGGAGGAGTGGAGAAATTTTTTAACGTTGTTTTTTAAATAAGTTGTTGCGTGAGCGGAGATATTTCGGTTTTGTTGGGTGTGTCAGGGACTATGGACTGAGGACGGGCTAACCCCGCCAGGGCAGGAATGCAGCAACGGCACCCCGCTCTTCTTTGCCGTAGCTCTCTGGCATTTTTTTTGTAAAAAAGTGACGCAGTGCGGCTTTTGATGAATTTTAAATGCGGAGAGCGAGGGCTCACGAGGAGCCCCCTTTGTCTGAATTATTTTTTGCCCTGTAGTTGATCGAGGATGCCTTTGTCTTCTAGGGAGGTTATGTCGCCCGTGACTTCGTTTCCTGCGGCGATTTCTTTGAGAAGGCGACGGATGATTTTGCCGCTACGGGTCTTGGGAAGAGCGTCGGTGAAACGGATTTCGTCCGGTTTGGCGATGGCTCCGATGATGGTGCCGACGTGTTTGCGTAAGGTTTCGGCAAGTGCGGGGGTTGCTTTATTACCTCCTTTCAGAGTGACAAAAGCGACGACTCCTTGGCCTTTGATCTCGTCGGGACGACCGACAACGGCGGCTTCTGCGACGGAAGCGTGGGCTACGAGGGCACTCTCGACTTCTGCGGTTCCGAGGCGATGGCCGGCGACATTGAGAACGTCGTCCATACGACCAACAATCCAGATGTGACCGTCTTTGTCGCGGCGTGCTCCGTCACCGCTGAAATAACAATCCTTTATGTCGCTCCAATAGGTTTTTTGGTAACGGGTTTTGTCGCCGTAGATGGTGCGGAGCATGGAGGGCCAAGGTTTGCGAATGACAAGTTTGCCACCTTGATCGACTCCGACTTCTTTGCCGGTGTCGTCCACGACAGCCGCATCGACGCCGAAGAAGGGATAGGTTGCGGTGCCGGGTGTTGTGGCAATGGCACCGGGAAGAGGGGTAATCATGTGAACGCCGGTTTCGGTTTGCCACCAAGTATCGACGATGGGGCAACGTTCGCCACCGATGACTTTGTGATACCACATCCATGCTTCGGGGTTGATAGGTTCGCCGACGGTCCCGAGGAGGCGCAGGCTGCTGAGGTCGTGTTTTTTGACCCATTTGTCGCCCCATTTGATAAAGGCACGGATGGCGGTGGGGGCGGTGTAGAGAATGGTGACGCCGTAGTCCTCGATAATTTGCCAAAAGCGGTCTGGCTCAGGCCAATTTGGGGCACCTTCATACATCACGCAGGTTGCGCCGGCGGTTAGTGGGCCGTAAACGAGATAGCTGTGGCCAGTGACCCAGCCTACATCGGCGGTGCACCAATAAACGTCAGTTTCTTTGAGGTCGAAGACGTATTTTGTGGTGGTATAGCAGCCGACGAGGTAGCCGCCGGTAGTGTGGAGGATGCCTTTGGGCTTACCGGTTGAGCCGCTGGTGTAAAGGATGTAGAGAGGGTGTTCGCTATCGAGGACTGCGGCGGGGCAGTTTGCATCGACTTTTTTTAGTTCTTCGTCCCACCAGACATCGCGTTTGTTTTGGATATTAACTTTTTGGTTTGTGCGGCGATAAACGATGACGCGCTGGATTTTTTTGTTTCCTTTGATTGCGTTGTCTACATTTTCTTTGAGCGGGACGATTTGTCCGCGACGGTAGCCTCCGTCCGCTGTGATAATGAGTTTTGCTCCACTGTCTTCGAGACGGTCTTTGATGCTGTCGGAGCTGAATCCGCCAAATACGACGGAGTGGACCGCACCGAGTCGTGCGCAAGCGAGCATGGCGATGGCGGCCTCGGGGATGAGTGGGAGATAGATTAAAACGCGGTCGCCTTTTTTGACTTTGTTGCGTTTTAAAACGTTGGCGAAGCGACAGACCTCGCGATGAAGCTGGTGGTAAGTAAGAGTGCGGGTGTCGCCAGGTTCGCCTTCCCAGATGATGGCTGCTTTGTTTCGACGGTCGGTTTCGAGATGTTGATCGAGGCAGTTTTCGGAAGCATTTATTTTTCCGTCAACAAACCATTTTGCGAAGGGTGGTTTCCAATCGAGGACTTTTTTCCAAGGTTTTTGCCATTTTAGCTCTTTGGCTTCGCGTGCCCAGAAACGGTCGGGGTATTTGATGGATTCGTCGTAGAGGCGTTTATACTCGGCGAAACTTCCGATGCGTGCGTTTTTGCTAAATTCTTTGGAGGGTTTAAATTTACGGGACTCGTTTAGATGGGATTCGATATTTTTACTCATTAGGAGGGTTGGGGTTATTTAATAAGAATAGTTTGGGGTTAAAAAAATAAAGTCTGTGGGAAACGAAAGTTTGAGGGAGACACTGCTATAGTGCGTGATGCGATGCAATTCAAGCTTCCTTTGATAAACTTATTTTTTTGGCAGGGAGAATCAAAATGAAACGAAGTCGTGTGGGAAGGGATGTTTTAGGAAATAGATATGGAGCTTGAAGGGGGCTTGATTTCCGGCTAAGTCGTGAATACTTTGGGTTAAATTTTTTTAATGGAAAATTCTGAAAGCCATATTGAGTACCCCGAGCGCGAGCATGTGCTGGAGCATTTGCGTGCTTATTTGCAGGAGCGGGGAATGCGGCGGACGGCGCAGCGAGATGCTATCATAAAAGCTGCTTTTTCGACGAAGGAGCATTTCAGCGCGGAGGCTTTGCTGGACATGGCAAAGCGGATCGATATCTCCGTGTCGCGGGCGACGGTTTATCGGACGCTGCCGCTTTTGGTCGAGAGTGGTTTGTTGCGAGAACTGGATCTGGGGGGGGAGACGAAGGTTTATGATCCGAATTTTATTGAGCACCCTACGCACAATCATTTGATTTGTATGGACTGTGAGAAGATTGTGGAATTTGAGGATACGAATATGGAGTTGCTAGAGAATTGTATTACGCGGCGGCTGGGTTTTTCTCCGATTAATAAGAGTATTAAAATCGAGGCGCACTGCGATGAATTTGCACGTCTGGGACATTGTAACAAGCGAAATGATTCTTAGCTAAAAGAGAAAAGGTTTTTAAAAAAAATTTATGTGGAAGGGTAGATTTGAGAGTGAAACGTCACGGGCTTTGGAGGCTTTTGGCGAGTCGGTGTCGTATGATTGGCGTTTGTTTCGTCAGGATGTGGTGGGGAGTATCGCGCATGCGCGGGCTCTGGTAAAGGCGGGGATTTTGACGAGTGAAGAATTTGCGGTGATCGAAAAGGGACTGCGTGAGATCGAGGCCGAGATCGAGGCCGGGACATTTGAGTTCCGAGTGGAGCTAGAGGATATCCATATGAATATCGAATCGGCTTTGACAGAGCGGATCGGCGCGGCGGGGGCGAAGCTGCATACGGCGCGGAGTCGCAATGATCAAGTAGCAACGGACTTCCGGCTGTATTTGCTGGAGGAGGGGCGGCGGCTTGGTGCGTTGATTGCGGGTTTGCAGGAGAGTTTGCTAGGGTTGGCGGAGCGGTCGCGGGAGATTCTTATTCCGGGTTACACGCATCTGCAACGGGCGCAGCCAGTGACGGTGGCGCATCATTTATTGGCCTATGTGGAGATGCTCGGGCGCGATGGGGGGAGGCTGTGTGGTGCGCTGGAGCGGTGTAATTTTTCGCCACTTGGGTCGGGTGCGATTGCGGGTTCTACGATCGCACTGGATCGTGACTCGGTGGCGGAGGAGTTGTTTTTTTCAGGAGTTACACAGAATAGTATGGATGCGGTGGCGGATCGGGATTTTGCCTGTGAGTTTCTTTCGGTGGCTGCGATTCTGGGGATGCACCTTTCGCGTTTTTGTGAGGATTTGATTTTGTGGAGCAGTGCGGAGTTTGGATTCATCCGGCTGAGTGATGCGCATACGACGGGGTCGAGCCTCATGCCGCAAAAGAAAAATCCAGATATTGCGGAGTTGGTTCGTGGGAAAACGGGACGGCTGTATGGGAATCTGATCTCGCTTTTGACGACGATGAAGGGGCTGCCGCTGACCTACAATCGGGATATGCAGGAGGATAAGGAGCCGGTATTTGATAGCATAGATACTTTAAAAGCGTCTCTGCCTCTGCTTGCGGAGATGATGGGTGCGGCGGAGGTTGTGGAGGAGCGTTGTGCTGCTGCGGTGGCCGATCCGCTTTTGCTGGCAACGGACTTGGCGGACTTTCTTGTTTTGGAGGGTGTGCCATTTCGAAAGGCGCATGAGATGGTGGGGAAGATGGTGGCGGAGTCGGCGAGGTCGGGGGTGGCGTTGTCCGAGTTGCCGCAAGAAATTTTTGAATCTGCGACGGGATTGCAGGGGGAGGCGTGGCGGAGTGTTTTTGATTTGGACGTAGCGTTGAGGCGTCGGGTAACGCCGGGAGCACCGTCTTTTGAGAATACGGCGGCGCGAATAGAGCACTGGAAGCGTGCGTTGCGGCGAGGCTGAAAAAAATTATGAGTTTCTTCGATTTTCGGGAGGTTGATGATACTCCGAAGCCGTTTTTATCGCACTTGGACGATTTGCGTGGGGTGCTTTTGCGGATGGTGTGTGCGCTGGGCTTGGGGATGGTGCTGTGTTTTGTCTTTCGGGCGGAGATAGCGGCTTTTATTCAGCGTCCGTTGGTTGCGGTGGATCCGGATAGTGCGGCGAATTTGCAGTCTTTGGGGGTGGCGGATTCGATGACGATTTCGTTTCAACTGGCTTTTTATGCGGGGTTGGTGGTTTCGTTTCCAGCGTTGTTATTTTTTCTAGCGGGGTATATTTTGCCGGCATTGACACCTAAGGAAAAGCGGATGCTGTATCCGGCAGCAGGTGTAGGATTTGGGTTATTTTTGCTAGGGATTTCTTTTGCTTATTTTGTGGTGCTTCCGCAGACGCTGGAGTTTTTTTTCAAAGATGCTCAGGAGATGAACTGGAAGCCGACCTGGACGGTGCGGGAGTATTATTCTTTTACGACGCAGTTTATCATTGCGTTTGGCTTGGCTTTTGAGTTGCCGGTTGTCGTCTTAATGCTTGTGAAGTTGGGGATTTTGGATGTGGCTACGCTGAAGAAGACGCGGAGCTTTGCGCTGGTGATTATCTTTTTCTTTGCTGCGGTGATTACGCCGACGCAGGATATGATCACGCTTTTTCTGATGGGTGCGCCGATGTATCTGCTCTACGAGAGTTGTATCCTTATTGCGAGTTGGATGGAACGGGTGGAGGCAAAGCGGTTGCGGCGACTAAAGGAAAATTCGGGGGATTAAAATTTGATCCGTAAAAATCACGAATTTTCGTCGCGATGCGGGGATCTTTTTCCCGTCTCGGCTTGCTCACATATAGTCTCCGCGCTATTTTCTGAACTCATTAGTTAATATCATGCTTGAGATTATAGTTCTTGGAAGCGGTAGTTCCGGCAATGCCATTCTTGTTCGCGATTCACAATTCGCGATTCTTATTGATGCCGGATTTAGTGCTAAGCAGCTTTCTCAACGCCTTGCAAATACTGGCACGACATGGGAGAATATCTCCGCCGTTCTACTGACGCATGAGCATAGCGATCACACACGCGGTTTGCGCGTGCTTTGCAAACAACGCGAAGTACCCGTCTATGCCAATCCGCTTACCGCTGAAGCAATTCGTTTTCAACAACCCGAAATCAAAGCCACTTGGTGTTACTTTTCGACGGGTTCGGAATTTCAAATTGGAGATTATAAAATACAAAGTTTTTCTGTTTCGCACGATGCGGCAGATCCCGTTGGGTTTAGGATTCAACATTCCGAAGGGAGTATTGGAATCGCTACTGACTTGGGTTTCCCAACCCGCTTAGTCTCGGAATATTTGCGAGATGTTAATATCGTTTTTCTCGAATCAAACTATGATGAAAAACTATTGGAGGAAGACGAGCGCCGTCCATGGAGCACAAAGCAACGAATCAGCTCGCGGCACGGACATCTATCCAATCGTTCGGCAGCCACTCTCGCGGCAAATATTGCTCACCCCAAGCTTTCAACAATTATTCTTGGACACTTCAGCAAAGATTGCAACTGCACGAAAATTGCCATCCAGACTTTTTATAAAATTTTCAACGAACGAAATTTGAATCTACCTAGAATTATCTGCGCCAGTCAAAACGACCCAACCCCCGCCATTCCTGTTAGCTGCTTTTCCGAAATACAAGCTGAGCTGCTTTAATAAAGTATCTCTAAAAATCAAAGAGCGTAAAAAATTAAGTAAGCCCAGTTCAGAGCTACTGCGGATAAAGCTACGATTCTGATAATATTTCCCAAACGCTGATTTATCCAGTAAAGCCTCATGCGCGGTAGTTGAAAAATTTTTAAAGTCAAGCAATAAAGCCAGCCCACCACAAGCACAGTTACTCCAAAAAAGATAAGCGGATTCGCCCAAAAAGCTTCTAAAAAACTAAAATCGGCCAACGCACGAACACAGCGCGTGCCACCACAAGTCAGGCAAGGAATACCCACTCCATTCATCAGCGGACATTTTGGCAAAGGTAGTCCCAGATACAACCACACACCTGCAACAAACACTAAAGCCGGAAAAAAGAATAAATAAATTTTCTCATAGTCCGGTTCTCTCTCCCCGGCCACTCCAAAAATAAAAGGCTTACTCGGCTTTGGAGTATGCATTGATAAACTCCGCCACTCCCGCTGAACCAGCAAGACTGAAACCAATAAAAAAGAAACACAGGCAAATCAAAAAGTAAGGTAAGGCAATAGCCAAAAATGCCTGCCAACCAGAAATTTCATGCGTTTTACTCAGACCTATTACAGAAGCAACAATACCCCAAACCACACCAATCAAATTACCGCACATCGGAACCATATAGAGAACAGACGGTGCACCATAAGAATAACACAGAGTTCGAAATGTCGTTTCAAAAGGTTGCTTTGCCCCTCCCACCAACATCAAAAAAAGATGTGTAATCGCTGCCGAGAAAAAAATCCCAATCCCAAGGGCAATCGGAATGATGATAATCGCATACACAAAAAAACCCGCAAAAATATACCAGATAGGAAATTCGACTCCGGCAATCTCATACAACTCAGCAGGGTTTACGGCATAAAGCGCACTTTGGAAAAAAAGAGCCACAAACGTAGAAACTCCACCCACCACAAAAAAGAAAATAAACGGATTCCATAGTCCACCCGTCTTTGGCATCTGCTCAAAAGTCTTGCCCGGAGCATTTAAAACACTTTTGACCGTTTCAATTAAAGCTCCCATAAAAGAAAGTTGCGAACGACGTTCCCATGCGGGCTCGACCGCCTCTCCTGTAGCAGGAACCAAAGGAGGCAACTGACTAGACTCTCCCTCACTCATAAAATGCTCACCTGCAGGAGGCTCTGGAGTGCGAAACTCATCAAAGGTCGAAAGAGGATGCCACGTATCCATTCCCTCCTTCCATGCAAGATCGGTCGAAAAAAAACGCCCATTGGCCAAACCGGCGCGTATTTCTTCGACTGAAAAATCCCCCAAATTCTGACGAGACCGACTAATATGAATTCTCTGCATATATGCTCTGCCTAGCGCATACTCCCAAAAGCGTCAAACCCGCATCCCTCGTTTTTAGAAAAAGCAACTTCCTATCTGATAATCATAATTCTTACTACTTTCCTTTTATCGCTTATTTATGCTATAATCCAAATCCATTTCTCTTTTTCCCACCAAAATAATCATGGACGCCCCGCCACCACCTTCACACCAACAAGAAAAAAGCAATTCGATTATAGGTAGCAAACTCCTCCTCTTCTCCATAGGCCCTGTCCAGCCCCTCATCGCCGCTGCCCGCTCCACTCGCGACCTCTGGTCCGGATCCTACCTCCTCTCCACCCTAGCCGCCACCGGACTCCACGAACTCCAGAAAGCCAGTGCCACCATCATTTTTCCAGATTCAAAAAAGCACCCACTCATTACCCTGCAAGCTCCATCCAATCAACTCCATCAGCCGGATCTTCCCACTCTTCTCACCCCCTCCCTCCCCAATCGCTTCCTCGCCCTGATTCCACCTGCTTTAGATCCGCTCGATATTGCCAAAAGCATTCGCAAAAAACTCAAAGACATCGCCGAAAAAATCACCGCAAGCATCACCTCCATCGACCACAAAAACCGCTTCACTTTCGACCACAACCTCTTTCTAAAACAAACCACCCAAATCCTCGAAATCCACTGGCAAACCCTCCCCATCGACACCTCAACCCAATGGGGAGATCAAAATTCCAAAACCGCTCAGCTACTCGACGGCACAAAAGCCCTCCGCACCTTCGACGCCAGACACACCGGCGAATGGAAATCCGGCCACACCTACCTCAAAGACCAGCTCAACGGCAAAGAAGAAGCCATCTTCACCGTCAGCAACAAACTCAGCGAATCAGAAATCGAAAAACTCTCCACCGACCTGAGGCTCAATAAACAGGGACTCAAACCAGGCGAAATCCTCGGAGCCACCACCCTCATCAAACGCTTCTGGCCCAGCTTTTACCTCACCACTCTCACAGGTCTTCCTAACGACCCCGATCAGTTGAGAAAAGCTCACCCCATGCCCAACACCCATGCCATCGCCCAAGGAAGTTCAGAAGAAAGTGATAAAAGCGATACCGCCGCCCAAAAAGACAAGGGAAACAAATACTTCGCCATCCTCGCCATGGACGGAGACGAAATGGGACAATGGGTCTCCGGAAAAAAATTCACCACCCCCATCACTCAAAACGACCACACCGAATTTTCAAAAATCCTCAACGACTTCGCGCTAAATTGCGCTGCCCGCATTGTAAGCAAACACAAGGGCAAGCTCATCTACGCCGGCGGTGACGACATCCTCGCCATGCTCCCCGCCAGCACCGCGCTCACCTGCGCCCGCGAACTCCGAGATGCCTTTATTCAAATTTTCACAGAAAAAGACACTCACAAATACACCTCCATCGACGCCTCCATCGGCCTCGCCATCGCCCACTTCAAATCCCCCCTCCAAGACCTCGTCCGCACTGCCCAGACCGCCGAAAAAAAAGCCAAACAAGCTACAAAAAAAGGCGGACACGGACGCTCTGCCATCGCCATCAGCATCCTCAAACGCTCCGGAGAAATTCTCGAATGGGGCACCAAGTGGACCTCCCCCGGCCACCGACTTCTCAAACATCTGATCCAAGACCTCGACTCCCAAAATCTCAACTCCCGCTTCCCTCACAAACTCGAAGCCCAACTCACCCCCTACCTCCCCCAATCCCAATCCATCACCAGCGACACCGCATTCGAAAAAAACTTCCCCCACATCCTCGAAAAAGAAATCACCCACACCCTCTCCCGCAACGAAGGCGGTCAACTCGGCGAAACCCAACTCGAAAACTTCACTGAATACTGGAACTCTCTCAACGGCGATTTCCCCCACAAGCTCCAACTCCTCATAAACATCCTCCGCACCGCAGCCTGGATGACTCCAAACAAAAATCTCAAATCTCAAATCTGAAATTTCAAATTTTTCCACCCATGCCCACCCACCAACTCCATCTCCACCCCACCGACGTCCTCTTCTTCAAAGACGGCCGCCCCATGGACGGAGCCTCCAGCGGACACGGAGCCGCCTGGCCCCTCCCCCACATCCTCGACGCCGCCCTTCACGCCGCCCTCCACCGCTCCGGAGAAACCTCCCATCAACACGTCCCCGCTCGCTCCAGCCAAGAACGCGACTACTCCGACGAAAATCGCAACCAACACGGACGCAACTTCGGCTCCCTCCAGACAGCCGGTCCCTTTCCCGTCGATAAATCCGGCCACTGGCTCTTCCCCCGCCCCGCCGACGCCCAAAAACCCGGCAGCGCAGAAACCACACTCCGCCCTCTAAAAGAACTCCCAGCCGGAGCCACCTCCAGCCTCCCCAACAGCCTTCATCCCGTCATTAACACCCTCCCACCCAGCAAAGACAACCCCGAGCCCTGGTTATCCACCGCCGCCTGGCAACACTACCTCGATCCATCCAACCAACTCACCCCCTCAGATCAAAGCAGCCACTTCCTCCACGACGACGCCATCTTCGCCGCCGAGCACACCATCGGCATCGGCATCGACCCCATCACCGACACTCAAGACGGCGAACACTTCTACTCCGCCTCCTACCTCCGCCTCCAGCCCGGCTGGTCTCTCGGCCTCCTCGCAGCTTGTAATGACAAAGACAGCGGTGATCTCATCGAAAAAATCTTCCCCAACTCCGGTGCAGAAACCCACATCATCGCAGGCGGACAACAACGCACCGCCACCGTCCTACGCGCCACCCCACAAACCCTCCCCCTCCCCGTCGCCCCCGCAATCCAAGGAAATCTCGTGCGCTGGACCCTCCTCACCCCCGCCATCTTCCCCCGCTTGGAAGGCAAACACACCCACCCCGGCGGCTGGCTCCCCACCTGGATCGATCCCGAAACAAAAAAAGTCCAACTCCTCGACGGCCCCGGCAAAAACGCCGCCCGCCGCCGCAAAGTCCCCGAGGGAAAAACCATCCCCGCCACTCTCATCGCCGCACGAGTCTCATCACCCATCCCCGTCACTGGCTGGTCCCTCGGCCACGCCGCCGATCGAGACTTCGGAGCCAAAGCCACCCACCTCGCCGTCCCCGCCGGCAGCGTTTACTACTTCGCCTGCACCGACGAAAAAGCCGCCCAAGCCCTCTCCGCCGCCCTCAACTGGCACGGCACCGAAATTTCAAATCCCAAATCACAAATCGTAAATCGCAGAAGCACCCTCCTCGGCGAAAAAGGCTACGGCCTCGGCCTCTGCTCCCCCTTCCAATTTACCTCACTTGACCAAATTAAGAAATCTAGCTAACCTAGCTAACCATGATCACCGTCAACATGCACGAAGCCAAAACCCGCCTCTCACAGCTCGTCAAAGCCGTCGAAGAGCGTGGTGAAACCGTCATCCTCCAGCGCCACGGCAAACCCATCGTCCGCCTGCTTCCCGCCGATCCCTGCTTTATCGATCACTTCCGTCAGGATCCACGGCTCGCCGTCACCTTCCACAAAGACCCCGCATTGCCCGTTCCCGACGAAGCTTGGCCGGAGGAACACCGATGATCCTACTCGACACCTGCACCCTGCTCTGGCTAGCCACCGACCCTTCACTCCTCAGTGCCCCGGCCACGGAGTCCATCCGCAGCTCCGGCGAATTCGTCGAAGTCTCCGCCATCAGCGCCTGGGAAATCGCCTGGAAGCACGCCAAAGGTCATCTCGAACTTAGCATGGATGCCCGCAGTTGGTTTCAAACAGCCCTCGAAGTCCAACAAATCCGAGAGATGCCCATCACCGCCGCCATCGCGCTCACCGCCGCCGATCTGCCCCGCATCCACAACGACCCCGCCGACCGCTTCATCATCGCCACCGCCCTTGAAATTGGGATCCCCATCATTACCCCCGATCAACACATCCGCCAATACCCCGGCATCAAAACCCTCTGGTAACCCCCAAATCCCATCCACCTAAAAACTAAAAACTGAAAACTAAAAAACTCCACCAAATGCCAACCAAACTCCTCTACCTCTTCACCCGAACCCCCCTCCACGTCGGAGTCGGATCATCCGTCGGCGCCGTCGATCTCCCCGTTCGTTGCGAACGCCACACCAACCACCCCATCATCCCCGGCAGCTCCATCAAAGGCGTCTTCCGCGACTGCGCCCGCAACTGCCCGGACACCTTGAACATTCTCGACCTCTTCGGTCCTGAAACCGACGACATCGACGAGGAAACCAAAGCCAAATCCGGCGACCTCGCGTTCGGCGAAGCCCGCCCTCTCGCCTTCCCCGTCCGCGCCGCCAAAGGAGTCTTCGCCTACATCACCTGCCCCTTCATCCTCCAACGCTTCGCACGCGAAGCCGGATTGGGCGACCTCCCCGACTTACCCCAACCCGAAGACCAAAGCTGCCACGCCGGAACTGCCGTCACCCTCACCAATCCAAGCGCCCGCGTCGTTCTCGAAGAATACGCCTTCAGCCATTTGGGGAATTTCCCCGAAGAATGGGAACAAGCCCTCCTGTCCCTCAACGACGACCCCGTCTGGCAGGAAGCCAAAAACCGCCTCGTCCTCCTCAGCGACGGTGATTTTTCCCACTTCGTCACCACCACCACGGAAATCTCCACCCAGACCAAAATCGATGCCGAAACCGGAGCCGTCGCCAAAGGGGCCCTCTTCAACATGGAATGCGTCCCCGCCGAAACCCTCTTCGCCGCCCCCATCCAGATCATCGGTCGCTACAAGGATACCGACAGCACCGCTCAACTCGACGCCATCGTCAAAGCCAACCCCATCATGCAATTCGGCGGCAACTCCACCACCGGACGCGGCTTCTGCTCGGTCACCCTCAAATAAAAAATCACCATGAAAAATCTCGCCCAAATCCGCGCCGCCAGCGCCCTCGCCTTCGCCTTCTCCAACAGCCCCGCCGAAAAACGCGGCAAAGACGGAGGCGAAGCCATCAAGAAAATCCCTCCCATGATTGCCGGAAACGGCCTCCTCGCCGCCATCGCCTTCTCAATCGAAAAGAAAATCAATCGGCAAACTCACCAACTGGAATTTCAACGCCCCGGCTACGCTGCCATCTTCGACGCCATCGCCGGGCATTTGGCATCCGAGGAAATCAGCATCATCCCAAGCGAGGACGCCCAAGACCT
>JBKEAD010000171.1:0-2136 GCA_047971915.1 Chthoniobacterales bacterium
GTGGGAAAGTTTTTGGAGAAGCGTATGGTGGGCATTCGAGCGAGCGGTTTCCGATTTTAATAAAACTGCTGGATGCTCGGGAGAAGCTGTCAGTGCAAGTTCATCCGCCTCAAGATAGGGCGGCTGCGCTGGGCGGAGAGCCAAAATCGGAGATGTGGTATTTTTTAGATTGTGATCGGGATGCGCAGATTTATGCGGGGTTGCGTCGAGGGGCGAGCCGGGAGGCGTTTGAAAAAGCTTTAAAATCGGGGGAGGTTGAAAAGTTGCTTCATTCGATTTCGGTGTCGGAGGGCGAGAGTATTTTTATAGAAAGTGGCCGTTTGCATGCAATTGGCGGAGGAAATATCATCGTCGAAATTCAGCAAAATAGCGATACGACCTATCGGGTTTATGATTGGAATCGTGTGGGCTTGGATGCTAAGCCGCGAGAGCTTCATATCGAGGCGTCGATGGAGAGTATCGACTTTGCAGATTTTGAGCCGTCGCTTCATCCGTCTAGTCAGACGGTGCTTGCGGATTGCCCGTTTTTTCGGGTTGAGAAATGTTCTTTAAAAAACAAGCCGTCCGTAGCATTGGAGGGACGTTTTGCAATTTTAGCGGCTTTGAAATCGGAGTTACAGATTGCAGGTCAGCGGCTTTTGCCAGCCTCTTTGCTTCTTTTACCTGCTGCGGATGCTGTGCTTGACGTGACTTCGACCAACGCGGATGCGGAGTTTTTATTGATTACTTTACCGACTGAAAAATGAGATTGTCCTTTACTCCGGCTCCGGCTTTCAAACTCGAATGTGACCTTGCGGAAAATCCTTTGTGGGATGCTACTGCGCAGCTTCTGTATTGGTCGGATATTCCTAAAGGGGTTTTGTACCGTTTTAATCCGAAAACAGGGGAGGTTAAAAAAATCTATTCGGGGCCGCAGGTCGGAGGTTTTGTTTTAGAGCAAGAAGGCGGATTCGTTTTATTTCGAGAAACGGATATGGCTTGGCTGCGAGATGGAGAAATTGTCGCCACGCGCTCTGTGCGAATGCTTGGAGCGACGCGATTTAATGATGTGATCGCCGCACCGGATGGAAGTGTGCTTGCGGGGACCATTGGCAAAACGCCGGAGTCTGGCGGACTATATCATTTTCGGCTTGATGGGTCGGCGGAACAGCTTGTTGCCGGAACGGGCTGTAGCAATGGGTTGGCTTTTTCTCGCGACCACCAAACACTTTATTGGACTTGCTCAAGTCGGCGAAAGATTTTTGCTTTTGTTTATGATAATGGAAGGGTCGATGTGAATTCTTTGCGAGAATTTTATATCGTGCCGGAGGATGAAAAAATTCCTGATGGGATGACGGTCGATGCGGATGGAAATATCTGGTCCGCACGCTGGGACGGTAGTCGTCTAGTAAAAATCAACGCCGAGGGCAATAAACTGCAAGAGGTCTTTTTTCCTCGAGCGCGAGTGAGCTCGATTACTTTTGGTGGAGAAAACTTGGACGTGGCTTACGTAAGCATCGCGGCCACGGAAGGTGAAAAGAAATCTCTCGCCGGAGAAAGTATTTATCAGGTCGATCTAGGTGTTCGGGGAGTAAGGGAATTTCGCTCGCGGCTTTCTGTAAGCTGCCTAGATCCTGTGGATCTACCCTAACCCGAAAAAATCACCAGACATTCTGCTACGGCTTGCCCTTCCTTACCGTGACAGCGTTGCGCTTGCTTGCTCTTTGGACAGGGTGACATCACCCAGCCCTGCATCGCAAGCTGCACGCGCCTTGTCACGACAAGCAATTGCTGCGCCTCGCCACAAAGTCTGGTGATTTTTCCGGGCTAAGACGATTATTTGGAGATGCTTTTTTTTCGTAGTGCTGTCAGCGAGGGTTCCGGTCCCTCTTCAGGCGCTTTCCATTGGTGGACGACCACGCCATCCTCATCAAGAACGACTATGAGAAATGAGTGAGCGTAATTTACTCCATCCGGTAATTTTGTAAACTGCACGCCGAGAGCCACAGCCATTTCTAAAACCCCATCGGGATCGCCTGTGAGCACCCTCCAGCGGTCTGACATCTTATGCGAATCGGCTAGTTTCTTTAAATTCTCAACCCCATCATTTTCCCAATCGACAGACATAAAAACAAACTCGACATTGCCTTGCTCATC